>NVTY02000036.1 GCA_002401765.2 Thiotrichaceae bacterium
ACTTAATTGAAGGGGATGCGACGAGTGGTCTGAGTGGGCAGCAGCGAGTGGACATTGGTTCGCTGGCGAATATAGACCCCGCCATCTTTGCCGAGGTTAGAAACTATAACTATGGTGATACCTCGTTACGCCTGCCAGCGGATCAGGGCACAGGCAGTGACGAAGAAGAGGAGGAGGAAGCATTCGCGTTAGAAGATGATGTGTGATCTTTTAAGTGCGCGGCGGCTACTGAGTGAGTGCGTATCCCTGATTATTTTGATTTAGAAAGTAACAATTAAATGACAAGAAAGAATAGAATCTCGGCAACCGTTGTGATGTTTGCTGTTTATAGTGCAGCATTAACGGCTGGTTTTTTGGAGATGCCTGAGATTGAGCAATTTGGCGCGGCTGAAGAGAAAACCATGTTGCGCGATATGGATGTGCCTGCGTTAAAGGATCGCTCGCCGGATCCTACGGCTGGGCCGCGACTCTCTGTCTCTGAGTTTAGGATTCAGGGCCTAGTAGAATACCCTGAGCTAGGCATTACGCATCAAGCGTTAGCTGACCTGGTAGAGGGGATTCGCTTTGAATTGATGGGCGAGGGGGAGTTGCTGGAGTCTGGCTATACGGTTGATGAGCTGGGCGAGCTCTCTGACCTTCTCTCTAATATTGAAGAGGAGACGGTTGATCGTCATGTCAGTCCGTTGGAGGTGCAGAAGTTAGTTTGGCTGATTCGTGGGCAGCGTAGTAAGCGCGGGGTCACCCTTGGGCAAATTGAAACCGTTGCGCATGAGATTACCCGTTTTTATCGGCAACGAGGGTTTGTACTGGCTAAGGCCTATATCCCCAAGCAGCGTGTGCGTGATGGTGTGGTCAACCTGACCTTGTTGCTGGGCATGCTGGGTGAAGTGTCTATTAATGGCAATGCGTTATATAAGGCAGAGACATTGAAGATGGTTTTTGATGGACTCTTAGGAGAGCCTGTTACCAATAAAATGATTGAAGAGAGCCTGTTTGTTATTAGTGATTATCCGGGGCTGACGGTTGATGGCTTCTTCGAGCCAGGTGCGCAGGTTGGTGATACGCACCTGAGCATTAATGTAAAAGATGAGCGTCGTTACATGGGGCATGTGCGACTCGATAATCACGGCACTGATGAGGCGGGTTTGTATCGTCTTTATACTGATATTCAATTGAATAATACGTTGGGATTAGCCGATTACCTGCGTGTCAGTCTACTGCGGGCAGAGTCACCGGATAATACAACTTATTGGCAATTTGCTTATAACAGTCATTTCTTTAGCCCGCGTTTTCGCCTGGGGCTGGAGTCATCTCGGAATCAATTTGCTGTTGACCGAACGCAGGTGGCTGATCTTGAATTGAATGGCGAGGTGGATGTACTCGCCTTTAATATTCGTTATATCGAGCAGCGTGGCCGCACAAAAAATAGTAGCTATGAATTGCGCTCTGAATCAATCACGTCTGATTTACAAATTGGCGGTGCACTTGATTTGAATAATGCACTGGATGAAAAACTAACGCATTTGTCATTTAAATACAATTTTGATTTTCTTGATGATGAAAATAAACGATTACATGATGGTAGTATCAAATATACTAGGGGTCGTTTTGATTTTGGGGCAACAACAGGGCAGAAAAAAAACTACCACATTTTATCGCTAGACTACACACTGCTGACTTTTCTTAAAGTACCGTTCACGGAGAGTGAGTCGCGCCTGCTTTATCGTTCAAGTTTTCAGTATTCAGGGGTGAACCTGTCAAAGATTGCGCGTTTTTCATTGGCAGGGCCCACTCGGGCGAGGGGCTTCACACCCAGCTTTTTTACTGCGGACGATGCGTTGTATATTGGTGCGGACTGGATATTTAACAGTCCAGATTTTCTGAGCTTTAGCATCGGAAATGCCCGCTTTGATGATTTTGTCAAGCCTGTGCTTTTTATCGATATTGGTGTGGGTCAGCAATATGCACTATTAGCAGGCGAGCGTGATGTGAGCGGCACGCTGGCTGATGTTGGTTTTGGTTTTCAGTTTACTCACGGTGATGGTTTTAGCGGGAATTTACAGTTTGGTTTTCCCGTGTTTGATGAGTTCTCTGAGTCGGACGCTCAGCCAGAGGTTGATAGCATGAGAATGCTTTTTGACCTTCAGTATGGGTTTTGATGGCCTGAAATCATGTCTTATGATGTGTAATAAGTCGGATTGTAGGGTATAGGTATAGGTTGGATTTAGCGGCTTGTGCTTGTTGTAAAAAGCCTGTTTAGATATATTGAAGGTGGTTGGGATTTGTTGTAAGATAAGGGGTTTTTTGGGGTTCCTTAATATTACGTAATTGAAAGAAGCATAGTTAGCGAGGGTAAGAATAATGGCAATATATTTAGAGTTTGAAGGGATTGAAGGTGATGTGACTGCAGTGGGTTACGAGCAGCAGGTGAAAATCGATTCAGCATCTTTTTCTGTTACACGCGCGGTGTCAATGGAAACGGGGAATATGTCTAACCGTGAGTCTAGCAAGCCATCTTTTTCTGAGGTGAGCCTGGCAAAAGCAGCAGATAGTTCTTCTGCGGCATTTTTTAAGTCATCAATCTTGGGTGCCTCGGGTAAAAATGCAAAAATTCATTTTGTTCAGACGGGTGATAACGATCAATTGAAAGAGTTTATTACCTATGAACTGGAAAATTGCATTGTGAGCAGCTTCTCTTTTGAAGCTGCTGGCGACGACCTTCCGTACGAAACAATTAGCTTGAGCTATTCTAAGTGTACTATTTCGTATACTGGGCATGACCTGGCTAATAAAGGCGGCGGTCCAAGCCGTTTTGGTTATGACGTGTCAGCGGGTACAGCCGCGTAACACCATTTACAATGGCGGCACTGCTGATGGCGGTGCCGTCTTTGTTTGTCTGACTACGCACAGGATTGCCCGAGGGCGGATGTGTTATTAATCTAATCTTGGATTAGGGGGCTTAGTTAAATGAGTGGCTTTACTCAGGACAGTCGATTAATTTCTGTTGCTACACCATTGGGAAAAGATGTACTGCTATTGACGTCGTTTGATGGCATGGAATCTATTTCATCCCCCTTTCGGTTTCAGCTTACGGTGCTTTCTACTCATCTGGACATCGCTCCGGATGAAATTATTGGTAAGCAAATTACCGTAAAAATTCAAAACAAACATGAACGAGTGTTTAACGGCTTTGTTCAGCAATTCTCTTTTGGTGAGGTTGATGGGAGCGGCTTGCGCGAATACCGGCTCACCATGGTGTCATGGTTGTGGTTCCTGTCGCGAACCGAAGGCCGTCGTATTTTTCAAAACAAGAATACTAAAGAAATAGTTGGTCAGGTATTTCAGGATCTGGGGTTTAGTGATTTTGATTTTCGTGCGACAGGCGGTGAAGTGCGCGAATATTGTGTGCAATATGGTGAGAGTGACCTGCAATTTATTTCAAGATTGCTAGAGGAGGAGGGTTATGCCTATTATTTCGCCCATGAGGATAATAAGCACACCTTAATCATTGTCGATAAAGTGAATGCTTATGACGAATGCGCTGAAACAAACTTAAGCTATTCAAGGGGCTCTGCATTAGATTCTCAAGTGATGCATTGGGAGCACCATCATGAATTCAGGAAAGGCGGTTGGACCTTAAATGATTATAATTTCAAAGAACCCAATAAGAATTTAATGGTTGAGCGTGCCTCGAAAAGCAAATACGCCAATAACGATAAATTTAAGCACTATGAATATCCGGGGTTGTATGAGGCTGGCCTTGGCGCTGATCTGGTTAAAATCCGCATGGATGCTGAAGAAGTGGCAATGGATACGATCCAGGGATCGAGTAATTGCAGTACTTTTTACGCAGGCGGATTTTTTGTTCTGGACAAACATGAAGCCAAGGGCGAGAAAGGCAGCTACATTCTGCTGGAAGTTCATCATGAGGCGCGTGAATCCAGTTATTATACGGGGGCGACGGGCGGTGCGAGTAGTTATAGTAATGATTTTACCTGCATTCCATCTGATGTTCATTTCAGACCATTGCAAACACACCCGCGCCCGGTGATGCGGGGGCCTCAATCGGCCATGGTCACCGGCCCTGCAGGTGAAGAGGTTTATATCGACGAGTTTGGTCGGATTAAGGTTCAGTTTATCTGGGATCGTGATGGAAAAAAGGATGAAAACAGTTCCTGCTTTTTACGTGTGATGCAGTCATGGGCCGGTAATGGCTGGGGCAGTTCATTTATTCCTCGTATCGGCCATGAGGTGATTGTCTCTTTCCTTGATGGCGATCCGGACCGGCCAATCGTTACCGGCGCTGTCTATAATGGCGTGAACAAGCCGCCTTATAGCTCAAAAACACAGAGCGGGATTAAAACGCGCTCAACCAAAGGCGCGGGTGCAGCGAATTATAACGAGTTGCGTTTCGAAGATAAAAAAGGCTCAGAGCAGGTCTATGTGCATGCAGAGAAAGACCTGGACACGATGGTTGAGAATAACGAAACCTTGACAGTCGATAATGACCGTACCAAAACGATTAAGAACGATGAAAACTCAACGATTGAGAACGACCGCAATAAGACGGTTAACAATAATCAAACTGAGACCATCAAGAAAAATAAAACGATTGATGTGGGTAAGGATCATCAAGAGTCAGTGATGGGTAATATGTCCATTACGATTAATCAAGACCTGAAAGAATCAGTAAAAGGTCAATACATTGAAAATGTGACGAAAGACTATGCATTGCAAGCCAAAACAATCACGCTGCAGGCGGATGACAAAATTACCATTAAAACGGGTGCTGCGCAGATTGTGATGAAAAGTAATGGTGATATCACGTTGAGTGGCAAGAACATTAATATCAAAGGGTCTGCCAATGTGGTGATTAAAGGAAGCAAGGTAATCACTAATTAATGACGTTGACTGATGAATTATAAAGCGCCTGAAACAATTCAAAGAGAGGGTGAAAACACTTCTGCTGCAATAGCTCCCGGTGAAGTCATCATTGGTACGCTGGTGGTGATTGGTGAACAGGGACAGTTGCTGGTTGATTTTCAGGGTAGTCCGGTAGATGAGCCTTTAGTGGCAATCACCACGCTGGGCTTGAGTCATCAACATCTAGGGCGACAGGTGGCATTGCTGTTTGCTAACGGTGACCTTCATCAGCCAATAGTGATGGGGATGATCCATAGCCCTCTACAGGCGATGCTGGAAAATTATGAGCAAGCTGCGCAGGCGAGTGATGATGGCGTTGCGATCGAAAGTGATCTGAATGTTGATGATGTTGAGATCAACGGCAAGCGCATGGTCTTTGAAGCGCAGGAAGAAATTGTCTTTAAGTGTGGTGAGTCCAGTATCACGCTGACTAAATCAGGCAAGGTGCTTATTCGTGGCAAATATCTGCTCAACCGATCTAGCGGCGTGAATCGTATTATGGGTGGCTCGGTGCAGGTTAACTAAGGAACCTCAAGCACCTTCGCATTATGTTACAGCTTCATAACAGTACCCCCTTTGCAGCCAGTATGGCCCTTTTCCCCGATGAAAAGGCCATTGATACGCTATACCTGATGGTGAGGGCGACGTTCAATATTGGGCCGCAGTGGACGCTTGCCGATGAGCAGCAGCCACTACTGGAGGCAGATGAATATTGGGGTGAACCGGGGGAATCGAGCATTAAGTACGCCTCTGATTATCACCTTGGAAAGCTTAGTAGCGATATCGTTATGCTGGGTGATGCCTATGTCCCCGATGGAAAAGAAGTTCGTCAGTTAGATGTGAGCCTTAGCATTGGAGAGATCCATAAAAACATCCGTCTCTTTGGTGACCGTGAATGGCAAGATGGCCGTATCAGCGCTGCTCAACCATTCACCACCATGCCGCTGATTTATGAAAAGGCATTTGGTGGTGCCCACCTTATTGATGGTGTGGTAGCCACAGCAGAAGAACGTAACCCGGTGGGGCGTGGCTTTGCGGGCGGATGTCAGGTCGAAGAGATGGACGGCGAGGCACTGCCTAACCTGGAAAATCCTGGTGGTCTTATTACACGCTTTGATCAGCAGCCAGTACCGGCCTGTTTTGCTGCGGTTGCGTCGCACTGGTCATCACGCGCTCAATATGCAGGTACTTATGATGAGCGTTGGCAAACGAGTCGAGCGCCCTATTTGCCGGAGGATTTTGATAAGCGCTTCTTTAATACCGCACATCCTGATTTGGTTTATCCTGGGTTTCTCAAGGGTGGCGAGGCAGTCTCTATTACACATATGCATCCCGCGGGTGCGATTAATTTTGAGCTGCCCTACATTAAGTTAAATGCAGAGGTTTCGATGGCGAACGAGATTAAGCGGCCAGCATTTAATCTGGAAACGTTGATCATAGAGCCGAATCAATTAAGGCTGGGCATGGTATGGCGAGCCGCCGTTACGTGTGACAAGCAGGCGTTAAAGATTAGCGATGTAGGAATTAGTCTTTCTAAATGAAAACTATATTTGTTGAGTACATGGGCTGGGAGACGTGTCATGAGCGAGATGTTAAAACTGGTGCCGCTGATTTGGCGCGGAGGCAGCTCTGTAATGCAAATACCCACTACTGAATTATCATTACAATGATAGAGGTAATGGTTTAATTAAATAACGACCCGATATGACAGCTAACGAACAAACAAAATCGACATCAAATTCAGCTACATTTCAGCGCCCCACAAGGCCTGTTTTTGTAAATGACGTCACCATGTTATCACCGCTTGGAGATGATGTGATGCTGGTGACCGCGGCAGTGAGAGCAGATATTAACTGCTTTGGTGAAACGTCTTTTTATAACCAAAAGTTATCCCCGCTTAAGATGGCACTAGTACCCGAGGAGGCTCTGCCACCACTCGACGATGAGCTGGCTAAAAAGGGGGGTATAACCACTCGGCAGCAACGTTTATTAAGATTAGCCACGCGCCCATTGACGACTTTGTTTGAAAAGTGCACAGAGAGTGAGCCATTACCGCTCTTCCTCGCTGGCCCGGAAAAACTCCCTGGGCGCCGCTCTATTATCAGTGATAACTTTCTTAAACTATTGAAGGCGCAGAGCAAGCAGTCTATTGATATTGATAATAGTTATGTCTTCCCCTTTGGGCGTACAGCGGGTCTTTATGCGTTAGAAGCCGCAATGATATATATTGAAAATCACCCGGGAAGGCAGGTGATTGTGGGGGGCGTTGATAGTTACATTGATCTGCATTTAATTGCTACGTTAACCCGAGATCATCGCATTACAGCAACCGGAGTGATGGATGGTTTTATCCCAGGAGAAAGCGCCGCCTTTTTATTGATAGGCGATGCCTCAACGGCGCAAGCAGGCAAGCCTCGTTTTGCGCTGCATCCACCAGGAATTTCCCAGGAACCAGGGCACCGATATTCAACAGAGCCTTATCGTGGGGAGGGGCTGGCAAAGGCGCTCACTGAAGCGCTGGATATTGATTTGAGTGATAAGATCAGTACGACAATGATTAGTTTCAACGGCGAAAACTTCTTTGCGAAAGAGTGGAGTGTCGCTGCGGTTCGGAATTCTATTGCATTTATAGAGGCTCCGAATTTATTACATCCTGCCGATTGTTTTGGTGATGTAGGTGCGGCATTTGGGCCGATAGCGATAGGTATTGCAGTTATAGGTATGCATAAAAAATATTTAACATCACCGGCATTGATATGTTGTTCATCAGAAATGGAACAACGCGCTGCTGTCTGTTTGACGGTTGTATAACGAGGGCTTGAAATATGGGTTGTACTGTATCTGCAAATGGACGAGGCATCGCGCATAAAGGCAGTGGCGGAAAGAGTATTGTCTTTCCTGATGTCTGTAAAACGCCTGTTGGCCCTTCTATTGTTCCGATCCCTTACCCTAATATTGGTCAATCTTCGGATACGGCTAAAGGGGCTAAGTCAGTCAAGGTTGATGGTGAAATGCCAATGGTGAAAGGGGCCGTGTATTCAACCAGTACGGGGGATGAAGCGGGCACTGCCAAAGGAGTTGCGAGTGGTACCACTAAAGGTGAATGTGAATTTTTGATGTACTCTTTTGATGTGAAGTTCGAAGGGAAAAATGTCTGCCGTTTGGGTGACCCTTTGTGGCACAACAAAAAAAATATTGTAGGCTGAACGGGTAACGAGATGGCTGACCAGGCTATGACATCCGTTCAGGCGCACCACGCCGCTTATAAAGATATTTATGAGCAATATGCTAATGACGCCTCATTTTTATGGTTGCTGCGTTCTATCTCAGTTAACCAGCCGCACTATGATGGGCGCGATATTCTTGAATTAGAGCAGCGTATCGCAGCACAGCTTGATGGCCTGATGACCTCAGTTGATATTGGCTGGCAGGTTTGTGAAGAGGCACTCGAATTACAGGAACCCGGCGAAGTGTTCAGTGCGATGGTGGTTGCCATGCGCAGCCATGAAAGTAAAAAGATTCAGGCGGCTGTTGAAGTGGGACTGAATAATGAGCTGGCAATGCCGGGGTTGATTTCAGCGATGGGTTGGTTGCCTGATGAGATGGCCATGCCGTGGATTGATCGGTTCCTTAAGGGTAAAGAGATGGCGCATAAATACCTTGGACTAGCGAGTTGTAGTGTGCGCCGTCATGATCCCGCCGAGCTATTATCTACCCTCTTGCAGCGTAGTGATTGCCAGCAGCATGAGCCGCTCTATGCACGTGCGTTACGGTTGGTGGGTGAGCTGCGCCGACAGGACTGTATGCCTGCCCTTAATATCGCCATGAGTGCGGAAAATGAAGGGGTGAGATTCTGGGCAAACTGGTCCGCCATTTTATTGGGCCATCGCGGCAACCTTGATGACATAAAACCGTTTGTCTTTAAAGCCGGCCCCTATCAAATGCAAGCAATTCAGATGGCGTTTCGAGTCCTGCCGGTAGAGCAGGCGCGGCAATGGATTTCTCAACTGTCAGAGGATGAAGCGCAGGCGAGGGCTGTGATAAAGGCGGCTGGGGTTCTAGGAGACCCGCATGCGATTAACTGGTTAATCAGTAAAATGCAGGAGGCCTCACTGGCGAAGCTTGCCGCTGAATCATTTAGCGATATTACGGGTGTTGATCTTAAAAAACAGCAGCTGTTGATTGACTCGCCAGATAACTATCCATCTATCCCAAATAATGATGCAGAAGATGGTGATGTCGAACTGGATGAGGATGAAAATCTGCCTTATCCGGATGTTGAAAAGATTGCCGCTCATTGGCGTCAGCAAGGGCAAAATTATATTGTAGGGCGGCGCTATTTTATGGGGCGGCCCATTGAGCCTGCTGTATTGAATGAGACATTAGCTGGCGGCAGCCAACGTCAGCGCCGCGCGGCGGCAATGGAGCTGGCATTAAATGAAAGTGATGTACGTCTGCCCAATACATGTGGAAGGGTGTTGGCGACATGAGTCATAGCCCTCAAGCTTATATTGCCGGCATGGGGATGATCACCGCCATTGGTGCCGATGCTCCCTCAACCGCCGCGGCGGTCAATGCAGAAATCAGCGGTTATACCGCCTCTGAGTACAGTAATCACGCTGGCCAACTCATCACCATGGCCAATGTTCCCGATGAGGTATTTTCAATGTTTCCGGTGGGCATTAACGAAGGTGACTACTATAGTGACCACGCTGACCGCAGCATCAAAATGTCACTGATCGCGATTAAGGAAGCGTTGGCAATGCCGCTGGCCCGCCAAACCCTGGCACCGCTCATACCACTGGTGCTAGTCATGCCCGAGCCACAAGCCGGTATCGAACCTATCGATCACCAGCAGCTGATCAATAATCTGCTCGAGTACGGTGAGTTGCCGTTCAGTCCCGAACTTGTCACTCGCATACACACCGGTCGGGCAGGTGGTATACAAGGGTTGGAGCGGGCATTTCGTTACCTCTACGAGCTTGATTATGACTATGTCTTGATTGGTGGCAGTGACTGTTATCTGAACCACCCACGTCTGGATGCTCTGGATGCCGCCGAACGGCTGCTGGCGCCCGGCGTGATGGACGGCTTTGCGCCCGGCGAAGGGGCTGGCTTTCTGCTGCTCACTCGCCAGCCACAACATGCGCTCAATCAGAACAACCACATTGTCGCCCTCCATCCCCCTGGCATCGGCGAAGAACCCGGGCACATTCACGCCCGCGAAGATCAAATCTACCGCGGCGACGGACTGGATCAGGCCTTTAAAGGCGCACTCAAAGCGCACCGCGGTGCCGATATTCAACGCATCTATTCCAGCATGAACGGCGAACACTACTGGGCAAAAGAGTGTGGTGTGGCACTCATGCGCAGCCAGGCCCACTTCCAGGAAGCCATCAGCATCATTCACCCAGCAGATTGTTTTGGCGACCTGGGTGCCGCCACCGCCCCGGTGCTGATCGCGCTGGCCGCGCAACACCTGCTGACAAAACAGCAGAGCGCTGCCACCCATTTGGTATATAGTGCTGCCGATGGCCCTTTGCGCGCTGCCGTACGGGTAGAAAAAATCGCACAAGCTGCCAATCATTAACATTGTCACCAACACTTAACGAGAACAGACTATGGAACTCGGTGAAACATCTGCATCAGCGACGATTGAAGTTGAGGAGATTAAGGAGAAAGCAATAGAGCATGTCACTATTCGCCTCAGCGTATTTTTTGACGGGACCCTCAATAACCGCATCAATATCGACCATCGCGTCGCCAATACCGCAGTTTATCAAAAGAATAAAGAGAGCGGCAGCTACGAAAGCGACTACACCAATGTTGAAAAAATAGAGCGCTACCTTGAAACAAGCGAGGATGAAGAGTACGACACCAAGCTCGCCATTTACATTGAAGGGCCCGGTACTGAAAATGAAGAGGGTGATGCCACACGTGGTTTCGCCATCGGCACTGGCGCGACCGGCGTCAAAAAGAAAGTGGAAAAAGGACTTGGCAAGGCCGTCAAGATAATATCCCGGCATGTTAAAATGGGCAGAATTATCGATAAACTCACCCTGGATGTAGTGGGTTTTAGTCGCGGCGCGGCAGGGGCGCGCAACTTTATTTTTGAAGCGCTGAAAGAGTCCGACTCCATTCGGCAATGGCTGGAAGAGCGTGAGCGGCCGGTCAAAAAAATAGTGGTTCATTTTGCCGGGCTATTTGATACCGTTTCATCCCATGGCCTCAGTTTTAGCAACGACACCCGCACATTGAAACTGGACGCGATTCGGAAAGCCGAAAAAGTGGTTCACTTGGTGGCCGCCGAAGAGCACCGTAAAAATTTCTCCCTCACTAATATTAAGAGTGCCGGCACAAAAGGCCTTGAAATCTATCTGCCCGGTGTGCATTCGGACGTCGGCGGCAGTTACCGTGATGCGTCAGAAGAAGATATGGTGGTGTATAAGGCCCGTCGTGAAAGTGAGGCCTCTGCCGAACGCGAGCGGCTGATCGCCGCGGGCTGGTACCGTGCCGATGAGATCACCTTGAAGCAGGTCCGGCCCAAAGTCGGCCGGGCGGCGGTGCATTTGCAGGTGAAACGAAGCGGTATCCACCATCACTACAGCCGCATTCCGCTGCATATCATGGTGCGCTTTGCGCGCGAGAGTGGTATTGATGTAAATATTAATCTTGAGTTTGATGAAGATATCCCCGAGGCACTCAGCCCTACCCAGCAGCGTATCGAGGCCTATATTGCCAGCGTTGGGGATAATTCAAAAGAAACCGACTGGCAACAGAACGACAGCCTGTTGCGACCACTGCGCCATGATTATCTGCACTTCTCGGCGTACTATTCATTTGGCCTCACACCACGTTTTAGCGACAGCGGCCCGCGCAAGCGAAAGCACTATGCGGGTTAATCGCCTCGCCTGGCTGGCCGCCCCCTTTTTTTTATCACTACTCACCGCCTGCGGAGCAACCTCGATGACCACTAAATTTGACTGGCTGGCGACCGAAAGNGCCCCCAAAGATTACCCGATGGAAATTGTCAAAGGGGACCTGTTTTACCCCGACAGCGGNTCGCTCTATGTGCCGGACCGGAAAAGNNTNNNNCATGGNTGGGGCACCCCGATCTCGACTCACGTGGTGGGGGCAGATCTGAAGCCGCTGCCCGAGCGGTTGGCGATCACCTATTTCTCCTACACCGAAAACCAGTTTTATCAGGGCCGCTTTGATCTGCCGTATGAGAAGATACTGGCCCTGTTTCAACAGGGTTTTTACAGCCCCAATGAAAAAAAGCACATNACCTATNNTNNGNTCGTGGTGGGGGTCGCCCCCGGCGGTACCGTCTCTGTCTGGCTGTTGAGTGAGGGTGCCTCCAGAGTCATGGAAGTCTTTTCCGGGCAGGCGGAAAAGGCGGATATTGACTGGANNCNNATNANNNATAANCCNNANATNACGCGAGAAGAATNNNTTCGNNTNNANNTNGANGANNCANTCNCNCCNGAAGCCCTGCAAGCCTTAAAGAAAAATGGCGTGCCACTGGGGTTGTGGCAGACCTACCGTAAACGCTATGACTGGCAGCCGCTGTTCACTGGGCTAACGCCGCCTGAACTGATCAAGCGTCTGCGCTATTTTAATGGCGAAAGGGAGTTTCTCTACTACCCGCTGGATGAAGCCAATGCCGCGGCACTGCGCCCGATTCCAAAAGAGATGCGTTTTGTCTGGGAGTGGCCTAAGGGAAGGCGTTTGTTGTTTGAGCTGACCTTTAATGAAGCGGAAATCTTTGCCGCCTTTCAACAGCTCGGCGAGCAGGGGCAGCCGATAAAGCTGGAGATGCGAATGGAGGTTAAAGAAGATAAAAAAACCTACTTCTCGGTATTACTGCGCAATGAAAAAGAGGCAATTTCACTCAAGCGTACCAATCTTGAAAACTATGGGGTGAAAAGTCAGGAGTAAAGCGAAAGAGGGGGCGAAAGGTGGGCGAAAGGGGTAGCGAAAGGGGTCGGAGGTACATGAGAATAATTCGTATGTACCTCCGACCCCTTTCCTCGCTTTCCTCGACAAAACAGCAGAGCGCTGCCACCCATTTGGTATATAGTGCTGCCGATGGCCCTTTGCGCGCTGCCGTACGGGTAGAAAAAATCGCACAAGCTGCCAATCATTAACATTGTCACCAACACTTAACGAGAACAGACTATGGAACTCGGTGAAACATCTGCATCAGCGACGATTGAAGTTGAGGAGATTAAGGAGAAAGCAATAGAGCATGTCACTATTCGCCTCAGCGTATTTTTTGACGGGACCCTCAATAACCGCATCAATATCGACCATCGCGTCGCCAATACCGCAGTTTATCAAAAGAATAAAGAGAGCGGCAGCTACGAAAGCGACTACACCAATGTTGAAAAAATAGAGCGCTACCTTGAAACAAGCGAGGATGAAGAGTACGACACCAAGCTCGCCATTTACATTGAAGGGCCCGGTACTGAAAATGAAGAGGGTGATGCCACACGTGGTTTCGCCATCGGCACTGGCGCGACCGGCGTCAAAAAGAAAGTGGAAAAAGGACTTGTCGAGGCCGTCAAGACGATAACCGAGAATGTTGCCGAAGAGAGTATTATCGATAAACTCACCCTGGATGTAGTGGGTTTTAGTCGCGGCGCGGCAGGGGCGCGCAACTTTATTTTTGAAGCGCTGAAAGAGCCCGACTCCATTCGGCAGTGGCTGGAAGAGCGTGAGCGGCCGGTCAAAAAAATAGTGGTTCATTTTGCCGGGCTATTTGATACCGTTTCATCCCATGGCCTCAGTTTTAGCAACGACACCCGCACATTGAAACTGGACGCGATTCGGAAAGCCGAAAAAGTGGTTCACTTGGTGGCCGCCGAAGAGCACCGTAAAAATTTCTCCCTCACTAATATTAAGAGTGCCGGCACAAAAGGCCTTGAAATCTATCTGCCCGGTGTGCATTCGGACGTCGGCGGCAGTTACCGTGATGCGTCAGAAGAAGATATGGTGGTGTATAAGGCCCGTCGTGAAAGTGAGGCCTCTGCCGAACGCGAGCGGCTGATCGCCGCGGGCTGGTACCGTGCCGATGAGATCACCTTGAAGCAGGTCCGGTCCAAAATCGGCCGGGCGACGGTGCATTTGCAGGTGAAACGAAGCGGTATCCGCCACCACTACAGCCGCATTCCGCTGCACATCATGGCGCGCTTTGCGCGAGAGAGTGG
>NVTY02000001.1 GCA_002401765.2 Thiotrichaceae bacterium
TCATACCACGGGGAATAATCTTCATTTAAAAGAGAAGATAACCGCTTTTGTGAAAAACCAATTAGTTTTATGGCGTGAAAATTGTGAGTAAATTTTCCTGGTAGAGCCGCTAATATAGGTGAACTAGTGTTCACGCCTATACCGTGCAAAGCTCTCAAGGTATACTTTTAAGCTAAGTTACCTCTCCAGGAAGCGTCAAAGTCTGATAAGGGAGTCAAATGACGAGCTGGGCAAATCATGAAAAGCAAGCCACCGATAGGGCGGATGTTCGTTTACAAAAACGTCTGGTGAAAATACTCACCCGTTTAAGCAGCAATACAGAGAGAGTATTCCCGCTTGCTATGAGGGATAGAGTGACACAAAAAGCGCTCAGCATTTTCTTGACAATCAAAGAGTGGGTCTTAATGAAAGACGCTCTGGTCATAAAGTGGTGATCGTTGAACGCATTTTTAAACGACCCATGGCTGCTTTACACCATCACGCCGCCATTTGGGCGTATTAGGTGCTAAAAACTGGTGGCGGACAGCGAAAAATGTAGCACAACCACTCCATTGTGTTCATAAGCCTCCTGTAGTCAAATTTTCAGGTAAAGTATGAGGACGATGCGAGCTGGTTTGTCGGTCGCTAAACAAAGCAGGTGATTAGATAACGGGAGTTGAATGTGGCTGAAAGAGAAATTCCAGACAAGCAATGTTTAGGTGAACCCATTGAACCCGCCAATATCGTGATTTTTGGTGCGGCAGGTGATTTAACCAAGCGGAAACTAGTACCGGCACTATTAAAGATGTTGCGCTGTGGTCTGTTGCACCCTAAGAGCAACGTGATTGGTCTTTTAAAGGAGCGCAGTGAGTCTGATTGGTTGGAGTCACTTTATCAAGGGCTGCGCTCGTATGCGCCTGAGGTGAATTTGGATGATGGTCAATGGGAAGCATTCAGCGCGATGTGCAAGGCAGTTCCCGGTGACTTAAAGGATGACGCCACTTATGATCGCCTGAAAGAAGCGCTGGAAACGATTGACGGCCATAGCAACGCGATGTTCTATTGTGCCGTGCCGCCAGAATGGTACACAACAATAGCAAAAGGCCTGAAGCGTGCTGGGCTAACTGATGAAAGCAATGGCTTTCGTCGAGTCGTCATTGAAAAGCCTTTCGGCATGGACCTGGAGAGTGCAAAGAAGCTTAATGCTGAACTTCAGTCCTCATTAGATGAATCACAAATTTACCGCATTGATCATTACCTCGGTAAAGAGAGTGTGCAGAATTTGCTCGTTTATCGTTTTTCCAACAGTATTCTTGAGCCACTATGGAATCGAAATTTTATTGATCATATTCAGATCTCGGCAGCGGAGTCCATCGGGATTGAGTACCGTGCCAACTACTATGAAAAATCGGGTGCCCTGCGTGACATGATTCAGAGCCATCTGATGCAGGTGATGACGCTGGTGGCGATGGAACCACCGGTTGAATTTACGGCTGATGCTGTGCGTGATGAGAAGATCAAAGTGTTGCGCGCGATGCGTCCTTTTGAAAAAGAAAATATTAAAAAACAGACCGTCGCCGCACAATACAGTGCTGGTAAGATTGATGATGAAGTGGTTAAGTCTTATGTTGCCGAAGAAGGGGTTTCGCCGGAATCGTCGACGGAGACGTTTGTCGGTGCTCGTTTTTATATTGATAACTGGCGTTGGCAAGGTGTCCCTTTTGTATTATGGACGGGTAAGCGCCTGCCGCGACGTGTCTCTGAAATTGTGATTCGTTTTCGTAAGCCACCGTTCAATCTTTTTGATACGGAAGGCAATCCACCGCTTGCCAATGCACTGATATTTCGCGTGCACCCTGATGAAGGGATCTCGTTGCGGATGAATGCTAAGTTGCCGGGGTTAACCACCGACATTAAACGCAGCGTGATGCATGCCCCATACGCTGAAGATGGTGGCGATATTTCAGATGCCTATGAAGTGTTGTTGCATGATGTGTTGAGTGGCGATGCGACACTCTTTTCTCGTGCCGATGAGGTGGAAGAGTCGTGGAAGATCATCGATCCTATTTTGAAGGCGTGGCAAGATAAGCTCTCGATTAACCGCTATCAGGCGGGAACATGGGATATTGAAGGGATGGACGAGCTGTTTGAAGGGTGTGAACTGGGCTGGCATAAACCAGGCCATTAATATGCATCACTGGACAGTCTCTACTTCACTCGATGAGGCATCTAAGGCAGCAGCAGATTTTATTGCCACACAGATTAGTGCGGCGATTGAAGTGCGCGCTGTCTGCCATATGATTGTGCCTGGTGGCAATACCCCAGCGGGGTGTTTTGCTGCGTTGGCGGAAAAATCACTGCCGTGGGGTAAAGTTCACTGCTATCCAGGTGATGAACGTTGTTATGCAGTGGGGCATGCCGAGCGGAATGATGTGATGATTGAGGTGAATCTTTTGAGGCGCATACCAGGTATGCATTTTCACCCAATGGCGGCAGAATTGGGTGCGGAACAGGGGGCGTTGCTTTATCGCGCGACACTGGCGTCGATTGATCAGTTTGATATCGCATTTTTGGGCATGGGAGAAGATGGCCATACGGCTAGTCTGTTTCCAGGTAATGAGGCGTTGCAGGCGAGATCAGCAGTGGTCGCGGTCCATCAATCACCTAAGCCGCCTGCAGACCGTATTAGTATGAGTATGGCAACGCTACAGCGCGCGCGTACACGAATGGTGTTGGCTGCAGGTGATTCAAAAGCAGCGATAATGGCCAGGGTTCGCGCGGATGAGCCGTTGCCGGTAAACCAGGTGGGTGATATTCACTGGTTTGTCGATGAGGCGGCACTTGTGATAGATAGTCAAGCATCGAGTTAAGGGGCCTCTGAATAAGTCGCGGTTCCAAACAACAACTGAAAGGATTGGACATAATGAAGATGCTAGAAATACGTGAAGTAGCGAAGAAGATGGGGATTAAAAGTGCTCGTTTGAATAAGATGAAGCTTATCCATACCATTCAGTTGGATGAAGGGAACTTTGATTGCTTTGGAACTGCGGGTGAGGGTACATGTGATCAGTCGGCATGTAAATGGCGCGAGGACTGTTTATCAACAGTGAAAAACGACGTGGTTAAGTATTAAGCGACTGTTTGGTCGCGGTCGGCAAGTGCTAGCTGATAAAGCTTAATATAGTGCTCGGCGCTACGTTTCCAGGAAAAATCGCCTTTCATTGCGGTGAGCTGTAGCTTTTCCCATGCAGCCGGCTCTTGATAGAGCGCCAATGCATGCCTTAGCGTCGTTAGCAGTGCATGGGCACTTTGCTCTGTTACAATAAAGCCATTGGCCATTTTGTTTTGACGATTAAGGTCATTCGCATCAACGATGGTATCTGCTAGCCCGCCAACATTGCTGACGATCGGCAAGGTGCCGTAACGCAGGCTGTAGAGCTGATTCAGACCACAAGGTTCAAAGGCAGAGGGCATCAGAAATAGATCACTAGCGGCTTCAATCTGGTGGGAAAGTGTTTCGTTGTAACCGATCACAACATTGAGTTTGTCAGGATGATTGTTAGCCCATTTTACTAGCTGCATTTCGTAGTGTCTCTCTCCACTACCGAGTATCACCAGCTGCATGGGTAGCTTTACTATTTCAGCCATGGCATCCAAAATAATATCGAGACCTTTTTGTTCCACCATACGGCTGATCATGCCAAGCAGTGGAATCTTGGCATCAACTGGCAGGCCCAGTTGTTTTTGCAGTGCGGTTTTATTCTTGCATTTTGGCGCAAGCTTGCAAGCGCTGTAATTGGCTGCAAGATGTGGGTCTGTTGCTGGGTTCCATATGGTCTGGTCGATACCGTTAAGAATGCCTGACAGTCGTTTTTGCCGATGTTGTAACAGGCCATCAACACCATTGCCGAACTCAGGGCGAAGGATCTCTTTTGCATAGGTTGGGCTGACGGCATTAATACGATCAGCGTAGACCAGGCCGCCTTTGATAAATGAGAGTTGGCCGTAAAACTCAAGCCGATCTGGATGCCATAGGTCGGTGGACAATCCGAGGTCGCTAAAGGTCTGGTGGCTAAAGAGTCCCTGGTAAGCAAGGTTATGAATGGTAAACAGAGTTGCTGGTCGTTCTTTGAATGGTTGTAATAATGCAGGAACGAGACCTGACTGCCAGTCGTTACAATGCACGATGTCGGGCTGCCATCCCAGGTTCAATTTATCCAACGCAATATCGACCGCTATTTGACAGAATAGAGCAAAGCGTAAGGCGTTGTCATGCCATGGTTGGCCATCGTTATCCACGTAGGGCCCACCGGGGCGATCAAAAGCAGCGGGGCAGTTGACTAACCAAGCGGGCACTTCACTGTTTGGTAGGTGGGTTTCAAGTAGCGTTACTTCAAACCCATAGTAGTTTCCCTTGGCGAGTTGTTGGCTGTTTTCGACCTGCTGCATCACCTGCGGATAGGCAGGTAGTAGCAGACGAACCGCTTCGCCTTGTTCTGACAGGGCAATCGGCAGGCTGCCCGCCACATCCGCCAATCCGCCCGTCTTGATCAGCGGGAAGGCTTCGCTGCTGATGTATAAAATCTTGCTCATGTTTTGATGAGTAGCAGGGCGGCGAGTGGTGGTAGGTCGAGGCTCAGTGATGCTGGGCGTTCCATCCAACCACTGTTTTCCGCGAAAATTGAGGCGTCACTGCCGGCGTTGCTGCCAGCATAGTGGTGTGAGTCAGAATTAAACAGTACCTGATATTCGCCGCTCATGGGTACACCAATACGATAATCACGCCGCACCACGGGGGTGAAATTTAGAATGACGATGATGGTGTCTGTTTCATTTCTTCTTAAATAGGCGAGTACCGATTGATCAGTATCATTGCAGCTAATCCACTCAAAGCCATCGTGGTCAAAATCATAATGATGCAGTGCCGGCTGTTGTATGTAGAGTCTGTTCAAATCACTCACTAATTGTTTAGTACCGCGATGCAGTGGCTGCTGTAGTGCTTCCCATTCAAGCGCTTTGTCATGGTTCCACTCGCCGGATTGGCCAAACTCACAGCCCATGAAGAGTAATTTTTTTCCGGGATAGGTAAACATGTAAGTGTAGAGCAGGCGTAAGTTGGCAAAGCGCTGCCATTCATCACCCGGCATTTTGTTTAACATTGAGCCTTTGCCATGTACCACTTCATCATGTGAAAAAGGCAGGATGAAATTTTCAGTGAACAGATAGAGTAGGCCAAAGGTGAGTTTGTCATGGTGGTAGTGACGGTGGATTGGGTCTTTGCTCATATACATGAGTGAATCGTGCATCCAGCCCATGTTCCACTTCATGCTAAATCCCAATCCACCAATATCAACCGGGCGAGTCACTTGTGGCCATGCAGTCGATTCCTCTGCCATGATAATGCTACCGGGGTGGCATTCATGAGTGGCGGTGTTTAACTCGCGCATAAAAGCGATCGCTTCTAGGTTTTCATTACCGCCGTGTTGATTGGGTATCCAGTCGTTCTCTTCTCGTGAATAATCGAGATAGAGCATTGAGGCGACGGCATCAACGCGCAGTCCATCGATATGGAATTCTTCAATCCAGAACAGGGCGTTGGCGATAAGGAAGTTTTTAACCTCGTTGCGGCCATAGTTATAGATGAGCGTTCCCCAGTCTCGATGTTCGCCGCGACGAGGGTCTTGGTGTTCATAAAGGGCGCTGCCATCAAAGCGCGCGAGGCCATGTGCATCTTTGGGGAAGTGGGCGGGTACCCAGTCGAGTAAAACACCGATGCCATGAAGGTGGCAGTGATCAACGAAGTAACGAAAATCATCGGCAGTACCAAAGCGTCTTGTCGGTGCAAAATAACCGGTGGTCTGATAGCCCCATGAGGCATCGAGCGGGTGTTCGGTGATCGGCATGAGTTCGATATGGGTAAAGCCAGTCTCTTTCAGATAATCAACTAAGCGCTGCGCAAGTTCTCGGTAGTTGAGAAATTGGTTCTCTTCATCGCGTTGCCATGAGCCGAGGTGGCATTCATAAATCGACATTGGTGCATGTAGCCAGTCGTACGCTTTACGTTGTGTAAGCCACTGTTGATCTTGCCATTGAAAGGAAGACTTCTCGCTAATCACTGACGCGGTGCGCGGGCGCATTTCCATCTGTTGTGCGTAGGGGTCTGTCTTGCTGAGTATCTCGCCACTATCGCGGTTGCGGATTTCAAATTTATATAGCGCCTGATTATCAACCCCGGGGATAAAAAGTTCCCACACCCCATTGTCACCACGTGACACCATCGGCTGGCGCCTGCCATCCCAGCCATTAAAATCACCAATGATGCTGACGCGCTCGGCGCTCGGCGCCCATGTTGCAAAGTGTACGCCACTGATGCCATCAATTTCTTTTTTATGTGCCCCAAGGATGTTGTAAATGTGAAAATGACGGCCTTCCGAAAATAGGTGCAGATCGTAATCACTGATCTGCGCGGTAAAGCTGTATGGGTCATGGTATTCGTGGTGGTTGTTTTGTTGGTCAATTCGATGCAGCAAGTAGTGCTCAGGTAACGACTCAAGCTCACCACGGTAGATAAAGAAGTCGCTGTCTGGAATGCGTGGTATTGCGGTCTTAAGCTTGCCGAGGCTTAATTCAAGTGTGTCTGGTGAATAAAACAGGATGTGTTGGTTCGTGTTGCCAGGCCGTCTTCCTAATATACAGGCGGGGTCGTGGTGTGTTGCATGAGCAATTCTATCCATATCAGACTGAAGCGCGTTGAGTAGGCCTGATTGCATATGTTGATTGCTTGGTTTGACTGGCATTTAAAGCTGTTTTCCTTCATTCAATGTTTTAAGCATACACCATTTGTCTTTATTAAAAAGCGATTGTCTGGTGTCGGGTTTCACTAGGGAAAATTATCACTGCTGGTTATAAGATCACAATGATGTCTTTTTATTGTGAGAACATGTTTGCTATTTCGCTAATAGATATAGGGCTTGTTTATTTTAATGTAAACTGTTTTAGTGCGTTTTTAGTGGTGTGAAAAAGGGCTATAATCAAGTGCAGTATCGTGAGTAAAAAGGGGGTAAGGATCGGATGAATTCAGAGCAATCACCACGTTTTATTAGCAATCTGACCAGAAATACACTGGCTTTAATTATGGCCGGTGGGCGCGGCTCACGTTTGAAAGACTTAACCACATGGCGGGCCAAGCCGGCGGTGCCATTTGGCGGTAAATTCCGTATCATTGATTTTCCGCTATCGAATTGCATTAACTCCGGGATACGCCGTATTGGCGTGTTAACGCAATATAAATCGCACTCGCTGAATTTGCACATCCAGCATGGATGGGGCCATTTACGAGGTGAGTTCGGTGAATTTGTAGAGCTGTTGCCAGCACAGCAGCGCGTGGATGAGGGATCATGGTATGCAGGTACTGCCGATTCTATCTACCAAAACCTCGATATTATTCGAGACCACAATCCTGATTATGTGCTTATTTTGGCAGGTGACCATATCTATAAAATGGATTATGGTGCAATGCTGGCAAAGCATGTTGAGTCTGAGGCTGATCTTACCATTGGTTGCATTGAGGTTCCCCGAGAAGAGGCCTCTGCCTTTGGCGTGATGGGTGTGAAAGAAGATATGCGTATTGAGACGTTTATCGAAAAACCCACTGACCCAGCACCAATGCCTGGCGATGAGGGTCATTCATTGTGCTCGATGGGAATCTACATCTTTAATAAGGACTTCCTGTTTGAGAAGCTTATCCATGATGCGAATACAACAGAATCAAGCCGTGATTTTGGTAAAGATATTATTCCAGATGCAATTAAGCATTGTCGTGTGTTTGCCTATCCATTCAAAAATTCTGTCACGGGTGTGCAATCTTACTGGCGTGATGTGGGGACCGTTGATGCCTTTTGGGCCGCCAATCAGGAGTTGATTGGCGTGACGCCTGAGTTGAATTTATATGATACTAAGTGGCCTATCTGGACACACCAGGAACAGTTACCACCTGCGAAATTTATTTTCGACGAGGATTGTCGACGTGGTATGGCGGTGGATTCGATGGTTTCGGGTGGCTGCATTATTTCTGGTGCTGCGGTGCGTCACTCACTGCTCTTTTCTAATGTCACGGTTGATGAAGGTAGTGAAATTGATTCATCAGTGATCTTACCCGATGTGAAAATTGGCAAGGGCTGTCGTATTACACGGGCGATAATAGATGCGGGGTGTGTGATCCCAGAGGGTCTAGTGGTAGGTGAAAATATTAAGGATGACGAGGCTAATAAGTTTTATATCTCTGAAAATGGAATCGTCTTGGTAACATCTGATATGTTAGGGCAAGAACTGCATCATGTCGGATAGTGTCGTGCGTAAAAAGCCGTTGAACGTAGTACTTTACTGGCATATGCATCAGCCAGATTATCGTGACTTGCGTAATGGTGAATATCACCTGCCCTGGACATATCTGCATACCATTAAAGACTATGTCGATATGGTTGCGCACCTTGAAAATCAGGAGGGTGCCAAGGCGGTGGTGAATTTTGCACCTATCTTACTAGAGCAGATTCAAGATTATTCACAGCAGTTGAGCGATCATCGAGATGCTGGTAAAGCACTGCGGGATCCTTTGTTGGCAGCCCTTGCTGGGCCAGTATTGCACCTGGATGAAAATGCACGTTTAACCTTAGTTAAGGCTTGTCTGCGTGCCAATCGCCAGCGCTTGATCGAGCGTTTCCCCGCTTTTGTAACGCTTGCTGAAATGGCAGAGCTTGCCATTAAAGAGCCGGAAAAACTGGCTTATTATTCAGAGCAGTTTTTTATTGATCTGCTGGTCTGGTATCACCTCAGCTGGATGGCTGAAACGGTACGTAAAACGGATGAGCGTGTGCAGGCATTAATGAAACAGGCGGCTCATTTTACCATGCGTGATCGCCATACCTTGATTGATATTATTCATGAGCTGATCTCAGGGGTGATTGGGCGTTATAAAGCGCTCGCTGAAGCAGGACAAATAGAGTTGTCGTTGACGCCCTATGCACACCCGATTGTGCCGCTGTTGATTGACCTAAAATGTGCTGAACAGGCGATGCCTGGCGTTGCGTTACCCGAGTCTGCTGCCTATCCAGGTGGGATGGCGAGAAGTCGTTGGCAGATGGAGAAGGGACTTGAGGTATTTAACAAAACCTTTGGTTTTATGCCCGCGGGTTGCTGGCCTTCTGAGGGTGCGATTAGTGCTGAGACCATTGAATTGATCGATGAAATGGGGATGAAATGGTTGGCCAGTGGAGAGACTGTGTTGCGTAAATCACTGCAAAAATCAGCTTCAGATGAGCATGCGGCAGAGGGCAATGAGTGCATCTATAAGGCCTATCAATATCAAGATAAGGGTGTTACCTGTTTCTTTCGTGATGATGGGCTTTCAGATCTCATTGGCTTTAAATATTCAGACTGGCACGCGGATGATGCGGTTGCAAACCTTGTTCATCATCTGGAGAACATCGCTGAAGCTTGTGCTGATCAACCAGATCGCTTGGTTTCTATTATCCTTGATGGTGAAAATGCCTGGGAATATTACCCTGAAAATGGCTATCACTTTCTCTCCGCACTGTATAAAAAGTTAGTCGAGCATGAAGGGATTGAACTGACGACTTATAGTGAATATCTCTCCTCTCCAAGAGCGCGTACTCCGGTGGATGAGATAGTGGCGGGCAGTTGGGTTTACGGCACGCTGTCAACCTGGATTGGTGAGACAGATAAGAATCGCGCGTGGGATATGCTGGTAGATGTCAAGCATGCTTATGACCGTGTTGTGCAGGAAGGAACGTTAGACGCGCAACAGTTGCAGCGTGCGACGATACAGTTAGCGACCTGTGAAAGCTCGGACTGGTTCTGGTGGATGGGTGAGTATAATTCAGCTGAATCTGTTTCTGCCTTTGATGAGCAGTTTCGAATGCACCTGGGTAATTTGTATCAAATATTAGAGGTTAGTCCACCAGACTATCTGGCCAGGGCATTCTCATTTGGTAGTGGTGCTCCAGTGATGGGTGGTGCGATGTTGCCGGGTCAGCAGCAGTAGATAATATGGCGATTAACCAGGAAGCCCCGCGCGACGTGGCGGGAATCTTTAAGCGACGTAGTGCGGGTCTATTACTTCATCCAAGCTCACTGCCAGGGCCATTGCTGAGTGGTGATATTGGGCATAATGCCTACCGTTTCATTGAGTTTTTAAATGGTATGGGTATTAAGGTGTGGCAGATGTTGCCGCTGGGACCAACGCATGATGATCATTCACCTTACCAATGTCTCTCTGCGCATGCTGCAAACCCAGCGTTAATTAGCCTGGACTGGTTGATGGATCGCGAATGGCTAGAGACGGCGTCAATCGTACTCACGCCTGAAGATAAACGCTACCGTAGTGCCTGCTTGCGGCAGGCTAAAGGCAACTTCTATCGGCAGGAGCACGGGCAGTGGTTCGTGCAGTTAGAGGCATTTAAAAAAGAGCATACTGCATGGCTTGAAGACTATGCCCTTTATGTCGCCTTGAAAAATAGATATCAGGGGGCTGGCTGGTTTGCATGGCCTGAGAAGTTAGCACATCGCGATGCTGCGGCCATGAGAGAGAGCGCAGCGCAACTGGGTGATGAGATTGAGCAGGTTATTTTTGAACAGTTTATTTTCTTTACCCAGTGGCATGAACTGCGTGAGTATGCAGCCAGCCATGATGTGAAGCTATTTGGGGATATGCCCATCTTTGTTGCGCATGACAGTGCGGATGTATGGGCAAACCGACAAAACTTCCTGATGGACGAAAATGGTGTGATGCCCTTTGTGGCGGGCGTACCACCCGATGCCTTTTCAGAAACGGGGCAGCGCTGGGGAAACCCTCTCTATGATTGGGCCTATATGAGCGCGGATGGTTTCGCCTGGTGGAAAGGGCGTTTTGCGACTCAATTAGCCCTGTTTGACCTGGTTCGTATCGATCACTTTAGGGGGCTTGAGGCTTGCTGGATGATCCCAGCAGATGAGGATACCGCGATGAATGGTCATTGGCAGAAGACACCGGGCGATGAATTATTAGCCGCACTATTTGAGCGTTTTCCATATCTGCCGCTAGCAGCCGAAGACCTTGGGGTGATCACTGATGAGGTGATTGCGCTTAAAAATCGCTATTCGCTGCCTGGAATGAAGGTATTGCAGTTTGCCTTTGATGGTAATCATGATAACCCTCATCTACCCCATCACCATCAAAGTAATGACCTAGTTTATACCGGCACCCATGATAATGACACCACATTGGGTTGGGCCAGCGATGAAAACTATTATAATAGAGCATTTTTTGAGCAATATGCCGATTGTGGCGATGCATCGGTAGAAGAGACGGTGCATGTCATGCTGCGCATGGCGATGGCATCACCCTCATGCCTTGCAGTGATCCCGATGCAAGATTTTCTGATGTTGGGAACAGACGCAAGAATGAATGTGCCGGGTACAGTGGGTGATAACTGGCAGTGGCGTTTTGAGTGGTCGCAGCTTAAGCCCGAGATGGCTGAAAGCATAAAGCACTATATAGAATCGAACCAAAGGTAAGGTATGGCTAAGGTAAAGAAAAAAAATCTGGCAAAGAAATCCGAGCTGGTTAAAAAAGAAAATTGTGGCGCTAACGTTCCGCCACTGGTTAAACCCGCATCTGATAGTGAAGCATTGGCTCATGATTTCCAGCGCTATCTTTCCAATCACCTTGGGCGTTCGCTGGGTTGCGTGCCGTATTATCTCTACGAGGCGATCTCTTTTACCATTCGTGATCGTGTGATGGTGGCGTGGCAGCAGACCCTGCGTCAACATGAAACACCTGGGCGTAAAAAGGCCTACTACATGTCGTTGGAATTTCTGATGGGACGATCACTCGGCAATCATATCCTTAACCTTGGTTTGAACAGCGCATCTGAGAAGGCGATGAACAAGTTTGCACTGGAGATGGAAGAGATCACCAGCGCAGAGATTGATGCTGGCCTGGGCAATGGTGGGCTGGGCCGTTTGGCGGCCTGTTTTATGGATAGCTGTGCAACCCTGAAGTTGCCAGTGGTTGGTTATGGTATCCGTTATGAATACGGCATGTTCCGTCAGGAGATTGAGAATGGCTACCAGATTGAAAAGCCAGATCATTGGTTACGTGATGGAAATCCGTGGGAGATAGAGCGCCCTGAATTTACCCAGCAGATTAAGTTTGGTGGGCATGTTGAATATATGACGGATAAGGATGGTAGTCAGCGTTGTGTGTGGCTTGACACCAATGACGTACTAGCGATTCCTTATGATGTGCCCATTTCTGGTTTCCAAAATAACACGGTTAACACGTTACGGCTGTGGTCTGCGAGTGCCACGAGTGCCTTTAGCCTGGAAGAGTTTAATGCCGGTAGTTATTCCGAGGCGGTTGAAGCGAAGAATGATGCTGAACATATTACGATGGTACTGTACCCCAATGATGCCAGTGAAAGTGGTAAGGCGTTGCGTCTCAAGCAGCAATATTTTCTTGCCTCGTCGAGTCTTCAGGATGTGCTGCGTCAGTGGGAGATCAACGAGGGTTGCAACTATAGCCAGTTTGCGGAGCTGAATGTCTTTCAGATGAATGATACGCATCCCACCATTGCAGTGGCTGAATTGATGCGCTTACTGATGGATGAAAAAGGGATGCCATGGGATGAGGCGTGGGCGATCACGAATCAAACGATGGCTTACACTAATCATACTTTGTTGCCAGAGGCATTAGAAAAATGGCCAGTGCATCTCTTTGAAAGTCTGTTACCGCGCCTGTTGCAAATTATCTATGAGATCAATGCACGCTTCCTGAAGCTGGTTGCGAGGCAGTGGCCTGGCGATACTGCGCGTCAAATTCGCATGTCGATCATTGAAGAGGGCGATGTTAAGCAGGTTCGCATGGCTTATCTTGCAATCGTGGGTAGCTTCTCGGTGAATGGTGTGGCGGCACTGCATTCGCATCTGTTGGTCAAAGGGCTATTTAAGGACTTTTATGAA
The DNA here is from genome assembly GCA_002401765.2 of Thiotrichaceae bacterium. GTDB lineage: Bacteria > Pseudomonadota > Gammaproteobacteria > SZUA-140 > SZUA-140 > SZUA-76. The sequence continues at coordinate 12,997 of NVTY02000001.1, forward strand.
CTCTGGCCAAATCGCTTTAATAACAAGACCAATGGCGTGACACCTCGACGTTGGGTAGCACACGCTAACCCGGCAATGAGTCTATTGATTGATCAAAAGATTGGTGACAAGTGGCGGCATGATTTTTCGTTAGTGAATAAGCTCAAGGCGCATAATAGTGATAAGACCTTTGCTCAGAAATGGCATGCGGTTAAAACAGCGAATAAGCAGCAGCTTGCTGATCTGGTAAGAGAAGAGTGCGGTGTCGATTTTAAAGTTGATGCGATGTTTGATGTGCAGGTTAAACGCATTCATGAATATAAGCGCCAGCTACTCAACTTACTGCATGTGATCCATCTTTATGACCGTATTAAACGAGGTGATACAGATGACTGGACAAACCGTAATGTGTTGATTGGCGGTAAGGCTGCGCCTGGCTACTACATGGCGAAAACAATCATCAAGCTGATCAATAATGTTGCTGAAGTGATTAACAATGACCCGCAGGTGGGCGGGCGCCTGAAGCTCGCCTTTATCCCTAATTACGGGGTCTCCAAGATGGAGATTATCTGTCCGGGTACTGATCTATCCGAGCAGATATCGACCGCAGGCAAAGAGGCCTCAGGCACCGGTAATATGAAATTTATGATGAATGGTGCGGTGACGATTGGTACGTATGACGGTGCCAATATCGAAATCCTGGAGGCGGTGGGTGAAGAGAATTTCTTTCTGTTTGGCCTGCGCGCCGATGAGGTTGATGAGCTACGCCACCATTATCAACCATCAGCATTGGTTGACGCGGATGAGGATCTTAAGCGAGTGATGCATCTATTGCAGTGTGGTCACTTTAATGCGCTTGAGCCGCATATTTTTGATGCCGTGATGGGTTCGTTATTAAACCGGCATGACCCATGGTTAACATTGGCTGATTTCAGAAGTTATCTCGATGCTCAGAAACTTGCAGCTGTGGCCTACCGAGATAGCAATCGTTGGCTGAAAATGAGTGTCAATAACACGGCATGCAGTGGACACTTTTCTACTGACAGAACCATTGGTGAATATAATAAGGAAATCTGGAAGTTAAAGCCGGGCTAGGAGTCTGTCGGACTTAGGATGAATCTACTGCGAAAAAACCATTTCGGCCCATTTTTCCGATCAATTTCGTTAAATATGCTCAATATTCGCCTCAAATGATCGAAAAGATGGTCTCAAAATGGCGTTCTCTCGCAACGATCACCTAAGTCCGACAGGCTCCTAGAATAGCGTTTGGCTTTGAATACCCCGACTGATTAAAACCTCCCGTACTAAAGTACGGGAGGTTTTTTGTAAACACTTATGTGATGATGTCAGGTTTATCTCGTCCGCAGCGTGCTTTTAGTTCGGCTAGATCGCTCGCAATGGCGATCATGTCGGCAAGTGCCGCCTGTGTCTCAAGGTCATGAAGGTTTGGGTTGGCCTCGTAACGCTCAAGGTAAACACGCAAGGTAGCCCCTTCTGTACCCGTGCCTGAGAGGCGAAAGACGATCCGTGACTCGTCATCAAAGATAATTCGAACGCCCTGGTGATTCGTGATGCTTTGATCAACGGGGTCGGTATAGCTGAAATCATCACTGACACTGACAGTATGGCCATTTAGGGTTTCGCCCCTTAAGCCCTTGACGCGTTCGCGTAGCCCATTCATTAGCTGTTCGGCGGTGTCATTTTCTAAGCCTTCATAATCATGACGAGAATAATAGTGACGACCAAATTCTGACCAATGTGCGCGGGTGATCGCTTCGACCGACTGCTGTTTGATTGTCACCAGGTTTAACCAGAACAGCACGGCCCAGATACCATCTTTTTCCCTGATATGATCAGAGCCGCCACCAAAGCTCTCCTCACCACATAGCGTGATACGTTGATCATCCAGCAGGTTGCCAAAGTATTTCCAGCCCGTAGGCGTTTCATAACATTCAATGTTTAATTTGGCAGCGACTTTATCAACCGCACGGCTGGTTGGTAGCGAGCGTGCTACGCCGTTTAGGCCTTGCTTGTAACCGGAAAGCAGGTGTGCATTGGCCGTCATAATGGCGAGGCAATCACTCGGGTTTACAAAAAAGTTTTGCCCCAACAGCAGATAGCGATCACCATCGCCATCGGAGGCCGCACCAAGGTCGGGTGACTGCTCGCCTTGATAGAGGCGCTCTACTAACGCTGTTGCATAAATAAGGTTGGGGTCTGGGTGGCCGCCACCAAAGTCTTCCAGCGGGGTGGCATTGATGATTGAATCGTTTGCAGCACCCAGGCGTCGCTGAAAGATCTCGCAGGCATAGGGGCCGGTGATGGCATGCATGGCATCAAAGCAGATGCTGAGCGTGCCGGTACTAAGCAATGCTTTCATCTTGTCAAAATCAAAGATATCTTCCATCAAGTCGGCGTAGTCACTGACGGGATCAATAATTTCAATCAGCGTGTCATCCAGTTGAAATTTTCCAGGTTCGTTTAGTGCGACATCATCAATTTCCGCGATACGGTATTCATGGATCTGCTGACTATCAGCGTAGACCTGGTCAGTGAATTTTGTCTCAGCAGGGCCACCATTAGCGCTATTAAACTTGATGCCAAAGTCACCTTTGGGGCCGCCAGGATTATGACTGGCAGAGAGAATAATGCCACCCGCAGCTTGGTTTTTTCGGATTAGATGAGAGACCGCTGGAGTTGAGAGTTGGCCGTTAGTACCAATTTTTATATGGCTCACGCCATGGGCAACAGCCATTTTCAGAATCGTCTGAATGGCATGGGTATTGTAGTAGCGCCCATCACCGCCCAGAATAAGCATGTTGCCCTTTAATTCAGTGGCAACATTGAATATCGCTTGCACGAAGTTCTCCAGATAATGTGCTGCTTGGAAAACAGCAACCTTTTTTCGTAGCCCGGAAGTGCCTGGTTTTTGATCGTTGAAAGGTGTTGATGATATTTTTTGAATATTCATGATGAGTGCTCTATCGCTTTATGATGACGCCAATCAGCGCTCAGGTTATCACTTTGTTCTCTGGATGGCGAACAGGAAGAAGTACCTGAGTAAGCTGGTAGAGATTACGTTTAGGTACTCAATCATCAAGAATGATTAAAAACGAGATGAACATTGTGTGATTAGCGCTCAATGGTTATTATTATAGTGGAATGACTCTTTGTGCAAGGATGTCGCCAGCGCGTTAAAAGTACTATTTTTTGCTTGGCAGCATTGATGAATGCAGTATATTAGATAGTTGGATATTGGGGGTGGGGTGAGCATGTCTGAATTAACGCAAACGCAGGCGTGGTTAGCGCTGGTGCAACATTACGAACAAAACAAACATCTAAAGATGCGTGACTTGTTTAATGAAGATGCAAGTCGTTTTGCTAATTTCTCGTTAAACCTGAACGATATTCTTTATGACTACTCTAAAAATCGCGTTACCGATGAAACGATGGCGCTGCTATTAAAATTGGCCGAACAAGTAGACCTGCCAGGCTGGATAGAGCGTATGTTTAGTGGTGGTAAAATTAATCACACTGAGCATCGAGCTGTGCTGCATACCGCACTGCGTGACAAGGGCGACGCCCCCATCATGCTCGATGGCGTAGACATTGCGCCAGAAATAAAAGAAGAGCGGGCGAAAATAAAGCGGCTGGCTGAAAAAATTCGCAGTCGAGAGTGGCGTGGAGTGACCGGCCAGGCGATCACTGATGTGGTGAACATTGGGATCGGCGGCTCTAACCTTGGGCCGCTGATGGTCAATGAAGCGCTGCGCCCTTACTCATTGCATGACCTGAATGTCCATTTTGTTTCTAACCTTGATGAAAGTCATATAAATGGAACACTTGAATACCTCGATCCTAAAACAACTTTTTTTATCATCGCCTCAAAAAGCTTTATGACACAGGATACGATGGTGAATGCCGCAACCGCGCGCCAGTGGTATGTGGACGGCATTGGTAATGACGACAATATTCATAAACATTTCTCTGCAGTCACCGCTAATTTAAAGCTGGCCAGGGAATTTGGCATCGCTGACGATAATATTTTTAAGATGAGTGACTGGGTAGGCGGGCGGTATTCATTATGGTCTGCGATTGGCTTATCGATTGTGATTGCCATTGGCTCAGATAATTTTGATGAACTATTGGCGGGAGCCTATGAGGTCGACCAGCATTTTAGACAAGCACCGTTAGCTGAAAACATTCCGGTAATAATGGCACTATTGGGAGTTTGGTATAATAACTTTTTTGGCGCTCAGTCGACGGCAGTCCTGCCTTATGATCAACATTTGCACCGTTTTGCGGCTTATATGCAGCAGGTTGATATGGAGAGTAACGGTAAATTTGTTGATCGTGCGGGTTGTGAGGTTGACTATACGACAGGCCCGGTACTGTTTGGTGAAATTGGTATCTCAGGTCAGCATGCATTTTTTCAGTTACTACACCAGGGGACTAAACTGGTTCCTGCCGATATACTCGCGCCCATTTTTAGCTTTCGCTGTATTCCACGGCATCACCGAGCATTGATGTCAAACGTATTTGCACAAACGGAAGCGTTGATGCGTGGTAAAACAGAAGCAGAAGCGCGTGCTGAACTGGAACGGCAAGGGCTTGATCAAGAGGCTATTGAGGCCTTGCTGCCATATAAGGTTTTTCCCGGTAATCGACCGACCAGTACTTTTCTGTTTGATACATTGACACCACGTACGCTGGGTTCTTTGATCGCGATGTATGAGCATAAAGTCTTTGTGCAAGGGGTGATTTGGAATATCAATTCATTTGATCAATGGGGGGTCGAGTTGGGTAAGCAGCTTGCCGCAGCCATTGAAAGTGAATTGAACGACGCAGAAAAAATTGATGCGCATGACAGCTCTACTAATGGCTTAATTAATCATTATAAGCAGCGTCGCCCGCCCTCAAAGTCACTTTATAAAGAATAGAGCGTTAGATGCGAATATTAGCGGGTGATGTTGGTGGAACGAATACGCGGCTTGTTTATCTGCAAGATGATATTGAGTCGCTCGTTCGATATGAAAAAACTTTCTCCAATATGGATTACGATAGTGTTGTTGAGGTCGTGGATGAATTTCTTTCGTACTTCGGCATTAAACGGCCATTAGATGTGGTTTGCCTTGCTGTTGCCGGACCGGTTATTGCGGGTTCTGTATCACTCACTAACCTGCCCTGGGATATGACGGAAGAAGCGTTATCAAACGCCCTACAGACAAAGCATGTTTATTTGATTAATGATCTGGTCGCAGCGGGTTTTGCTATTCCCTCTTTAAATGATTCGGCTATGCTTTGCATTAAGCAGGGCAGGGGCGGGCAGCAGCCTCAAGCCAGTACGGATGCCGTAGTGATCGGGATTGGTACTGGGTTAGGGGCCGCGCACCTTGTGTGGCTGGGGGAGCACTATCACATACTTAGTAGTGAAGCTGGACATGTCGCTTTTGCTCCTGGTAATGAAGTGCAGGTGCGATTGCTGAGCTGGATGCAGCGGCAGCGATCTCACGTTAGTGTCGAGTCGCTACTATCTGGGCGTGGTATCTATACGCTTTACCAGTTTTTTCGGGATGAAATTGGCTTACCTGAAGCCCGCTCGATAGGGCTTGCACTGCAATCGAATGATCCTGCGCAACTGATTAGTGAGCATGCGATTGCCGGAGACGACCCCTTGTGTGAGCAAACATTAAATTGTTTCATTGATATCTATGCAGCCGTAATGGGTGATATTGCACTGCATTATTATCCGCTTTCAGCTGTTTATCTCGTTGGTGGCATTGCGCCAAAGATACAGTCACTTCTCATTTCGAGAAAGCAGGTTTTTGCTGAGCGGTTTTGCAATAAGGGATTGATGCATGACAACCTTCAGCAGTTACCTGTCAAACTAGTGGTTGATGACGCTGTTGGTCGTGATGGCGCCGTTATCTATGCGCGCCATCACTTTAGTGCTATTTGATTTCTATTTGGGCCTTATTTCTAAGGCTATCAAGATACGCTTTCACCACGTTGCTTTGTATTGACGCCGCTAAATTATTGGCGACGGTTTCAAATGGCGGCGGTGTGATAGCGCGCTGCTCATCAAGTTGAATGATGTGCCAGCCAAAGCTACTTTTTACTGGGGTACTTGCATATTCACCCGGTTTCAAAGCGGCCACAATGGGGGCGAATTCTGCTGGCATGAGATCGTTACCCATCCACCCCAGGCTACCACCATCACTGCTGGATGGATCGATAGAAATGGTGCCTGCTAATTTTTTAAAATCTTCACCCCGTTTAAGCGCTGCGAGTATATTGTTGGCTTCTGTTTCATGCTTAACTAGAATATGTCTGAGATGGTATTCGTTGCTACTCCCGCCAAACTTGTCATTGTATGCTGCCATCAGTAGCGCCTCTGTCAGGGTGCTATCCAGGTGGTTTTTTAGGCCAGCATTGATGACTAACGCCCTTGTCTGAAATTCGATTTCAGCTTTTACTGCCGGCAGTTGATCAATGCCTTTATTTATTGCTGCGTTATAAAGTAGTTCGCTGTTGATGTACTCTTGAAGTAGCAGGTTGCGTTGTTCGTTCGATAGCGCGCCACTATGTTGCACCTGTTGGGAGCGCATGGCAGCATAGTTATTAAACGTGTCGCTATCGATCGATTTACCATCAATAATGACTACTACATCTTCAGCGTGAGCGGCTGGAAAAGTGCATAGTGATATGGAGAGCAATATTGTGGGTAGATACTTTAGTGGTTTCATACTCTATTCCTTCACAGCGTTAATGAGTGTTAGGAGATCACTTGAATTATCAGCGTGAGCTGCTGCTGACAGTGATGACTATGGCAGTACTTTTTTAAATGGTTTTACGGTGACCTTTTTATACACGCCCGCAGTGATATAGGGATCCTTGTCGGCCCAGCTTTGCGCGGCTTCTAATGATGCAAATTCGGCAACGATTAGACTGCCGCTAAAACCAGCGCTGCCAGGGTCTTCGCTATCAATGGTGGGGTGTGGCCCAGCCAGTAGCAGGCGGCCAGCATCTTTTAATGCGCTGAGCCGCTCGACATGAGCAGGGCGACTGGCGAGCCTTTTTTCAAGCGAATCAGCACAGTCTTCAGCGATAACGGCGTATAGCATTATGACTTGCCTTCGCTGTCGCCTGGTTTTGCTTCGTCTGCCTTTAGTTGGCCAGTCGTTGATTCATCAGCCTTTTTTGGTTCATCATCTTGGGTGATATATTTGGTTAGAAATGGGATCTGCAAAATCACAAAGGCGAAGGTGATGCCCATCAGTCCAAAGAGCTTGAAGTTAACCCAGGTGTCTGTGTCGAAGTTGTAAACAACATAGAGATTGAGCACGCCGATGGCGATGAAAAAGAGGATCCAGCTAATGTTCAGATTGACCCATACCTGGTTTGGTAGCGTCATTGCTTGCCCCATCATGCGCTGGATAATGGTCTTTTCACCAATGAAATGGCTGCCAAGAAAGACGGCTGCAAAGACCCAGTTGATCACGGTGGGTTTCCATTTAATGAACATCTCGTCTTGCAAAAAGAGTGTCGCGCCGCCGAACACCACCATGATGGCAAGCGTGACGAGGTGCATGTTTTCGAAGCGGCGGTGTTTGAGCCAATGAACGGTTACCTGTACAAAGCAGGCGACAATTGCAACGGCAGTCGCTACATAGATGTCATAAACCTTGTAAGCGACAAAAAAGAGTAAGACTGGGAAAAAGTCAGCAAGAAATTTCATAGGAATTGAGTGGTTTTAGCGGACGTGTTAAGTCATTGTTTACAGGATTAGGTCTGCGAGTTGTGGGCAGACATGTCATAATATCTCGTTCAAATTCAGTTTCAAGAGTATAACACGCGAAAATGGGAAACAAGGCCTTGCCCTCTATTTGTTACGATCTTCATAGTCATTCAACCGCTTCAGACGGGGTGTTAAGCCCAACAGAGTTGGTGCTGTTGGCGGCTGAAAATGGGGTCGATGTACTTGCATTGACCGACCATGACAGTACTGATGGCCATGCTGAAGCTGCCCAGGCCACGGCAGTGGCCGGCATCCGCTTTATACCCGGCATTGAGATATCAGTGAGCTGGCGCAAGCGTTTAATTCACATTGTTGGGCTTAAGGTGAATAGTGACTACGCTGAAATGCAGGCGGGTTTGGCGGAATTGCGTACCAAGCGTGAACGCCGTGCTGTGGAAATTGGGGTTAAATTCGAGAAGATCGGTATGCCTGATGTCTATGACGGCGCGCGATCATTGGCGAGTGGAGTGTTGAGCCGCTCACATTTTGCGATGTATCTGGTGGAAAAAGGGGTGGTGAAGGATGTTCAGCAGGCCTTTAAAAAGTATCTGCAACAAGGAAAGCGTTGTTATGTGGGCGCCGAATGGGCCTCGCTAGAGGATGCGCTGAGTTGGATACACGGCGCGGGTGGTCAGGCGGTGGTGGCGCATCCGGCGCGTTATAAAATGAGCCGAACGCTGTTCCGTGAATTTCTGAAGGATTTTAAAGCGCTCGGCGGCGAGGGGATTGAAGTGGCTTGTAGCAGCCATAACCTGGCAGAGGCGACCCTGATGGCAGGCTATGCACAGGAGCTGGGGTTGCTTGCTTCGGCGGGTTCTGATTTCCATTCGCCGCATAATAGCTGGGCAAAATTGGGGCGTGTACATGCGTTGCCAGAGGGTTGTACGCCCATTTGGCAAGGGTGGGATTAAGTGAGTTTACGTGCTTTGCTACCATCATCTAAATCGTAATAATATATTGCTAGGCTATTGTTTTAATGAAGCATCTTAGGGTTCATTCAGAAAATCCGCAGTTACGTTTGATTAACCAGGCGGTAGGAATTATTCGTGCGGGTGGCGTCGTAGTCTACCCGACAGACTCCTGTTATGCGCTCGGTTGTGGCATCGGTAACAAGTCCGCAATGGATCGTATTCGACGTATTCGTGACCTGGATGAGCACCATAACTTTACCCTGATTTGCCGTGATCTTTCAGAACTGGCAACCTATGCCAAGGTTGACAATCATGTCTTCCGTCGCCTGAAATCACTTACACCGGGTCCTTACACCTTTATATTAGAGGCCTCACGAGAGGTACCGCGTCGTCTGCAGCACCCCAAGCGTAAGAGCATCGGATTACGTGTGCCGGAACACCCTATCGCTCAGATGCTGTTAAGTGTGCTTGATGAACCGATGATGAGCGTGACTTTGATCTTGCCCGGTGACGATGAGCCACTGACCGATCCTGATGAAATGGTGGTGCAATTAGGTAAGCGGGTAGACTTGTTGATTGATGGCGGTTGGGGAGGATATGAACCCAGCACCGTGGTTGATTTGACCGGGGATATGCCAGTGGTGGTACGTCGCGGCGTCGGTGACCCTGCCGCAATAGAAGGTTAACCGTCTAAATGATTAAAATCATCGTTCTAATAAGGTTATAATCGCCCCATGGAAGAATTGAGCTTGCTGCAGCGCATCGCTGTCTGGACAATGCCGGTGATACTAGCGATCACGGTACATGAGGTCGCCCATGGCTGGGTGGCGCTGAAGCTTGGCGACAGCACCGCGAAGATGCTGGGGCGGTTGACGCTAAACCCGGTGAAACATATCGACCCCGTGGGTACCCTGTTGGTTCCCGGCCTGTTGTTGGTGATGGGTGGCTTTATCTTTGGTTGGGCCAAACCGGTACCGGTGACCTGGGAGAACTTGAAACACCCCAAGCGTGATATGGCGCTGGTGGCATTGGCAGGGCCATTGAGTAACCTGCTGATGGCGCTGATGTGGGCGGGAATATTGAAGATTGGTCTGGTGCTGGCGATAGCAGGCAGTGCCGAAATGATCGCGCTACCGTTGATTTATATGGGCGGTGCGGGGATTACGATTAACCTGATTTTGATGGTGTTGAACCTGTTGCCAATGCCACCGCTCGATGGCGGGCGGATTGTGGCCTCACTACTGCCGGATAAACTTTCGTGGCAGTTTAATCGCCTTGAGCGCTGGGGATTTGTGATCCTACTTGGGTTGATGGTCATGGGCGTGCTGGGCAAGATTTTGTGGCCACCGATTAACTATCTACAGCGTCAGATATTCATTTTATTTGGATTGTAAAGATTAATGTTTTTCTTTAAATTAAGAGGATAACTGATTGATTACTACGGCTTCTCAAAAGAATCGTGTGCTATCGGGTATGCGCCCGACCGGCAGGCTACATCTTGGCCATTACCACGGTGTTTTGAAAAACTGGGTGAAGTTACAGCACGAATATGAGTGCTTTTTCTTCGTCGCAGACTGGCATGCTCTCACCACGGATTATGACAATACCGCCGCAATTCGCGATAGCATCTGGGAGATGGTGATCGACTGGCTTGCGGCTGGCGTTAATCCGGGCGCGGCCAGTCTCTTTATTCAATCACGCGTGCCGGAGCATGCTGAGTTGCATCTATTGCTGTCGATGATCACCCCATTGGGTTGGTTGGAACGTGTGCCAAGCTATAAAGACCAGCAGGAAAAGCTTAAAGAGAAAGACCTCGATACCTACGGTTTCCTTGGCTACCCGTTGCTACAGAGCGCTGATATTCTCATCTACAAAGCAGGGCAGGTACCGGTCGGTGAAGATCAGGTGGCGCATGTTGAGCTGACGCGAGAAGTGGCGCGACGTTTTAATCACCAATATGGTCGTGAAGTGGATTTTGTTGAGCGAGCCGAGGCGGCGATCAAGAAAATTGGTAAGAAAAATGCCAAGCTCTACAACGGGCTGCGTAGAGATTATCAGGAGCAGGGTGACCACGAGGCGCTTGAAAAGGCGCGTGCGTTGTTAGAGACACAGCAGAACATTACACTGGGTGATCGCGAACGTCTGTTTGGCTACCTTGAAGGTGGCGGCAAGATTATTCTGCCAGAACCGCAGGCACTGCTGACGCCGACCTCCAAGATGCCCGGGCTGGATGGGCAGAAGATGTCAAAATCTTACGGAAATACCATTGGCCTGCGTGAAGCACCCGATGTCGTTGAGAAAAAGATGCGTACCATGCAGACCGATCCGGCACGCGTACGCCGTACCGATCCGGGAAATCCTGAGATTTGTCCAGTATGGGGTTTCCATCAGATCTATTCGACGGATGATACCCGGCAGTGGGTGGTTGAAGGGTGCCGCAGTGCCGGGATTGGCTGTATTGATTGCAAACAACCGGTGATCGACGCTGTCATTGCCGAGCAGGCGCCGATCCATGAACGGGCGATAGAATACATCGAAAACCCTAATCTGGTGCGTAATATTATCGCCGAAGGCAGTGAGCGTGCACGTGAAGTGGCACGTGAAACGTTAGATGAAGTAAGAGAGGTAATGGGACTTGCAGATAACCACTAATCAACAAGTTAGGGTGACTGTCTAATATGGTTTCTAAATTGAATTCGGGGGGTGATATTGATGAAGAGGTGGTGGTTCAGACGCCGACTCAACAGGAGATGCCATTTGCCATCGTGCAGGGCAAGAGCATTAGTGAGCCACCGCAGGATCTCTATATACCGCCGGATGCGCTGGAGGTTTTTCTTGAGGCCTTTGAAGGGCCGCTTGATCTGCTGCTCTACCTGATCAAACGTCAGAACCTTGATATCCTCAACATTCCGGTCGCTGAGATCACGCGTCAGTATATGGTATATGTCGAGCTGATGAAGGATCTGCACCTTGAACTGGCAGCGGAATACCTGGTGATGGCGGCGATGCTGACGGAGATCAAATCCCGTATGTTGTTACCACGTCCGATTGAGGTGGGGGAAGAGGATGACCCGCGTGCTGAGTTGATTCGTCGCCTACAGGAATACGAGCGCTTCAAACAATCTGCCGAAGAGATTGAGGGGATGCCGCGTGTCGATCGTGATATCTTGCCAGTGTCGATCAAGGCGCCGGAAAGCAATGTGGTACGACTGGAAGCAAAGGTTGAACTGTCCGATATTCTGCTCGCCTTCCAGGAGATCATGTCGCGCGCAGATTTGTACATCCATCATCAAATTAAAATGGAGGCATTGTCGGTGCGCGAGCGCATGACGGAAGTGCTTAACATGATTAGTACTGAAAAATTCACCGATTTCGCCGACCTCTTTGCACCTGAAGAAGGGCGACGTGGCGTCGTTGTTGCACTGCTCGCAATCCTTGAGTTAGTTAAAGAGTCACTGCTGGAGTTGGTGCAAACCGAAAACTTTGGCCCCATCTACGTAAAGGCACCGAAAAATGTTCACCAGCCAGATGAATCGTACACAGCTTAAAAATATCATTGAGGCCGCGATCATGATCGTAGATACCCCGGCCTCAATGGATTATCTACTGCGCATCTTTACCGAAGACGAGAAGATTGGTCGTGAAGAAATCAACGTGGCACTAGAAGAGCTGGCAGCCGAGTGTGAAACACGCGGTGTTGAGCTGAAGCAGGTCGCAAGCGGTTATCGTTACCAGGCAAAGCAGGATCTATTGCAATGGCTTTCACGTCTCGATATTGAGCGTCCATCACGTTACTCGCGTGCACTGTTGGAGACGCTTTCTTTGGTTGTCTATCGTCAGCCAGTGACTCGTGCCGAGATTGAAGATGTGCGTGGTGTGGCGGTGAGTTCATCGATCATTAAAACACTGCTGGAACGTGAATGGGTGCGTGTTGTGGGACATCGTGATGTGCCTGGCAAACCCGCACTGTATGGCACCACACGCCAATTTCTTGATTACTTCAATCTAAAGAGTCTCAGTGAATTACCACCCCTGGCTGAAATTCGTAGTCTGGACTCGATTCAAAGCGAGTTGGAGTTAAAGATGGGTGGCATTGCCGCTGAAGGTGAAGCTGCCAACGATGCCGCTGCAACTGAAGGCGAGCAGCCAACAGCGGAAGACGGCGCAGAGGCAGCTAGTGATGTGGATGAGACCCAAGTGGCGGCGGTTGCGCCCACTGGGGAGCCGCTTGATGCAGCGGTTGATGTTGATGTGTCGAGCACTGAAAACGGTACGGCTGAATCCTCGCAAGGTGAAACGAGTGATGTTGAGAGTGAAACCGCGGTGGTCGAGGAAGAGAGTCGTGAATCTGTCGCTGTAGTCGCGGAAGTGACGGCAGAGCCTGAAACAGACGTTACGTTGATTGATGACGAACCAAAGGATGACGAAGGCTCACTTGCTATTAAGGTGGGTTGATAAAATTTATGAGTGAACGAATTCAAAAAGCACTGGCGCAGGCCGGTCATGGTTCGCGCCGTCAGGTTGAGGCGTGGGTGAAAGAAGGTCGCATGACTGTTAATGGTAAAGTGGCCACGCTCGGTATTCACATTACCGAAGACGATAAAGTGCTGCTGGATGGCAAGCAGCTACGCCTGAAATTTAAACATGAGCTGCCACTTAAAGTGATTCTCTATCACAAGCCTGAAGGTGAGATATGCACTCGTAATGACCCTGAAAGGCGCACCACCATTTATGATAACTTGCCTAAACTGCGTGGTGGTCGTTGGGTAGCGGTGGGGCGACTTGATATCAATACCAGCGGCATGTTGTTGCTAACCACCAGCGGTGAGTTGGCCAATAAACTGATGCATCCGTCGAGCGGTATCGAAAGAGAGTATGCAGTACGTGTATTGGGTGAAGTAGATCGCGTGATGATTAAGCAGCTACGCGAAGGGGTTGAGCTTGAAGATGGCTTGGCCTCGTTTGATTCCATTCGTGACGCGGGTGGGCAGGGTGCCAATCACTGGTACCACATCATTATCAAAGAGGGGCGTAAACGTGAAGTGCGCCGCCTATGGGAATCGCAGGGCGTGACGGTTAGTCGCCTGATCCGTGTACGCTTTGGTGATATCATTTTGCCACGTGGGCTTTCTGCGGGTAAGTTTATTGATTTGGACATGACGAACCTTAATAAGCTATTAAGAATAGTCGATATGCCTGCGATTGAAAAGAAACACGGTCGTAGTGATGCGCGGACTAAAACAGTGCCAAGAGTAAAACCCGATGACAAGCCAAAGAATAAAAAACGCGCCAGTCCGAAGAAGGGGTATGCACCGGCTGCGCGGCGTAAAAAACCTGCGAAAAAGAAATAGTTTTTAATCAAATGTAGCCCGGGCTGAGCTCACAGCGAACCCCGGAAGGACAGTGCCACGAACCCCTGGTTTCACTTGAAGTTCAGCCCGGACCACATATATAGGTTCTACCGTTGACACTCTTCTCCATCTACCAAAAACTATTCGCTCAATACGGCCCACAACAATGGTGGCCAGCCGATACACCGTTCGAGGTGATGGTTGGTGCGATCCTTACGCAAAATACTGCGTGGACCAATGTTGAGAAATCGATTGCACAACTCAAACGTGGTGGGCACATGTGCCCACCCTACGAATCGCTATTAACGCCCGGGGCGATTGATCAGTTGCCACATGAGCAGCTGGGTGAATTGATCCATGCCTCTGGCTACTTCAATGTTAAAGCGACACGCCTGAAAAACTTCTGTCACTGGTATCTGGAGCAGGGCGGCTTTGATGCATTGAACCGACTCGATACCGCATCACTTCGTCGTCACCTGTTATCGGTTAATGGCGTTGGCCCGGAGACGGCGGATGACATGATGCTCTACGCCTTCAATCGCCCGATCTTTGTCGTCGATGCCTATACCCGACGGATATTCTCACGTCTTGGTATTGTCGATGATGCGATTAAATATGAGCCGTTGCGGGAAAGATTTGAGCTGGAATTCATTGGCAAGCGCAAGCGAATGAATGATGACGAGCATGTTGCACATTACAATGAATACCATGCGTTGATTGTGGTGCACGCCAAAGATGTTTGCCGTACAAAACCGCAGTGTGGGCAGTGTTGTCTGCGTCGGCAGTGTGATTTCTTGAAATGAGTAGGCCACTCGCTTCTGTTCGTCCGTTTTAGTGCCGAGCGTGTACGCTGGGTGGCGGATGAACCGTGGCATCCGGACCAGGTTGGGCACTTTCTTGATGATGGTTGTTATCAACTCACCTTGCCATATAGTGACCCACGCGAGTTGATCATGGATATCTTAAAACATGGCAGTGAGATAGAGGTAGTTTCGCCGCCAGCAGAGTGTAGCGGACTGGAAGCGCTAAATCCTTTGGTGCGGTGATCTTGCTGCGCAGACCTCAGATTACCGCGTTGCTGCGACAAGGGTCTGTCATCGCGAACGAAGTGCGGCGATCTCGCAGTGCAGGCCCCAGATTGCCGCGTCGCTGCGCTCCTCGCAATGACAATTCGGGGCTTATTATCGCAATGACAATTCAGAGCATATCATCACAACGACAGTTCAGGGCTTATTATCGCTACCACAAAACTTATCCAGACACCCATAAAACTTATCCAGACACCCATCACAAGAGATGATTATGGATTTATGGTTTGTTAGTATCAGGGGCTTATATTGGGTGTCCGGTTTAGTCTTGTTGATGATACAGTTAACACTGCTGTAGAAGGCACCTACTCCGTGACCTACGATATCAGCGATGCGGCGGGAAATGCAGCACCACAATTCACACGCACAGTAAATGTAGATGGTACCCTGCCGGTGATAACACTGCTCGGTGCTGATCCATTAGATTTCTCGGTCGGCGGCACCTATACCGATCTTGGTGCGACGGCTTCGGATGATATTGATGGCGTCATTACCAGCAGCATTGTCGTTGCTGGCGCTGCGGTTGACACTGCCACAGTAGGAACCTACGTGGTGACCTACGATGTCAGCGATTCGGCGGGAAATTCTGCAGTACAGGTAACGCGCACCGTTAACGTGGTTAACGATCCCCCGGTCATCAATGATTTTAGTATTTCGCCCGATCCGGCATTTATTAATTCCGCTGCAACCTTCAGTTGGGATGTCAGTGATGAAACTTATCCAAACTTATCCAGACACCCATCACAAGAGATGATTATGGATTTATGGTTTGTTAGTATCAGGGGCTTATATTGGGTGTCCGGTTTAGTCTAGGTAATATTCACTGTAAATATGTGAAATATTTACTAGTTAAGTACTTCAAACAAATTTAACATCTAGCGATAATCTAGAAAAGATTACTCATTTAAATTCTATTTGGAGAAACTAATATGTACTTAAAGCGAATGTCAAAGAAAATATTTACAATGATTCTTTTTATATCAGCGGTTTTTATGTCTAATGCAATTTTAGCTGAAACACAATCAGTAACTGAACGAACTACAATTAAGCTCACAGAATTTGTTGGTGAAAATAATATTGATCGTGTACTTGCATTAATAAAAAATTCAAGAAGTGACCTTGAATTGAGTTTTCGTAAAAATCCAAAGCGAGAAGAAGCATTCGCAAGCCTTATAGGTAATTGTATTCGACTACTTGAAGGGTTAGATTTTGTGCCCCCAGCCTGCAAGGTCTTATTCGGCGCATTTCCTGAAGTTGATCGAGTTTTCAATAATATAGTCCAAGTAAAGCTAGGCAATCAAATCTCTAGTGCTGTATTTCCTCGAGAGTTTAATAATATATTAAACGGTGTAATTTGTGAGTTATGTCCTACTTCAACTTGCGAAGCCCAATATCCTGATGCTTGTGAAAGTATATATTGAAAGTATTTAAGTAGTAGGGCTAGTAGATAAGTATCGTATTTAGAATTGTTCGACAAAAACACATAACGAACAAGGATAGATCGCGTGAGGAACGAACCGCGATCTATCCAGTTGTTGAACAAGCCCGGATTTCCCTTATATAAGCAGATATATAGATTATTGTTGTTTGTGATTGCGCCATCATTGGGGATGGCGCTTTTTAATGGGCGAGCAGAACACTCGCCCATCACGGACGATAAAAATTTAGCGATCTGTCATAGCCTTAGCTCACCTCCTTTTCAAATAGATGTACCGATGCCTTTTCTCGTTATTGCTCGTCAGCCAGAACGAAACGTATTGCTGATCACCACCATCGGGGCACCGCACGATCGGCAACGATAACTCGGTCGTTTTCTCTCTTCCGGTTGGGTAATGATCACTTTTAGGATGAGTTGAACCAGGCGGCGTATCTTTTTAGCATTGCCATGCAAGAAGCCAAAATCCCGCGTCCGACGAAACCGTTTCGGCAGTACATGCTGAAAAACCAGCCACAAAAATGCTTCGCCTTTGACGGTTCTTGTCTGGTATGTTTTGGTCTGGCTGTCCAGATACCGAAAAGTAACATTGATACCATCATCAGAGAGAATGTTCTTTTCACTGATCACGCCTCGATAGAGGTAACGTGATAGATACTTTAACGCATCCAAGCCACGGCCAACCTGCTGGCAATCCACCACCCATTTGGTCGCTGTTTTGGGAATCCTGAACCTGGCAGCGTGTGCTGCGGCAAGGAAGCGGCCTCTGAATACTTTGGCTAGAGCAAATGCATTGAATAGATACTCGCCCTTCAATTTTGTCCACTGATTACGTTTTTTATTAAGGCAACCACCCGGGACAATGACATGCAGGTGTGGGTGATAATCGAGCCGCCTGTTGTGCGTGTGCAATACCGCCGTTAACCCGAGATCGCCACCAAGTTTTTTCTCGTTAACCCCGAAATTCTTCAACGTGCTGATCGCACACTGAATCAGCAGCGCATAGAGTTTTCTCTGGTTTCGCCATACCAGATCACGCAACTCATAGGGGAGTGTAAACGTCACCATAAAGTAATCGACAGGCAGCAGCTTTTGTTGCTGGCGCTCAAGCCACAGCGTGGTATCGTGATTCTGGCATCGAGGGCAGCTACGATGACCGCAGGAGTGAAAGCGCACGGTCTCTTCGTCACACGGCGTGCAGCCCAATCGCATCTCCCCATATCGCTCGGTTCGACAATATTGCGTAGCGGCCATCGCCTGGTGGTGCTTATGCTCAAGACGACCGCCATACTTTGCCATAAAAAGTGTTTGATAGTTCTGAATGATACTTTTCAACTCCATGGTTAGCCCTCCTGATCTAAGTTAATGGAAAGGCGATTGACCATCGTATTGACGATATCTAAGGTATTCTGCTGAACCTGTTTGGTTAGTTGAGTATAAATAGCGGTTGTCTTAGGGCTGCCATGGCCCATCTCATGCTGTATGGCGCGAAGGTTTAGCCCCGCTTCTAAGAGGTGAGTGCCGTAGCAGTGTCGCAGGCTGTGGATGGTCACTTTTTTATGGATATTACAACTCAGCACAATGGCTTTGAACGATTTTTGCAAGCCACCACGATCCATGACGATGTTGGCGCGGTGGCGGTCGGTCGCCGTTTTACCGGCTGGAAAGATAAACTGAGTATGTCGGTGTGTTGCCCAATATTGCCGTAGCGCGTCAAGCGCCCGATCAGGGAGTGTCACAAAGCGGTCTTTATGGCCTTTTCCCATGCGGATATGAACGCGATGTTGACGTGCATCTATGTCACCAATGCATAAGTTAAGCGCCTCACCAAGGCGTAACCCCATGCTGTAGAGTATAAGAATATAGGTTCGGTAACGTGCCTCACGCGTCGCATTAATGATCCGCTCGATCTCTTCATGAGTGAGGATATCGGGTAGCGTTTTCCGGCTGGGTGGTTTGATGATATCAACCCAGGCCCACTGCTTCTTCAGTATCTGTTTATAGAAAAACTGTAAGCCATTGCGGTCAATTTTGATGGTACTCCATGAGTGTGTTTTGAGTAAATCATCAAAATAGCGTTGTAAATCATCCACGCTGAGCTTGTCGGGGCAGCGATCAAAATAGTTTGCAATACGCCGCACGGCACGTGCATAGGCATCAACCGTTTTCTCAGATTTACCTTGGCGTATAAGTGCGTTAACATGTTTTTGGTACAGTGAATCGAACTTGTTTTGCTGTGCTTTTTTCATCGATAGCGCCTCGCGAGTTAATGTACCCGGGACTGGGTACGCGAGGGGTTATCGACCTAATTTAAGTCTGGGGGGAGTTCTGCCGCGGAGCGGCTTCGTTCAACAAATCGTTCAAGCAGACGGAATTGTCGGCCTGTTTTTTACCACAGCAGCATC
>NVTY02000037.1 GCA_002401765.2 Thiotrichaceae bacterium
GCTACAAGACCAGCTATTCCACCGTGACCTGCCGACCGTGCAAAAGGCACTGGCAATCCCCGCGCGGGTAACGATGCTGAAAGGGCGTAGCAATTATCTTTGTAACCATCGGCTAGATCTGCTGGAGCATTCTGGTACGGCACATGCTAAACATCTGGTGGATGATTTTCAGGCGATTCGTCAGTGGGCGGGTAAAACCAGTACTGGTGATGTGGCTGAGGTTATTGGCATCGATGACGATGCACCGATCTGGCCGCAGGTAACGTCCACCAGTGAAAATTGCCTTGGCCAGGAATGTAATGTGTTTAGTGACTGCCATGTGGTGAAGGCGCGTAAGCGCGCACAAGAGGCAGATGTGGTGGTGATCAATCATCATCTACTTTTTTCCGACATGGTGCTAAGAGAAGAGGGCTTTGGTGAGCTGCTGCCGAGTGCGGATGCCTTTATCATTGATGAAGCGCATCAGCTGCCGGAGATTGCCTCCAATTTTTTTGGCCAATTCCTCAGTGGGCGACAATTATTAGACCTTGGGCGTGATGTGATCGCCGAGCAGGTCAATGAAGCGGGTGATATGCCCGCACTGGCGCGGGCGGCACAAGACCTTGACAAAGTGCTGTATGATTTTCGCCTCGCACTCGGCATGAAAAAACAGCGCGCGCCATGGAGTGAGTTGCGAGACCTGCCAGCGGTAAAAATGGGCATGGAAGAGATCGAGACGCAGTTGCAAAAATTATCAGACCTGCTAGAAGAGGCCGCGGTGCGAGGCAAAGGGCTAGAGAGTTGCTGGCAGCGCAGCCTGGAGTTGATGCATCGCCTGCAGGCATTTAGTCAGGCGCATGAAGAGGAGCGTATTCAGTGGTACGAAACCACGCGCCGTTCTTTTATGTTGCACGACACGCCGATGAATATTGCTGAGACCTTTGATAAACATGCCAAGCGTTATAAAAGTGCCTGGGTCTATACCTCTGCAACACTGGCGGTGGGTGATAACTTTGACCACTTTACCAAGCGGCTGGGGGTGCTGAATGCCGAGACCGCACGTTGGGATAGCCCGTTTAATTTTCGTGATAATAGCGTGCTCTATCTGCCAGAGAATCTACCGGAACCCAATTCACCACAGCATGTAGAAGCCGTGGTGGATAAAGCACTGCCGATCTTAAAGGCGTGTGATGGCGGCGCCTTTATGTTATTTACCAGCCACCGTGCACTGCGACGCGCGGCGGAGCTGCTGCAAGAAAAGGGCTTTGAAGCGCCGTTGTTGATCCAGGGCAATTCACCGCGCAATGAACTGCTCGATACCTTTCGTAAGCTCGGTAATGCGGTGTTGTTGGGCACCAGTAGTTTCTGGGAAGGGGTTGATGTGCGTGGCAAAGCGCTCTCCTGCGTGGTGATTGATAAGCTACCGTTTGTGACCCCCGATGACCCGGTGTTACAGGCGCGGATGGATGCGCTGAAGAAAAGTGGTGGCAATCCCTTTAGAGATTTTTTGTTACCCAATGCAGTGATCACCCTTAAGCAGGGTGCCGGACGCCTGATTCGTGATGTGAATGATCGCGGTATCTTGATGATCTGTGATCCACGTCTGGTGACCAAGTCTTACGGCAAAACCTTTTTGAAAGACCTACCGCCGATGCGCCGCACAAGAGATGAATCCAAGGTGATTGGTTTTTGTGGTGCGATGAAGAGGAAGAGAGAAGTGGGATTGTGATGGCAAAGATTGCTTCGTCGCGTTGCTCCTCGCAATGACAGGACATGTTTCGTCACCGCGATAAATATTAAGTTTTTGTCATGACGAGCAAGCTAAATTTGTGCCATGACGAGTAAGCTAAGTTTTTGTCATGGCGAGCGAAGCGCGGCCATCTCCTGAGTTCTGATAGACAATTGAAACAAAATAAACTATGAAATTACTCGCAATCGATACCTCAACCGAAGCCTGTTCAGCCGCACTTTCTATTGATGGTGAAATCAGTGAGCGTTATGAAATTGCACCACGCAAACATGCAGAGTTGATTTTGCCGATGATCGATGAGCTGCTAGCGGATGCGGGTTGTTCGTTGGCACAAATGGATGCAATTGCCTTTGGTCGTGGCCCAGGTGCCTTTACCGGCGTGCGTATCGGTACAGGCGTGGTGCAGGGGCTGGCGTTTTCGATTGAGTGCCCGGTGGTGCCTGTTTCATCACTCGCGGCGATGGCCTATGGTGCGATGGCTGAATTCAGTGTGGACAATGTGTTAGCGGGGATTGACGCGCGCATGGCTGAGGTCTATTGGGGGGCTTATCAACGCAGTGCCGATGGAGGTGTTCAGTTGCTGGATGATGAGCGTGTCTGCAAACCGGATGAGACGTTTATTCCAGCGTCGGGGCATTGGGTTGGTGCCGGTACCGCGTGGCAGGCATATGGTGATGAACTAAGGGCTCGATACGATGGTTTTCTTAGTGAATCTCACCCAGAGATTTTTCCCAGAGCCCGTGATGTAGCCGCACTGGGTGTCATCGGCTTTCAAATGGGAGGTGCGGTGGTGGCGGATGAGGCGCAGCCGGTTTATTTGCGGAATAATGTGGCTAAGAAGAAGGCTAAACAGTAACAGCAGTCGTATCTACTCTTGCCAAATATATAAATCAGTCAAATATCGTATAGGGCTGTTGTCAATAAAGCTAGCTGTAAAATCTTACGGCAGTAATAATTTTTCGTAAAACTTCATATAACCATGCTTCTAGTATATATTCACTGTTGGTGATTTGAAAGCTACTGTTTTTTGGTGGCTGCTATTTATTTTAGTCATGTAATATTCATTGCGTATTCATTGCGTGAGGGAGCTACCACGATGAACATTGTGTTTGGCTATGTCTAACGCCGAATTTTGAAATTGATAGTGCGGCTACGTTGTCTAGGTATTATTTATATCTATTATAGGGAGTAATTGGGGTTGAATTCTAACGAAGCGAATACACGAAGATTATTCTCTGTCTTTATACTCTTGTTGATGTGTGGCATGTTTTCGGAAAAGGCTAGTGCTAGCCCTACATGTAGTTCTGATGTTATTCCATCAACAGATGTGATTTATCAATCGGTGTATGATTCGATATATTGCCAATCGGCAGGAGAGGTATTGTATTTACATTATCATAAAAAGCCCACTCAAAGCGGCGCAACAGTAGATGTCTGTGGGTATTCTCCAATACCGAGTGGCTTCTTGATTGTCGGAAAAAAAGAAGCTTGGCAGTACCCGCACTGCGAACTAACAAACAATAACTATACTGATGCAGTGATAATCCGCTATCCAGCAGACAGCCTCTCTTATATGGATATCTGTGCAGAGTCTTTTAGCTCTATTCCCGCTGGTTGGGTTATCACCAAAAAAAATATAACGACCCTGAATGGTTGCAGTGGTTCGCGTTGGAGAATAGAGAAAGCCGTCAATGCTAATTATACAATGTGCGCTGGTTCATCTCTCCCCGCAGGGTACATCATTTATGAGGAAGTGGCATCTCACTCTAATTGTGGTGGCCCTGCATCTAAAATAACATCAAATTTTGGGAATGTCGTGACAGTGTGTGGCAGTGATGAGTCAGTTGTGCCAAGTGGGTATGTTGTTATCGGTCGTGAGAGTTCAAATACTAGTAACTGTGGTGGTGCCCCAGCTTACACAGTGATGGCAATTTCAGCGATAAATTCTGATGTCACTATTTGTGATGGCCCATGGGGGCTGGTAATTCCATCCGGAATGGTCATTATCGGAATAAGTTCAAATTATCCGAGTTGCGGTGGTCAGTCGGGGTATCGCATAACTAATCTTGTATCTGGTACAAGTATGCCAGTATGTGCCCCGCTCAATATTCCTCAGGGTTATCTACCGCAAGGGTATGCGATTACAGCAAGAGAAAATACTTCTTCCTGTGGGGTGTATACGACTGGGTGGCGTGTGCGAAGTGTATCTTCAGGTATTACTGCTTGCCATGATTCAGCCTTTACGATGCCGAATGGCTGGGGGTTTACTGCAAGTGGTCAGTATTCCGCCTGTCATCCATCTGCGAGTCTATCCGACGCTGGAGCTGTTATTGCGCCTATTAACGCAGGCTCTTATATTTGTGCGAATTCCCCGATGCCAGATGGTTGGGTGATCACCGAAATGGCTGGGAATCTTCAGCAGTGTGAATCTGTTGGAGGTATCGCTTATAGTGTCTCTCCACCTGATCCAGATAATTCTATGCATATCTGCTTTAATCCAACATTTGCACCTATTCCCGNTGGTTATGTGAATGTGCAAGCGAGTTCTGCTTCAATCTGTGATGAAAGTATTTTTCATAGCGCTATTGTTATCAAACTTCCAAGTACAACCAGCGAGACTTTTGTTTGTGGGGATTCTCCAATTCCTGAAAATTATGCTGTGACGCAGTTTGTTGGCAATGTTTCCATCTGTGGCTCACTAGTGCCTTCAGGATTTATGATTTCTTTGTTAACTGGCGATGGCCCATATTATGTCTGTGTTATAGCGCAGGTTCCTGCTGGGTNTGTAGTAACCGCACGGGNTAGTCTTTTTACTTTTTGTGCAACTGGCGGCGGCTATACCGTTTATCGAGCGGATGCTTTCTCTGATGGCATACTGATCTGTGCAGGATCGGATTCGCCGATACCAAGCGGGTATGTTGTCACTCAGGTGACAACAAACGGGAATTGTCAAACTGTATACTGGTCGGATGAAGGCTATAAGATTGAATACCCTGAAGCCGTTGGAGGTACAACAATCTGTAATGTTACCGGAGTTCCAATTCCCGCTGGTTATGTGGATAGCGGAAGTGGTTCACCAGCAGCGCCTTGTGATCCTTTTTCTGCTAGTACCATCCACCCAGAAAATCAGGTTCCCGTAGTACCGAGTACATACATCGGAATAGAGGCGGACGTCACTAACTCGGATATCACGCCGATTAATTATGACTGTTCAAGTAGTACAGGAAATGCACCGTTTCCTAATCAGGGAACAGCCAAAAACACCACTCTGTGCCCGTAATGGATAATACAAAAATGGATAAGAAAGCCATGAAAGCCTCTTATAAATATATCCTGTCGTTTCTCCTGTTGCTTCAGCTCTTTGCTGTTCAGGCTGCTCATGCAATCGTCTATGAATGGGGGCCTACTACTCACACGATTCAGGAAGGGGACTATAACGGAGACGGCCGGGTTGATATCTATCTCTCAGGGATACCGGCATATGAGTCGGTTGTCATTCCGTATGGCATCGAACTTACTCCAGCACTGGTAACGACCATCAGAAATGTTGTGTTGCTCGATAATGGTGACGGTACCTTTACTGTAATTTATAACCCGGAACCCAATACGATTTCGAGTGTTAGCTGGTCACCGGCCGTGCTTTATGGCCTCGACTACATCGACTTCGACAATGATGGCAATAACGATCTGTTGATCAAGCCAATTGGTGGTGGCCAGTCTCACGTGGTGATGATGGCGTTTGATACAAATGCTGGCCCGGCACCCACCATCAGTACTACCTATTCCGATACTGATGCCGGAACAGGTGGAGATCCAGAAGGGATTCCGGCCAGAGGTAGTGCAATTCAACCTGCGACACAGACCGCAGGGTTAGCAACACCCGGCGCGTTTTCTGTCTCACAATCTGGTAAACCACAATACAGAATTCAATTAAGAACACCACCAAATCCAGGTAATATTGCACCAGGCCTCGCCATGACATATAGCGGTGAAAATGGTGACTCTATCTTTGGTGCTGGCTGGTATGTAGAAGGGCTCTCAAAGATTACTCGTTGCGCCACTTCGCTGATACAGGACGGCTACATCAATGGTGTTAACTTTAATAGCAGTGATAAGTTCTGCCTTAATGGTCAGCGCCTGCTCGCAGTCAGTGGCAATTACGGTGCTGATGGCGCTATCTATCGGACCGAAAATGAATCCTTTACCCGGATTGAATCTCATGGCACAGGCCCTGACTACTTTATCGTTAAAAAGGTCACGGGTGAGATCGAAGAGTATGGAAACAGCGACACTACTTATAAATCCCGCAAGTTCACCGCAGATGGTGCAAAAGCAGCCGACTGGTCAGTAAATAAAGTTGAAGACCGAGAAGGGAACAGCGCGACATTCTATTACATCCGTAACAGCGCGGCCGGAACCCACTATATCGATAAGATTCTCTATACCAATGCCAGAATCCAGTTTAGCTACGAAGCACGCAGTGACCATACCGTTAGCTATGCCAATAGCGTGATTAGCGATCTGCCGGTTCGAGTCAGTCAGATTGCGACTTACCTGGGCAGCAATACCACCCCCTCACGCACCTACACTCCCGGTTATCAATACTCCACTGCCACCGGGCGTTCGCGCATGAATTCGCTCCAGGAGTGCGCCGGAGGCGTGTGTGCTGCATCAACCACCTTTGGCTGGGATCTGGGTACCGAAACAGTTGCATTCACTAATCAATCAGTTCAATCCGACACCACCAGCTATCCAACGCTCGGCACCACCGATAGTCAGCAGTACCTGCTGGCCGATGTGAACGCGGATGGGAAATTAGACTTGATCTGGACCTATCGCAATGGTGAAAACTTTGGGCGTGTCCTCTATCTGGCAAATGCTTCAGGGGATGGTTTTACCTACACCTCTACGGAGGTTGAAAATGGCTTCGGGGGCGGCCAGATTGGAGTGACCGATCACCGCACGCTGGCGGGTGATGTGAATGGAGATGGTCGAAGCGATCTGGTTTGGGTGGCACGCACCGCGAATGATGTCTATCGTGTTGTCTATCTGGCCAATAGCAGTGGCACTGGTTTTATCAGTCAGGGCTATGAAGTCGATGCTTATTCTACGCTTGCCAATTACACTAATGGCCGTTATCTGCTGGCGGATGTCAATGGTGACCGTCGCTCTGATCTAATCTGGTCATACACCGATGCAATCGAAAACAAGATGCGGATGACCGTTTATCTGGCGAGAACGGATGGCAGTGGAAGCATCTCACTCGGCAAGACCAGTAGCACGCTTGATACCGATTTTTCTCCGCAATATTACGAAAATCAGGATCTCTTAACCGGCGATGTCAATGGTGATGGAAAATCAGACCTTGTCTGGATGTTCACCTACCAGAGCAAACTCTATCGTGTGCTCTATCTGGCCAATGCCAATGGCGATGGCTTTACGGAGATATCGCTTCAGGAGGACACCTTTAATAGCAACTGGCAGGACAACCAGTATCTGCTAGGGGATGTTAATGGCGATGGCAAGGCGGACATTATTCATGCCTATAAAATGGGCGATAACAATGGGCGTACCGTTTATCTGGCCAGTGCTGCCGGTACCAGTCATATCAAAAAAGATAGCGTAGCCCCTAACGAAGGCGTATCAAGCCACACGCATCGAAGATTCAATATTGCAGACCTGAATGGCGATGGTAGATCAGATTTAATCTATACCTACAATAATGGTGTTATTTTCGGCTGGAAGAACTACACCGCCAATATGAACGGTGAAGGATTTACGCTACAGGAGTCTAATGAAACAACAGACTCAGACCCAACACACCAGAACCATGTCTATCAGCTAGGGGATGTTAATGCAGATGGCAAAACCGACCTGGTCTGGACCTATAACACCAGCTTGAACGATCTCTATCGTAAACTCTACACGCTGCCTAAATCCCACCCCGACCATATCTCAACCATTACCAACGGTCTTGGCGTGGTTACAGAGGTTAATTACGACTACCTTGCGAATGGTGCGGGAAGTTTTTATAGCAAAGGAACTGGCTCGCAGTATCCGGTACGTGATGACAACGGTCTGAGTTATGTCGTCACACAGGTACGGCACGATAACGGCATTGGTAGTCAGCGTATTTTTGATTACCGTTATAACGGTGCCAAAACCCATCTGCAAGGGCGTGGTTTCCTCGGTTTCGAGAGCAGAACCGTTACCGATCAGGCAACCGGTTTCGATACTGAAGAGCACTACTGGCAGCAGTTCCCACTGATCGGCAAGTTTCAGAGTGAAGAGGTGCGACAGAGTGGTGGTAGTTTAATAGAGCGAAGTTACTACCACTGGAAAAGTTACTCGACTGGGGTGGGTACCACATTCCCTTATCTGGATGATCAGCTCACGCTTAAGTATGACCTAACCTCAGGTGGCCTCATCAATGCCGTATTAACAGAGAACACCTATGACCTTGCACACGGTAACGTGACGTTAAATGTACTAAGCACTGGCAGTGGTTTTACCGGTGGTGTTGGTGCAAGTTTTAATCCCGCCTCTCAGTTCACGGGGGCTGAAGTTTCAGGCCTGGAGCAGACCATCAGCACCAGCAGCGGTTATCTGAATAATACCAGCGCCACCTGGCGTATTGGTTTTCTCAACAGTAGAACGATGACCTACTCGGCACCGGGTGAGAGTAATCGAGTAGTACAGTCCAGCTATACACCGTATAACAGCAATACACTCTTAACCCTGAGCGAGACGCAGTATCAGGGCTCTGGTGTTAGCCTCACCAAGACTTTGAGCCGTGACAGCTTCGGCAATATCACCAATACCAACATCAGTGGTGTTGGGATAACAGGCCGCTCATTTTCAACCAGCAGTTATCTCTACGGCATATTTCCGGTCAACCAGATCAACGATCTGGGTTTCACCGAGTTTACGACCTTTAACCTGGAACTGGGATTGCTGGAACAGCATGCCGATATCAACGGGCTGACGACCGATACACGCTACGATGGCTTTGGCCGACTGTTGTTAACCAAAGGACAGGATGGCAGCGAGTCCCTGACGACTTATGCAACATGTGCCACAGGGTGCCCAGCCAATACTGCCTACCAGGCAATTACAACGACAACCCACCCGAATGCCACCGGCGTGGGTGCACCTGAGCAGGTAGAATATTTCGATAAGCTTCATCGTCTGCTGCGTACCGAAATAAAATCATTTAACGGCACTACAATCTATGTTGATCGTGTATACGATACGCGCGGCAATCTGGATCTCATCAGTCAACCCTACTTTAGCGGAACGCCCCCCTGGATAGACTACAGCTACGATCTGTTAGGTCGAATCACTAATGCGGCCTATGCCGATGGCGGTGCGGTTAATACCGTCTACTCGAATGGCGGTGAATTTGTCACCCGCGATGTGAGTACCACCACCGTGGTGTTACCGAACAGTACTACCAACACTATTGTCTCGACCTCAGACCGTAATGCACTTGGGCAGGTTAGAAAAGTGACTGATGGCGAGAGCGTGACAACCGAGTTAACCTATAACGCGCAGGGTCAGCCACGCTTGATGCGTGTCGATGGAAACCTGGCCTCGGATGTCGTGGTAGTGACTGATGTTGCCGGTAACCGTACTCAGCTGGTCGATCCAGATGTTGGTACCATCGACTTTGATTATGATGCAGCCGGGATGTTGCGCTCAGTGAGCCATGCCGATGGCGCGACGATCACCAGTCTTTACGATACGTTAAATCGTATTACGACTAGAACAGATACCCTTGGCGCGACCACGAATACCAGCAACTGGGTCTATGACTCGCAGCTCAATGGCATTGGCAAACTCTCGCTACTGATCGGTACGGATTATTACCAGACGAGAAAATATGATGCATTGAGCCGTCTCAAGCAGAGCAATACCCGTCTGTTCGGTGAGGAAAACACGGAAAGCGTTGATTACCGTTATGACGCCTTTAGCCGCCTGAGAACACTAAAGTACCCGGACGGTTTTCAGACCGAGACGCTCTATAACGGTAACGGCTACCAATCTGAAGTGAGGGATGCCGATACACCGACTAGCTCATACTGGTTGGCGACAGCAGGGGATCAGTGGGGCAATGTCACCAGTGCGACATTGGGTAACGGGCTGATCACTCAGTATCAATACGATGCCAATAACGGTTATCTGGACACTGTTAAAACGGGGCCAACGGGCACACCGACGTGGGTGCAGAATCACGATTATGGTTTTGATACCGTTGGCAACCTCCATCAACGCATGAGTGCCGCAGGCATCTATAGCGAAGCGTTGCAAGAAACGTTCACTTATGATGATCTGAATCGTCTCAAAACTGCCAACACGACAGGCCTCAATGGTGGGCCACGCAGCCTGAGTTACGACTACGACAACCTTGGCAATATCAGCTATAAGTCCGATGTCTCCGATATCGGCGGTTACGCCTACGGTGCGAATGGCGGCGGGGTGCATGCGGTTAGCAGCGTCACGCTCTCTACTGTGACCACGCAGTACGGTTATGACACCCGTGGCAACATGACCACCGCAGGTGACAGGGCGCTAACCTATACGCTCTATAACAAACCTGAAACCATCAGCGCCACCGGGTTAAGCACGGCATTTAAGTACGGGCCGGAACGCAAGCGTTTCCATCAGCTAACCACCAGCGGTAGCCGTACCACTGATACACGCTATCTTGAGAGTGGTCTCTATGAGATCGTCACTGAGGGTGGGCTAACACGGCGCAAGGCCTATGTGGGTGACTTTCTTGTGCGCACGGATGTTGGCGGTGCTGAGGAGTTGCGCTATCTGCACCGTGATCACATCGGTTCGGTCGATGCGATCTCCGATGCCAGTGCTGCAGTGGTCAACCGCATGACCTTTGCGCCGTTTGGTGCGCGTCGTGATAACGGCTGGGAAGATTCAACACCGGCCTATGAAGCCGGTCTGGCGAGTCTGACCTTTAACACCACCACTCAGGGTTTTACCGGCCATGAGCATCTGGATGATAGCGGTTTCATTCACATGGGCGGGCGCATGTACGATCCGGCGATTGGCCGTTTTGCCAGTGCCGACCGCTTTGTGCAGTTTCCGGAGATGAGTCAGACCTATAACCGTTATAGCTATGTGTTGAATAATCCGCTGAGCCATACGGATGAAAGTGGTGAGTTTCTGCCGCTTATCTGGGGCGCGATAGTACTGATTGAGCGTGGATATAATTTATATGACACCGTGACCTCAGGTGCTGAGAGCTTTAAGACGCTATCAGACGAGAATGCCAGTTTTGGTGATAAAGTCGCTGCCGGACTGGACCTTGCCTCTCGTGCAACGGGGGTTAAGAAAGTACAGCGTGTGGCAAACATTATTCACAATAAGGCGAAGGGGATTGGTAAGTCTGTTGGTAAGAATGTCGAGGTTAAGACTGCTTCGGCCAAGGTGGATACTAAGGCCCCTAAGGCTAAGGGGGGGGATGCTGAGACGCAGAATGTTGAGATAAGTAGAGTATCGCCATCTGATGTTAAGTTTTCTCAAGCTACAGCGAGTCAGAATTTTAGTTCTAACGGGACAATAAACAACACCGTTGATAATCTTCGTTCTAAGAAGATAACACCTGATGACATACCTGCAATTCGTGTTGTTGAACGAAATGGAGAACTTATAACCTTAGATAATAGGCGTCTTGCTGCATTTAGTGCTGCTGGTGTAAAAAACATTCCTGTAAAAAAAGTATCATTAAGCAATGCTGCTGTTAAAAAAGAGTTTAAGAAGAAGTTTAATCCTGTGAATGGTGGCAATAATATTGTCATTACACCAGATTCTGGTGGAAGAGAAGCTGCGAAGGCGCTCATGCGTTCTAAAGGAAAAATAAAATAATGAGCTGTAAAGAGCTTACAGAAAAATGTTTTGAGTCTTGTCCTGTTTGGACATGGGACGACGAAAATGAGGGGCATGTTCCAGTTGAGCGATATACGCCGCTTCCTGAGAATATATCAACGTTATTTATAAAATCCTGCTTTGAATCGTCAAGTGGAAGAAAGTTTAGAGGGTATTTAATTGGTACACGTACCTTTTATGCCTTTGGCCTTTTTGTTAATGATTGCGAGTATGTATTGAATTTGAATCTTCCCGATATGATTCAGGAAACACTCGATGACATTTACCAGTCTTTAGATGAAAGGCCTTTTGATATGTTTCCACTCAAATATGAAACTTCAGTCCATTTTGACGGAGAGTCAAATTTGATTGGTTGGATAAGCTTGGAAAAAGGGTCGGAAAAAGAGGGCGGTGACAAATGAGTCTGGTTTTCATTTGGATGTCAGGTAGATTGGCAACAACACAAATATGAATAAAACAGGTGAGTGTCATTTATGTTGAAACACGCTGTGTTTAAAAAGATAGGGATTCCGTTGCTGCTGGTTGCGGTGGCATTGGGACAGTGGACACAGGCCCATGCACTGTCGGGGGATATTAAATGGCAATCACCTGGTTACGGCAACATCGGCTCATCGGTGGCGATTAATCCAGTCTATAACTACCGCTACTTCGGTTCCGCCGACCACTATCTCTACGCCTACGACAACCTCGGCAACTACCAGTGGCGTTTCAAGAGCGACAGCTATATCGGTTCATCACCGACCGTCTCAGCCGATGGGCTGACACTCTACTTCGGTTCCTATGATGGCAGCGTCTACGCCCTCAATGCCCAGACCGGTGCAGAGGTATGGAGTTATGCAACTGGCGGTGCCATCTACTCATCACCGGCACTAACCGATAACGGCATACTCTATGTCGGTTCAGACGATGGCCGTGTCTATTCCATTGATACCACTACCAACGGTACCGAGCGTTGGCAGTACAATATCGGTGCACAGATCGGCTCATCCCCGTCGGTCGGCATGGACGGCACCATCTACGTTGGTGCTGCTGACGGTTTTATCTACGCCCTCACCGATGGCGGGACACAGGCAACGGTCGCGTGGGACCATCAACTCTCCACCACTGCTGGGGTGAGGTCGGCCACGATTGCAGGCAGCGACCGCCTGATCGTCGGCACTTTCGATAACAGCCTCTATTCCATCGATCTTGACGTAAATGCAATCGAGCGAGAGGTGTGGTCTACCTTTCTCGCAGGCAAAGTCGCGTCATCACCCGCAATCGCAAACGACGGCACGATCTACGTTGGGGTCTACGACACCGGTGCACTATTTGGCATCAACCCAGCCGATGGCGTGACGATCCGAACCTACTACAGCGGATCATATATCTACTCATCACCCGCCGTTGCCTCTGATGGAACCGTATACGTGGGAACCTTTGACGGTAATCTCTATGCACTAACGCCGAATCCGACAGACTTCACCAGTAAGTGGGGCCCCGTACTGCTTGATAGTGCCATCGTCTCATCACCAACAGTCGATAGTGATGGCACGGTTTATGTCGTCTCAATGAACGGCCCACTCTATGCGATAGAAGATGATGCAACCGGACTCGCCGCTTCAGACTGGCCTGCATTTGGAGGCGATAGCCGCCACTCTCGCATTCTGGTTGATACAGATAGTGACGGCCTCAGCGACCGAAGGGAGTCAGGGCTAGGAACCAATCCAAATNATCCAGACTCTGATACTGATGGCATGCCCGATCTGTTTGAAGTGACCTATGGGTTGAATCCATTGGCCGATGACTCAACTGGTGATATAGACAGTGATGGCCTAAACAATCTAGCGGAATACTTAAACGGATCAAATCCAACAATCCGTGATACCGATGGTGANGGCATTCCTGATGGATGGGAAGTCGATAATGGCATCGATCCAACAGACCCCGCTGATGCGCTGAGTGAAATTTCACCAGGAAGAACCTATCTACAAGCGTACAACGATAGCCAGAGTTTTATCATCGTCATCCCGCTTGAAAGTGTGCCAGGGTCTGGGGTTTTTGATAAGACGATTATGTTAACGCTTTAGGAAGATGCGAATAATTTTAAGTTTTTTCTCTTAGTGGTGGCTTTTCATATGGGTGAATATTAGAGGTTTTTTTGATGAAATTCCGTTTATTTTTAGTTGTCATTGTTGCCATGGGTGGGTTCTATCTAATTGGATGATTCACTACAACAAAATATCGATGAACAGCCATTGCATACGGAATTAAGTAAAGAAAACAAAATTGAATACTCATTAGAGCCAGTCGAGTGGCATAAGCAAGAGCACACTTTAGGTGCTGCAAAAGATAAAGGTGAAAAAGTTGAGCTTAGTGAAGAGATAGAAGTAGATGGAGTTGACACCATTAATGCTATCCCTTTATCCAGTGAACATTCACCACTAGATGCTGATATATCATTCCACCCGGAGTATGCACCCCCTATCGTTGAAGCCTCAGCTGAGAGTAAGGAGGTGTTCACTTTAAATGAAACAGGTAACACGCTAACACCAACCAACCCAGATTTTAGTGCTCACGGTAAGCCGGTAATTCTGAATGAAATTCATCTCCTTAATCTTAAAAAGGGGGGAATAGTTAATCTACCGTTCGATATAAATAGAACGATGCTTGTTGAAAAGGTCGAGCGGAGAAAAAATGGTAGTACAAAACTAAGTCTTTCGTTCCCTGGGGAGAGTGATGTTTATCGCGGTTTTATTACTATTGGTGCGAAGGCGACTTACGGACGCATTGTTACACCGGAAGGAAGCTTTGAATTGGAGGCTGTTAACGGTAATGGCTGGATTATTGATACCAGGGATATCGATGACAAAATGCCGGAAAACGGCATTGATTATGTTGTCCCTGATATTTAAATAGTGTGACTTTTAAAAGAGGTGATCTGGAGTGGCTACACTATCCCGTACCTAGATGATGAATTATCATATCACCTAGAAGAGGATAAAACATGGCCAACAGAAAATACGATCCACAATTAAAGAAAGACGTCATTGATGCGGTTTTAATTGGCAATAAATCAGCGGCACAAGTTGCCCGAGAACGCGACATTCCTGATTCCGCAGTGTATAGCTGGATTCGTAGCTATAAAGAAGAGCATGATATAGCGAAAATTCAACTCAATAATGAGACACCTGAACAGGAAATAACACGTTTGAAAGCAGAGCTTAAAAAAGCCAGCCAAGAGCGTGATATCTTAAAAAAAGCCACAGCGTATTTTGCCAGTCTCGAGAAATAAAATACGCGTGGATAGCATCAAATCTCGATATTTTTGATCTACAGCCCATGTGTCGTGTGCTGTCAGTAAAAAAGAGCAGTTACTTTAGCTGGACTCAAATTGATCACTTACAAAAGGAGAAATCCGCACATGAGGATTATCAGTTAATTGAAAAAGCCTTTTTTGATTTAAAAGAAAATGCTGGGACACGAGGAATAAAGGGCCATCTTTTACATAAAAATGACGAGCAAATCAGTCGTCGTAAAATAGGCAAGATATTGGCAACCCTTGGACTAGAAGTGAAAACACAGAAAAAGTTTAAAAAACAAAGCACTGCAGCAGTTAATGATCCTCGAATTATGCCGAATATTTTAAATAGGCACTTCGAAGTGAGTTATCCGAATCAAGTCTGGGTAGGTGATATTACTGAAATTAAGACGCGGCAAGGAAAGCTTTACCTGGCAGTATATGTCGATCTTTATTCGCGACGGGTAGTTGGGTTCGCAACTGCCCCCCATATGCGCTCTGAATTAACCGAGTTAGCTTTACAGCGCGCATTGTGGAGCCGTAAGCCACCTAGGGGGCTCATGGTGCATACTGATCAAGGTAGTCAGTTTATCAGTAATGATTATCGAAAATTACTGGCCGCATGGGGCTTAAAGCAAAGCATGAGTCGACGAGGGAACTGTTGGGATAATGCAGTAATTGAAAGCTTTTTTAAAACGCTCAAGGTCGAAACAATTTATCAGCATTCTCGATTGATTGAGATGCTTGAAATGAAATGGTTAGTTGATGGATTTATTGGGCACTACAATCATGATCGGCCCCACAGCTTTAATAAGTATTTATCACCCGTGAAATTTGAGCAAGTGAGGATTGATCAGGTGAAGGAAATTGAAAAGAATCTAGGTACGAAATAGTGTTGCCATTCCACATCCCTTAGCTCCACCTTAAATCATTATTTCTAAATATCGAAAGGTTTGGTTATTGTAGGAGAGCGTTGAGTACTACATCTCCGGAAACACTCGCCGTCAGCTGCACTGGACTTAGCCATTGGGTATCACCTTCGAATCGCCACTCTAGCCGAATTCGCCCTCCATCTGGTTTGATAATAAAATATCGCGCCCTGAGCATTGAATTCATCCATGTCTGTCACCAGACCACCTCTATCTGCAACTCAATCATGCAATTCCGTACTCGCACCATCTCAACTTCATTTGAATGGTTGAAATTATACTTCACACAACCAACTTCTATCTACATCACAAAGAAGCTTACGGCTCTGTGCGAGATTCCACCTTCAAAAGTTCCTTTTTGAGCATGCCTTTTA
Organism: Thiotrichaceae bacterium; assembly: GCA_002401765.2. Classification (GTDB taxonomy): domain Bacteria; phylum Pseudomonadota; class Gammaproteobacteria; order SZUA-140; family SZUA-140; genus SZUA-76. The sequence goes on from NVTY02000037.1 coordinate 16,219, forward strand.
GGATATGAGTATTGTGCCCCCGAATATGGTCAGCAAAATCTGCCCCAATGACTATCGATAATCAATCCTTTAAGTAAATAGGTATATCAGCCTTTTTTGCGGCTTTCAGCAGGTTTTTATCTAGCGTGGCTAATGGCAGTCCTTCGCGTACTGCTATTTCAAGATACGCGGCATCATAACTACAAACCGACAAACGAGATATCCATCGTTAGAAAGGCAGGTATAGCCTAATAAATCAGTAACTTACTGCTACCATGATTGAAATCACTTATCGTGGCTGTCTAGGGAAGCTGCATAAACAACTTGCTGAGTTACAGTTCGCGGTTTGAATCTTCAGGCCTAAACTTTTCAATCCATCAAAGAGCAATCATTGATGGATTGATCATCTGAGTCCATCATTGAGATTTCTGCTGGCGATACTCCCTCGGAAAAGCAAGCGAATATCAATTAATCTCGAGGCTCTAGCTTGTTAGTCCGGCCCAACTGTTTCGCATTTTTGCTAGTGACAACCTTCTTCCCTGTTTTGGCTTCAATGTCTTTGCGAGCGCTGCCTGCCACCTCTCCACCTTGCTGAGCAACGACCTTATTCTGGTCGAGAGTCTCTGGTTTTTTCCCTTTCGATATTTCAGAGGTAGTTGCCTCCGCCAACATGTTCAACACCAACTCCAAGTTAGTCATGTTATCCCGCAAGTTTTCTTTTTTCAGGTTCTTGTGTTGTTTGTATTCTTTTGTTGATAAACCACTCCAGGCGCGAGTAATTTCATTAGTTAAGATAGCGAACTCCTGCCCTTTTTTTACACCTCGCGCTTCCCATTCATCGGTCAATTCCTTGCGTACCTCAATACTCTGAAGACGCTGATTAATCCACTCTTTTGAATAACCCTTGGCCAGATAGGTCGTCAGCGCTCGGTCAATAGTCAATTCCGGGTCTTCATTTTCCTCCAGACGCTCATAGCCCACCTGCGCTAGCCACCGCTTGAAAGGCTCAGCTTGAGGTGAAGGGATAGACTGTATCAGGCGCAGCAGGGTTTCCGTAGTGGCCACATCAGTGAGGCGGAATTTGCCATCCGGGGCCTGCATTTTCAACTGTCCGATTTTATCGGACACTTCACTGCCCTCGTTTATCAGCTTCTTTTTCAGATCACTCCAGTATTTGCGAGGCCGCTCATTACCGGTCAACGCCTGGATAATATCGATAACACTGAAATACCACTGCTCCTGCTCAGCATTCCATTCACTGCGGATTTGTTGATCGTGAAAAAGCTTAATATTGCTCATTGGAGTGGCTACACTATCCCGTACCTAGATGATGAATTATCATATCACCTAGAAGAGGATAAAACATGGCCAACAGAA
>NVTY02000038.1 GCA_002401765.2 Thiotrichaceae bacterium
CTTATTCAGCCATCACTTTTGTTTGGACTGACACTCAAATTTCTTGTTTTACCTTTCACACTAGTGCGAATTATTGCTTTTAATGTTGAGGCTCTAACAGTTACTTAGACAGACGCCTGTCTTTTCCAACCTTAGACAGACGTCTGTCTAAGTCAATTTGAAATTTCAATTATCTCGTTACATACTTGCGCTTAAGTAACACCCTGTTCACTGCTATAACGATCTAGGGATGGAGCGTATACAAAACGATCAGATTGTCCGTTTCTGGGATAAATATATCATAAAATTAATGCATTACAATGTGCCAGAGCAATATCGGCGCTGGTATGTGAAGCATGTTGAGGATTACATTTTGGCTCACCCAAACCCGCCACTTAAGCAGCATACCGCGTAATACCCGACTAAATACCTCAACGACTTAGGCGGAAACGAGCAGCTTCAAACATGGTAATTTAAGCAGCCTATCGAGGCACTTCGAATACTCTTTAGATATGCTTCATATGAGAAAAAAATGCTGGCAACGCAAAAAGCCTTGATGAAGGTGTCTATCGAAAGCTGGGTCCCGGCTAAAAGACTGCGGAGATGACGGCTGGGGTTGCTTGGGCGACGGTGTCAGGTTTGCTTGATGTGGCGGGGCGGGTACGGTTGTTGAATCCGGCAAAATGAAATAAGCCATTCTTTTGTTGCAAATGAGAATCATTCGCGTTATTGTCTTTTCATTGGAGATGGTAGCCAGGATGCACGGCAGCGCTAAAGTGATTATATCGCGTGCTCTGTGATGATAGCCAAGTCTCATCGGTTTAAATTGATGATATGGAGGTGAGATATGAGTTACCGGATAGATGCATCTTTGCAACAGGGAATCCCCTCATTAAGGTTTTTTGATGCACGTAGTGGCAAAGAGCGCCTGTTCTGGCAGCAGCCCGAGACGAGTAATAAAGAAGAATTACGAGATGCGTGGCGTGCGCTATTCCGGCATTTAGCGCTACTCTCGTGTATTGACCGCGCGGCTGCTGGTGGCAAATCACCGCATATAACCCGAATAAAGAGGCGTGATACAGGCGTGGAGCCGAATGTAATCGCGCTCGATTCTCCATATGAAAAAACAGCCCACACAAGGCAGAGTAATGTGGTTTTTTTGCCATTAAGACGAGCTGGAGCAGGGCGGTGAGCCTACTAAGCTATCGCGACAGCAAATCGCGAATGGAAAAACACGAGCAAGGCGCCGGCCGGAAGCCGCAGGGGCGTCCTGCGCGGTATCGGGTTAGTCCGATTAGTAGTGATGAGCTGTTAGGCGTAGCACGTGAACGCGAGATTGTGCATAACGGTGAGCGCTATCAAATCAAGATCACCCGCAAAGGGACGTTGATTTTGACTAAATAATAAACCTTACGATATTAAGGTATTTTAAGTTTCCCCGGCCCCCTATGTTGACGTGATTTCACCCTCCTCAAATTTATGAGATCACTGGAGTGTCTCCCCCCTCTCTCTCCCCCATAGAAAAGGGGGGCGATTATTTTTAGTAAGGGGCCGGGTTTTAATATGTTGGTGGTTCAATTTCACTCGATCTAGTCTCTGTTTAGTGAGAATATAGTTAGTGAGGCCGTAACTATTCAGCTCACTCCTGAAATCTGCCATTTCTGCGTTGAAAAATGATCATTTACACCTGTAAACTCATATTTTTCGCCTTGACCTGGCAAATTTCAGAATCAACCTGAACAGTTACTGCCTATTTTTCACTATGCTGAATAGTTACGTGAGGCCTTTGCATGACACAGGCAAACCTAATGGGAGACGAGCGAATGGTTGTAATCAACGGACAACTTTTAAGGTTGTTTGGGGCCGTGTTATTGCTGTTTAGTGTTGGTAGCGCTGTTGCAGCGCCCGATGCGACGGCAATAATGGAAAAGATCTACCAGGCCGCTCGTGTTGAGGATCAGGTCTCTACTTTGAGTTTTAGCTTTCATAAACCAGAGACGCAGATACGCCGTGCTGGTTACACCATGGTGTGGAAGGATATGAAGGGAAAAGGGGAATACGATAATAAAGCGATTTTTTTTACTGAGTTCCCAATCGCAAGAAAAGGGATCGCTTATCTTGGTTGGTTGCATCCGATGGGTAGTGACAAAAAAAATGAAGAGTGGATTTATCTACCAGAGCTAGGGATGACACGGCGCATTGTGCCGCGTGATCACGCCCATTCCAATGAAGATGATGAATTTGCTGGTTCGTTGCTGACACACGGGCATCTTGAGCCGCGCCCACCCCGCTTGGATGATCATCGGCTACTCGAAGAAAAAATATTGAATGAGCAAGCGCATTATTTAATTGAAAGTAAGCCGGCTCATCTCGGGCATGGCGGCCATCATAATCATGGTGGTGATTCTCCTGCAAAAAGAGTTAGCTGGATAGGCAAGGCAGGCCTGCGTATTAACCGTATTCAATTTTTTGATGGGCATGATGATATTCAACTGGATATGAAAATTGAATGGCGCAAGCAAGGTGATTACTGGTTATGGTCGCGGATTGAAGCCACTCATCCTGAGACGCAGGCGTTGACGGTACTGGAGATTACCGATGTTAGGATTAACGCGGGAATAAGTGAGCGCATGTTTCATAAGCGAAACCTCGATAAAGGCTCGGCGCGTTTTAGGTAGCAGAGAGATGATGGGTAATACCCATGAGCATAGACACTACTGGCCTCTTTAAGGCAACAAGGGGCTGCGAACGACGGTTCAGGTGATATGTTGCTATTACCGGGTGATCGTGATGGAAGCGAATCGGCTAATCTTAAGCGTCAGGTTATTTCGCTGGGAAAAAATGTGCTGCGGATTATTGATAGCGGTAATGAAATAAATAAGAGTGGTATCTTAAAAAAGATTGATCGATATGTTGCGCAGGTCGAGTCTGATTTGGCGGAAGACCCTGCGCAAGCCGGTTACCTTGGTTTGCTGCGTGAAATTAAAAATACACTTTGATCAAGCGTGTTAAAAACCATTAACTGTTTTTAACACGCTCTGCATTAGCGTCTCTTGCTACGCTGCGGACATAAGCGCAGATTCAAGCTCCTGGAAAGTACGGGCGCGGTTGGATGGCTCAATGTTAATCCCGAGCTGTTGGCTGATGCGAGTGGTTGAAAGCAGGCCTCTGACAAAGGCGTTGTCATCAATTTCCTCAATGACAAGTGCATGTTGGCGATTAAACATTTTCATTGTCTCAATGATCTGGCCGACAGAGGCATTGCAAAGGTCGTTGAATGAAATGGCCTCAATTTCAGATCGTTTGGTCATGACATCATTAACCGTAATCTCATTAAAGCTACCACCAAACTTTTGAATGTACTGAATGGGTCGCTCACCCAGGATATCGTTAGCGGTGACCAGCCCAAGGATAGTGTCATCATTTTTGGTTACAAATAGCAGGCGTACGCCGTAGGCGATCATCCTGTCGTTGGCTTCCGGCAATGGCAGCGTGGGAAGCTCGGTGATAGGCACCGTTTGTTCGAAGTCAGTCATCACCAGTCTAGCGGGGTCATTGGGTGTAACGAGGATTTCCTTCTGCTGAGTCGGGCGTCGTAGTGTGGTGCCAGGGGCAAAACTTTTATAGGGAAGTGCGGAATAATTGTTATGCATGGTTTGATCCTCCATGGAAAACCCGGGTTATGTCAAAACGACATATTCCGCATTATGAATGACTTTGGCAGTATAAAAAACCACTTTATTTACATGGCATTTACTGGTGGCCAATCTTTAAATTAGCTTGTTTACCGAGTAACCGCGGGGATTGAATGGCTAGCTAACGCTCTTTCCTGCTGCTTGTAGGTCGGCGTGATAAGAGGAGCGAACCATTGGCCCGCTGGCTACGTTGTTAAACTGAAGCTCTTTGGCCTCTAGTGCCAGTTCCTCAAATTCCTCGGGGGTGACATAGCGTATTACTGGCAGGTGGAATTTGCTGGGCTGCAGGTATTGGCCGAGGGTAAGCATGTCGCAGTCATGGGCGCGTAGGTCGTACATCACCTGGTGAATCTCTTCGATGGTCTCGCCCAGGCCGAGCATCAGCCCTGACTTTGTTAAAACATTGGGGTGTTGTTCTTTAAATTTCTGCAGCAGGTCTAGTGACCAGATGTAATCGGCACCCGGGCGGGCCTGTTTGTAGAGACGCGGCACGGTCTCTAAGTTGTGATTAAAGACATCGGGTGGTGCTTGTGCCATGATTTCTAATGCGCGCTCCATACGGCCGCGGAAATCGGGCACCAGTATCTCAATGCGGGTCTTGGGCGAATGGTCACGCACGGCTTTAATGCAGGCGACAAAGTGTGCCGCACCGCCATCACGTAGGTCATCACGATCAACTGAGGTGATGACGACGTACGCAAGACCCATCGCCTTGATGGTTTTAGCCAGATTGAGTGGTTCATCTCCATCAAGCGGTTTTGGTTTGCCGTGGGCAACATCGCAAAAGGGGCAGCGACGGGTGCAGATGTCACCCATGATCATAAAGGTGGCAGTACCGTGGCTAAAACATTCACCAAGATTAGGGCAGGCGGCTTCTTCGCAAACCGTGTGCAGCTTATTCGCCTTGAGGATAGCCTTTAGCTCGCTGACGCGTGCTGTGCTGCCAGCGGTGGCACGAATCCATTTGGGTTTACGCAACGGATTGATGGTCGGTTCGATTTTGATCGGAATGCGTGAAACTTTAGACTCACCCTTGAGTGGGTTGCGTTTCGAGGGGGCATTTTTTGGATCGCTCATAATAACGGCTATGTCTCTGTCGTACGGCGTGGCATTTGTGGCGCTGAATTAAATCGGGTAGTAATCTGAATTATTCAGGCGACGCTAAATTGGGCAATGTTTGAAAGGTCTCGATTGTATCGCATTCAAGTAGATGTGTCAGATGGGCGAGTAGATCCCGCTCTGCTTGTGCGGGATCCGTTAGGTTTGATAGCGTGCTTGTTTGTGTAACGGCTAATCCGGGATAACCACAGGGGTCAATTTGTGAGAATGGAGTGAGTTCCATTGCAACATTTAGGCTAAGACCGTGGAAGGTGCAGCCTTTACGGACTCTCATTCCAAGCGCGGCAATTTTACTGCCATTCACATAGACACCCGGAGCGCCCTCTTTAGTGGTGGCGGTGATTTGATAGGCGGCGAGCATCTCGATGATGGCGGTTTCGATCAGTGAGACAAGGTGGCGAATGCCCCAGCTGCGACGTTTTAGATCGATGAGCAGATAGAGCACTAATTGCCCGGGGCCGTGATAAGTGACCTGGCCGCCGCGATCGACATGCACCAGCGGTATATTGCCTATGTTGTGGATATGCTCGCGTCGGCCTGCGCGTCCGAGGGTAAAAACGGGCGAGTGCTCGAGACACCAAATTTCATCGTGGGTTGCTTCAGTGCGCTGTTCGGTAAAGGCCTGCATCGCATGCCAGCAGGGTTCATACTCCTGGCGGCCGAGCTGGCGTATGGTAAGGGTGGGCATGGCTCGCCTTGTTTTACAGTGTCATGGTGATGTGTTCGCAGTCTTTGAAGTCATGGTAGATCGCTTCAATCTGCGCCTGGCTGATGGCGGTAAAGGTGACGGTGATTGAGCAGTAGTTACCCTTGCTGCTGGGACGAGAACGCACGGCACCTTCGCTCAGCCCCGGCACATGTTTGAGGACGATGCTAAAGACAATCGCATCCAGGTCATCGCGCTGTTTACCGATCGCCTTGATTGGGAATTCACATGGGAACGCTAATAAGGTCTCTGTTTTATCGCCACTCATGATTGACCCCGTAATTGCTTTTTATAGGCTTGATAGTGTTGGCGCATCTGCTGCCAGACGTCGCCTGGCTTGCCATTACCCACGGCGGCACCATCGAGCATGGTGACCGGCAGGATCTCTTTGGTTGAGCTGGTGAGCCATATTTCTTTTGCATTGATCAACTGTTGTGGTGTGATAAAGGCTTCGCATGACGGGATTTTATGTTGCTGGGCCAGCTCTAGTACCAAGTCGCGCGTGATGCCGGGCAGTAACAGTGGCCCCTTGGGGGGGGTGATTAAGACATCATCAATGAGCGCAAACAGATTGCTAGCGGCCCCTTCGGTCACTTCGCCATCGCGAATCAGGATCGCCTCGACGGCATCTTCATCGTAGGCCTGCTGGCGTAATAAAACATTACCGAGTAGTGAGGTACTTTTAATATGGCAATTGCGCCAGCGAATATCGTCATGGGTGATGGCCGCAACGCCCTGTTCTGCAATCGATGCCGCTAGTGGTTTTAACGCGCTGCTCATGATGAAGAGTGTGGGTTCAATATGGCTATCGGGGAAACCGTGGCCACGTTCGGCAACACCGCGTGTGACCTGTAGGTAGATCGATTGCTCATCGCCATGAGCGGGTTGGTTACGCAGCACTATCTCATTTAATACCGCTTTCCACTCTTTGTGCGTCAGCGGCTGCTTGATTTTAACGGCGACAAGATTATCGTCGAGGCGCTTTAGGTGTTCGTCAAGACGAAAGAGCTTGCCTCCATAGACAGGAATCACTTCATAGATGCCATCGCCAAAGATGAAACCGCGATCAAGCGGTGAGACGCGTGCTTCATGCGTTGGCAGGAAGGTGCCGTTTAGGTAACTGATGGATGACATATGCGGTTATTCAAAAAGCAGCGAAATTTCATCGGCGAGGCGCTGGAACATACTGCCTTCTTTGATCGACTGCAATGCGACCAAGGGGCGCTCAACAACGCCACTGCCTGCGAGAGAGATATCAACAAAACCATGTGAACTGCCTTTTACAACGGGTGCAATGATCTGAACATCGATCTTCATCGACGCATCAAGCTTGTCATAACGGCCGCGTGGAATGGTGATGTAGAGGTCTTCAGCCAGCCCTAGTGACAGTTGCTCACTGGCCCCTTTCCAGATGCGTGAGGTGGTGAGCTGGCTGTTGGCACTATAGAGCATGCGTGTTTCAAAGAAGCGGAAGCCATAGTTGAGTAGTTTTTGGCTCTCTTTGCTGCGCGCTTCTTTACTTCGGGTACCGAGCACAATTGAAATGAGGCGCATATCATCACGTAGTGCGGATGAGATTAGGCAATAACCGGCTGAGTCGGTGTGACCGGTTTTAACGCCGTCGACATATTTGTCACGCCATAGCAGTGCATTACGATTGTGTTGGCGAATGTCGTTATAGGTAAACTCCTTGATTGAGTACCATTTGTAATAATCAGGAAATTCAGAGATCAATGCCTTGGTTAGTAGTGCCAGATCGTGCACGGTGGTGTAGTGGTCGGCCGCAGGCATGCCGGTGCTGTTAACGAAGTGAGTGCCGTGCATGCCGAGTCTGTCAGCGTGGTGATTCATCAGTGATGCAAAGGCCTCTTCGCTACCCGCGACATGTTCTGCGAGTGCGACGCTGGCATCGTTGCCCGACTGGATGATCATCCCTTTTAGCAGGTCTTCCACTAGCACTCTTTTATTCACCTCAATAAACATGCGCGAGCCGCCCATGCGCCACGCTTTTTCGCTGACCAATACTTCAGTCGAGAGTTTCAGGTTACCCGCGCGCAGTTCGCTGAAGATGATATGGGCGGTCATCAGTTTGGTGAGACTGGCGGGCTCCATCTGTTCGTGGCTATTTTTTTCAGCGATGATCTGGCCGCTGTTAAAATCTTGCAGCAGATAGCCGCGAGCTGCGATTTCGGGCACGTTGGGGGTCGGCATGGCGGCAGTCGCGATGCTGAGTGGCATTAGCGCTGCCAATAACCCCACAACGATACCCAGACTGCGCGGGATCGAAAACAAGGCGCGCTGACAGTGGGTCAGTAGCATGGCAGTGAATGTCATCGCGCTTTTGAGGGGGGGATTGTTAGTGTGGCTCACGAAGTAGGCTCTCCAAAGTCTGGCTTTAAAATGGCAGCCCATAGTCTAACAAATTCTGGCCGTGCTGCGCTTGTTCGTGTCTTGCGTAAAAACACATTTTTGTACGGGTGCTGTTGGTTGTTGCTCGGTTCAGTCGATGATGACGTGAGGGTTTTCGATGCCGAGTTGTGCGAGGCGTTTGATCAACTGGTCTGTTTCAGTGACGTTGTGGATTGGGCCGATGCGGACGCGAAAGATGGCGTTGTTGGCGGTAGTGCCTTGCGTCACATTGATTTTTGAAACGGGTAGTGTTTCGATATCACGAATACGGATTTTCAGGTTTTCTGCATTTATGCGGCCACCAAAGGCCCCCACTTGCAGGTAGATATTGACCGCCTGCCCAGGAATGATGCGTTTTAGTTTGTCTGCTTGTGGCGCGGTGCTGTGATTGGTAGTCACGACGGGTGTCTGAGATGCTATGGCAAGTGGTATCGGTGTATTGAATGCTACGGGTGGCGCACGATTCTTTGCAGCTGCTGGTTTCGGTGCCGGCGGGGCAATTTGCGAGGGGTTGCTCTGATTGATGGCACTTGGATCGATCGTACGCACCTCAACCAAACCGGTACCGGCCTTGGTGATACCCAGTTTTACCGCGGCGGCATAAGAGAGGTCGATAATTCGGTTCTTTTTGAAGGGGCCGCGATCATTGATCTTGACGATGATTTTTCGTCCATTTTCCAGATTGGTGACTTCGGCATAAGTGGGTAGTGGCAGGCTTTTGTGTGCGGCAGTCATCGCCAGCATGTCGTAGGGTTCTCCGCTGGAGGTCCGTTTGCCGTGGAATTTAGTGCCGTACCATGAGGCGACGCCACGCTCGATATGGTTGAGGCTACTTTTTTTCACGTAATAGCGCTGCCCAAAGACGACATAGGATGTTGGGTTACCATAGCGGCTGTGTGGTTCGACGCGTGGAATGGCGTTGGCAACATGGGATATATCGACTGGGTGAGCCGGTGCACTATCCTGTTGAGAGAAAAAACTGGCACCTTTCGGCAGGCTGCCGCAGCCACTGATGAGGAGTGGTAGGGCAATTGCGGCGATTCGATAATGAGACCTTTGCACGATTGTTTTTTTGTCCTTTGGTGGCGTTAAAAGCGGTCTCAATCGGTCATTTATAGCGGTAAACGCCCTCATTCCGTGCGCTTTTGCCTTGCCAGAGAGCAAAATCATTGCTCGTGCAAAGGTCTCATCATGTTTAATAAACGTCATAATCAGTCATATAGAATAATGCTCAGGAATCTAATTGGCCGCAGTATGTTGCTCGCGTAGTGCGCTGGCAATTTGAAAGATCGCCATTGAATAGAGTGCACTGTGATTGTAGCGCGAAATTGCATAGAAGTTTCGGTAGATGACCCAGTATTCGCTCTCTGACTGGTTTTTAAGGCGGATTAGTGTGGCCTTGGTGTCGCTGGGAATATCATTCGATTGAGCATCCTCTAGCGTGACCCCCAGGCTAGTAATCTGCGCCAGCGTCTTTTTGGGTTTGAGGCTCTTTTTGATCAGCTGTTGATAGTCGCTACCCTTAACGCTCGCTCTGCTGGCGACTAGCGCACCGTGTTTCCAGCCGTGGCGACGAAAATAATTGGCGACACTGCCGATGGCATCCTCGGTGTTTTCCCATAGGTCTCGCTTGCCATCACCGCTGAAATCGACCGCATATTCGCGATAGCTACTGGCGATGAACTGAGGCTTGCCCATCGCGCCAGCATAGGAGCCTTTTACGCTGCGTGGGTCGATCTTCTCTTCGCGCGTCATTAATAGATAGTGTTTTAGTTCTGAGCGGAAGAATTTACCTCGCCTGGGGTAGTCGAAGCCGAGGGTGGTGAGTGAGTCGAGCAGGCGGTAGTTGCCTTTGTGTACCCCGTAAAAGGATTCCACCCCAATGATGGCGGTGATAAATTCAGGTGGTACGCCATATTTTTTCTCCGCGCGCTGCAGTGCAGCACTATTCTCCTGCCAAAATTGCAGGCCACGTTTAATCCGTTTCTCGGTGACAAAGATGGGGCGGTATTGGTACCAGGGTTTGCCTTCGTAGGGGCGGCTGATCGCGTTGATTACCGCCTCGCTATGTTTGGCTTCACTGAGTAGCTGGGTGAGTGGCTCGCGCTCAAATTGATGCTGGCTGACCATCTTGTCGATGAATTGCTGAACATCGGCACGCTGGGTGAAACTGCTATTGGCCGCGAGGGTGCTACCGGCAGTGAATAGCAGGATGAGCAGTGAGGTGAATGCAATGATCTTTCGCGGAAGTGACACTGTCATCTTAAAGCGCTCGCTATGATTGATTGGCTAATTTGAAAGGAGGCCAAAAAACACAAAAAATAACACCGCCATTTTAAAACATTAACACACTAATTCTCAGTCATCGGATTCATTGTCTTCCTGAAATCCGTTGATAAGGGACGTGCATACTTGTTTGAGTTTGTACGCGGTGCCCCAACCAAGGGTTTAAATTGACTTTCAAAATTTCTTATTTTGGGTGTCTGGTTTGTTACCACAAAGATCTCATTTTTCTCTTGGCTATCGGTGGTGCTGGCGATTGGCGATCTGCCCCTTTCTGCTGATGCCACGCTTGTTATTGTTTCCAGAGTTCATAGTGTATAAATACAATCAAGCCAGATATTACCAGCAACGCCAGATTGGGCACAAAAAAATAAAGGAAATACTTTGATACTTTGCAATACCATACGGGTGCCAGTTGATAGGCGTTTTCGACCCCCCTTCTTTTTCCCCTGGAGGGAAAAGCCAGTGCCGTCATAAACATTCCTGTTCTCATATAACCAAAAGGAAAGCCGGTAAACATGGCTATTTCACCTGCGTTGAAATGGGGCTCTTTAAAATAGGTTTTCAGCACTTTTTTTGGCATTAAAAAATGCATGATCAAAATGAAGACCAGGCTTAACATACCCGCGAGTAATGTTGTGATGAATGTTATGATCAGTACCTGCTCAAATAAAGTTGTACCCGATAAATCCATGCTATTGGCATATCCTGTCGATACCGGTACCCTCGACAAGGTCAATCTCCTTCCCGTGTGTACCATAGAGGTAGCGCACACTTTTACCTAGTCCATAACTCACCGTCACGCTACCCACCGCCAGCACAATCGCGGTTCCCCAGCCAATGGGGTTGGAAATCAAGAATATAGTCACACCGTAACCTAATAGAGCTCCCGCCGTCGTGCTGGTAATGATCTCCACAAAAATCTCGTTTTTCTCTTTGGGGTCGGTGGTACTGGCGATTGGCAATCTGCCTCCTTTCTGCTGATGCCACGCTTGCTATTATTTCCATGCTTCATAGTATATAAGTACAATCGCACCCGCTAACAGCAGCAGTGCCACCATCGGTATAATAATAATAATGGAGTATTTTGAGGCTTTGCAATACCACACGGGCGCCAGTTGATAGGCATTTTCCAACCCTCTCTTTTTCCCGCTGGCAGGAAAACCCAATGCCCTCATAAATAGGGATGTTCTCATATAAGCAAACGGAAAACCGGTAAACAGGGCAATTTCACCCGCATTGAAATGCGGTTCTTTAAAATAGATTTCCAGTACCTTTTGGGGCATTAAAAAATGCATGATCAAAACAAATACCAAGTCTAATATGCAGCCGAGGAATGTTGCGATGAAAGTGATGACGAGTATCTGCTCAAATAAAGGCGCATCAGATAAATCCATGTTATTGGCATATCCTGTCGATACCGGTTCCCTCGACAAGATCAATCTTCTTCCCGAATCTATCATAGAGTATGCCCGCACCTACCCCCAGCCCATAACTCACCGCTACGCTACCCACTGCCAGCACAATGGCCATTCCCCAGCCAATGGGATTGGAGAGCAAAAACACACCAATAACGCGACCTGCGAGTAATCCTACGCTGGTGCTGGTAATGGTCTCCACAAAGATCTCATTTTTCTCTTGGCTATCGGTGGTACTGGCAATCTCCATGCAGGCGGCGGTTAAGCCAACGCCCATGAGGATTATACCGCCGTGTTTGCTCATTGCGGCCAGGTGTTTCAGTCGGTCGGCCTGTTGGCTGATGTGTGCGGTGGCGGGGATGCCGCCGGCCCGGGCAATGCGGATAGTTTGATGGGGCGTATGCTTGCCAAACAGCAGTTTTTCCATCGGCCCGATATTTTTCCTGAGCTTATCCAGTGCTTTTTTGCGTCGGGCGTCATATTGTCCTTTGCTGGTTTTGCCTGTTTTATAGTCGGCATAATGGTCACTGATATCATTGATGAGATTGACATTGCCGGGGCTGAGCAGGTTGCCTGAGGCACCCATGGCAATGCTTCCCGGGATGGTGAGGTAATTTGCGTTGTGCAGCAGCCAAGAGAGCGCCCAAAAACCTTTCATATCATCGGGATGGGGGGCTGGCTCATAAACACTGGCGGCGAGAGTGCTGCGGGCGGTTTTGCTTGAGGAAAGGGTGGCAGTACACCCAGACGGAGCATGTCACCTGCCCTGATGCGGTCCGGATTGCTGATCTGAGGGTTGAGCGCCAGTAAATAATCGACCGACTCTGAATAACGGGTATGCTTCTGGGTGTGGCCAAACATGTTGTAGATGATGCCAGAAAAAGTATCGCCGTTTTTTATTTTGTATTCGTAATATGTATTGTTCATGTTATTTTCTCCCTTGTTTTATTGTTAACCGATTTTTGCCAAACTGTCACTGGGTAGCAACGATTCACCCGCATCCCAACCCCCTCAAGGGGCTTCTAGCATTGATGTGCCTGCTGCAGGTGTGCGCCGCGGGCTTACGACCCTATGAACCCGATAGACTTTCCAGCCCCCGGTTTGGCCTTGCACTCTTTTTCTAACGCCGCCAATAAATAATGCGGTTGAATCGTTTTATTGAGGCTGCGGGATTGACGCACAACGGTGGCAAAATCCCCCGGTGTGAGGTTATCGAGCCGCACTAAATCTGTTTTGTATTGCCTCGCTTCCTCCTCGACGTGACAACCGTGTTCTTCCAGTACCTGCAAAAACAGTGTCCAAGCCTGTTTGGGCTTCATATAATCGAATTTTATCTTCAGATCAAAACGACGCAACGACGCGGCATCGACAAGATTCAATAAATTCGTAGAGGCAATAAACACCCCATTGAAGCTCTCCATTTGAACCAGTAACTCGTTAACCTGAGTGATCTCCCACGAGTTTTGAGCGGAGCCACGATCCAGCAAAAAACTGTCTACTTCATCAATAAGGAGTACCATATCGTCCGCTTCGGCTTCATCAAACATGGCGGCAATATTTTTTTCCGCTTCACCCACCCATTTGCTGAGAATGTCCGAGGCCTGTTTTTTCAGCAGGGGCTTGTCGAGATATTCCGCGACATAATGTGCAAAGGCCGTTTTGCCTGTCCCCGGTGCGCCATAAAGACAAATGCGTGCCTGATGGTTTTGTTGTAACCCTTGGGTCAACGCCTCCAGGTCCTGGTCTGGATTCAAATACTCAAGGCTGTAGCGGGTTTCACGACTGATAACCGTGCGAGGCTTACGCGACAAACCCATCACCTGTAGTTTGTTACCAATAATTCTTTCCAGGTTTTTCTCTAGCTCCCTGCTGTTTTCAGTGTTCAGATGAGCTGCGATTTTAGCTGCGTTCTCAGCATGCGCCGGTACCAGGTGTTCATGTTCCGCCATTTGCGCTAACCAGGCGTCACTTAAATTCAGGTGACCGAGGTATTTGTCAAGAATACGCCGACGGATATTGCGGGTAGGAGCGCGCAAATTCAGGACAAAGTCAAAGCGCCGTAACACTGAATCATCCAGTTGTACCACACTATTGCACAACCAGAATGCCGGAATGGGATTGCCTTCCAACAACTGATGAACCCAGGCTTTTTTAAAGTCGGGGCGCGTGACATGACCAAAAGGGCTAAAGTTAACATCAGGGAAAGCATCCTCTATTTCGTCAAACAAAATAGCGGACTTTTCTTTATTGGCCAACATTTTCTGGGTCAGCTGATAAGCAGAAAAACGGTCTTTTCCATCAATGGGATTGCCCTCCATATCCTGCATGGTGATTTCATATAACTCAAGCCCGCAGTGCCGGGTTAAGGTTTTCAC
The DNA here is from genome assembly GCA_002401765.2 of Thiotrichaceae bacterium. Classification (GTDB taxonomy): domain Bacteria; phylum Pseudomonadota; class Gammaproteobacteria; order SZUA-140; family SZUA-140; genus SZUA-76. The sequence continues at coordinate 13,985 of NVTY02000038.1, forward strand.
CAGCTCGGTTTTACCGGTGCCGGGTTCGCCGTATATTAATACGTTAATGCCTGGGATATGCTTTTTTTCAGCGGACTGTAAATAGCCCGCCAGCAGCGTAATGTCCGCTTTTAAGTGAGGGAAATCGGCAATTGATAAATGCGACTGATCTGCTATTTTGAAAAAGCATTGCAATATTGCTTCGGGATTATTCTGTTCCTGTGTCAAGGCGTATTTAATGCTGTGCGGAATATCAAAGCACTGTTGCAGTGAGTGCATATAGTGGCCGCTGGTATTGAAGCGCAACAGCCCCGCAGATATCAATGCGCCATTGGTACGCATGGCATTCTCAATCTCACTGCGGGGGACATTCAGGATGATCGACAGGGCATGTCGGATTTGTTCATTGCTCATCTCGCCGAGCGTCTCGATCACCATATTAAAGCCGCTAGACGAACCCGATACGATGACAAATCGTAATATGTCGATCTCACACGGCGTCAGACTCAACGACTTTTGCAGGATCTTAATATTGACAGAAAAGATGTCCTGAGGAGCCATCGGCGTCTCGTTTTCCAGGGCCTTTAATGTATTGGACAAATTGGAAAATATGGTTTTTTTATCAACACCTTCATTTTGCAAAAATGCTGACAAACCCAGAATATGCATCATTTCGGGGTCTTGCAGGCCACCATAACGATCAAAAACCCGGTTGAATGTATTCAGCCGGATCAGGATGCGCAAATTCCAGAGCTTCAACAACGGATCACAACCTGACGCTTTGTGCTCATCCTCCATATGGGCAGAGGATTGTTTGTTATCATTTAACTGCTTCATGGTGTAGTACTCCAAAATTGCCTAATCAGGGCAATAGATTCAAATTTGCTATGGCAGCGGTGTTATGCTGTTGTCGAAGCGCTGTTACAAGCTGAAATACGGCCATCGAGTACAGTGGGCTATGATTGTAACGTGAAATGACATAGAAGTTGTGAGAGCCAACCCAGTACTTCCTGTTTTTGCAATTCTCCAGTTCAATCAAGGTGGTCTTTATTGTGTCGGGGGTGGTGCTCGCATCCAGCGCACTGAGGGTGATGCCCTGGGCGCTGATCTGGACAGGATGAGCAGTGAGGAATGCAATGATCTTGCGCGCAAGTGACACTGTCATCTTAAAACGCTCGCTATGATTGACGCGCTAATTTGAAAGGAGGCGGCGATGGGTGTGGATCGACATCAACACCCCAAAGCCAGCCATCATCGTCACCATCGAAGTGCCTCCGTAGCTAATGAGTGGTAGTGGTAACCCCACCACCGGCAGCAAGCCGGAGACCATGCCAATGTTGACAAAGGTATAGACGAAGAAGGTTAAAATCAAGCTGCCAGCCAGCAGGCGAGAGAAGGTGCTCTGCGCCTGCGTGGCGATATAGAGGCCGCGCACCACAATAAAGAGGTAGAGTGCCAGCAGGCAGACAATGCCGATAAAGCCAAACTCTTCGCTAAAGACGGAGAAGATGAAATCGGTGGTGCGTTCTGGTAGGAATTCCAGATGAGACTGAGTGCCGTTAAGCCAGCCTTTGCCATAGGTGCCGCCGGAGCCGATGGCGATCTTGGATTGGATGATGTGGTAGCCGGCGCCGAGCGGGTCATTCTCAGGGTTGAGAAATGTCATCACGCGTGTCTTTTGATAGGCGTGCAGGTTAAACCATAGGAGTGGTGTGCAGGTGGCAATGAGCGCCATAAAGGCCGCTACATGTTTCCCGCGGATACCGGAGAGCAGCAGAACAAAGACGCCCGAGCTGGCGATTAAAATAGAGGTGCCAAGGTCAGGTTGTTTGGCAATCAAAATAACAGGTACGATAATCAGCAGGGATGCAATAAAAAGGTTTTTGAGTGTTGGTGGCATCGGGTTGTCAGCGAGGTACCACGCGACCATTACCGGTACTGCGAGTTTCATCACCTCGGACGGTTGAAAACGGAAAAACCCCAGGTCTAGCCAGCGCTGCGCCCCTTTGCCTGCTTCGCCTACCAGCAGTACGGCGGCGAGTAGTATCAGGCCGCCACCAAAGGCCCATGGTGCCCAGAATTGAATATGGTGCGGCGGGATTTGCGCCACGATAAACATGACGGTAAATGCCAATGCCAGGCGGGTTAGCTGGCGTGCAATGATCGCATCATTCTGGCCGCTGGCACTGTAGAGAATTGCCAGGCCGACGGCAGAGAGAATGATGATGCTGAGCAGTAGTGGAATGTCGAGATGTAGCCCGCGAGTAAACATGCGTGACTGGCGGCGCTCTCCCCACTGGGTATATTCTTTGTTTTTTGCTTTCATCATGAGGACGGCTTCGATGCCATGTATTGATCGATTATTTTGCGTGCCACGGGGGCGGCCACTGCACCACCGCTACCGCCGTTTTCAACGATAACGGCGATTGCAATCTCGGGCTTATCCGCTGGTGCAAAGGCGATAAAGAGGGCGTGATCACGCAGGCGCTCGGCAATATCTTCTTTGACATACTTTTCATCTTGCTTAATACCAAAGACCTGCGCGGTGCCGGTTTTACCCGCAATCTTGAATGACATGCCTTTGCTGATAGCGCGAGCAGTGCCGTGAATGCTATGGACCGATTTGACCATCGCCTCGACCATATATTCCCAGTGTTCATCCGTGGCAATTTGGTGGCGATCTTCCTGCTCGAACGCGACGGGCGCTAATGCGCTGTTAAGACGGGAGCCGAATATTTTAACCAAATGTGGCCGGGAGTGAAGACCGCGCGTTGCGAGGGTCGCGGTGGCTGAGGCGAGCTGCAGCGGGGTTGTCAGGTTGTACCCCTGGCCGATGCCGCTAATCAATGTTTCACCGGTGTACCATGGCAAACCCTTTTTTTGGCGTTTCCAGTGGCTTGAGGGCAGGATGCCAGCGAGTTCTCCTGGTAGGTCGATGCCGGTTTTTTTGCCTAAGCCAAAGTGCGAGAGGTAATCGCTCATAGCATCGATGCCGAGGCGTAGCGACATGTCATAAAAATAGACGTCGCAGGATTCGATAATTGCCTTTTCAAGTGTGGCGTTGCCGTGCCCCCTTTTTTTCCAGTCGCGATATTTATGGTCATCGCCTTTGAGTGAAAACCAGCCCTGGCAGAAAATATTTGTATCGGTAGTGACAATGTTATTTTCAAGGCCAGCGAGCCCTACGAATGGTTTAATGGTGGAGCCGGGTGGATATTGTCCTCTGAGGGCGCGATTAAAAAGCGGCTTGTCGATGTCGCTTTGCAGTGCGCGGTAGCTCTTTGAACTGATGCCAACAACAAAAGGGTTGGGGTCGTAGCTGGGCTTGCTGACCATTGCCAGCACTTCACCATTACGCGGGTCGATGGCGATCGCTGCGCCGCGATGGTTGCCCAGTGCTTTGTCGGCAATATGCTGCAGTTGAATATCGAGTGTTAAATGCAGGTCACGGCCGGGTAGCGGTGGCGTTCGTTCAAGGGTGCGAATGGTGCGCCCGACGACATTGGTCTCGATGTTTTTAAAGCCGACGGTGCCGTGCAGTGAATCTTCATAGAACTTTTCAATACCGAGCTTGCCGATATGGTGGGTGGCGCTATAGTTTGCGGCATCAACCCTTTTGAGTTCTTTAACATTGATGCGGCCAACGTAGCCGATGACATGTGCGGTCAGGTGGCTATAGGGGTAGTCACGTACCAGTCGGGCCTCAATCTCGACGCCGGGGAAACGGTGGCGATTGGCAGCGAAGCGCGCCACTTCAACGTCATTCAGGTGGGTGCGCAGCGGGATACTGCGGAAGGCGCTTTTTTGTTGTAGCTGCTTGTTAAAGCGCTTTAGGTGATCGTCTGTGATTTCAATGATGGCACCAATCGCGGCGACGGTTTGGCCCATGTCGCTGACCCGCTCTGGCACAATCTCCAGACTGAATGCCGGCAGGTTCTGCGCCAAAATGATGCCGTTGCGGTCATAGATCAGGCCGCGTGTTGGCGGAATGGGAACGATGCTGACGCGGTTGTCTTCCGCCAGGGTGCTGAAATGTTCGTGACTGATGATCTGTAGATAGACCAGGCGCGCTAGAAGTACAAAGATCATGATGATCACTAAGGCGAGTGCAATCGCCGCGCGCTCATTGAACGTGCGGCTTTCTCGAATGTGATCCTTGATGCGGAGGCGTGCCATCGGCTGCGGTCAGTACGGATGACAGTGGCATTTTGCCAGTGCAAAGGTGTGCGTGCTGATCATTTATGAGACCCTGAATTTTCGGCGTAGCGCACGCAGTGTGGTAAACACAAGTGGCCAGGCGACCATGCTACTAATGGATGGCAGCCAGTAAGTGAGCAGGTCAATCGGTTGGCCAGTGATGCCCTTTATCCATAGATGTAGCATCTGGCTCAGTGATACCAGAACAAAGACACTTAAGGCCTGCTGCCAGAGAGGAAAGACGCGCAGGCGTTGATAAAGTTTTAGCGTGATATAGGCGATGATGCAGAGCGCGAGCGCATTTTCCCCTAGTAGGCCGATGCGTAACACATCAAGCATCAGCCCGATTGCCCAGGCAATACCGATGCCGATGCGGTTGGGTAGCGCCATGCACCAATAAATGAGTACTAATGCGACCCATTCCGGACGCACCACGGCGAGCCAGTTGGGCAGTGGAAAGACGGTGAGCGCGAATGCAGCGATAAAGCTAAAGATGATGACGTCAATGCCATGCGCTTTTTTGTGGATCACGGGGTGGTTTCTCCCGCATCATGCTGCACGGTATCCACAACAGTATCTGGGGTGTCATCACTTGCGGTGGGTGGATTATGCCAGACTAGCAGCACCTCCCGCGTGCTTTCAAGCTTACCTGTTGGCTCCGCCTGAACGACTGCAAAGGGTTGGCCCGGATTACGGGTGACCATGGTGACGCGCGCAGCCGGATAACCGGGTGGGAAGCGCCCGCCGAGGCCAGAGGTGACCAGTAGATCGCCGACCTCAATGTCGGCGTTGTTGGGAAGATGTGGCAGCGCCAGGCGGTTGGTTTCGCCTGTGCCCATCGCGATCGCGCGCTGGCCGCTGCGGTTCACCTGCACCGGCAGTGCATGGCTGGGATCGGTGATTAACATGGCGGTGCTGTTGAATGGCGAGACGTGCACTACCTGGCCGAGGATGCCGCTGGCATCGAGGATCGGTTGACCGCGATAGACGTCATTACGGGAACCCTTGCTGATCACCACTTGCTGGGTGAAGGGTTTCATATCGACTGAAAGCAGTTCGGCGATCAGTATTTTGTCGCTGACATCAATGGATGAATCCAGCAGGGCGCGTAGGCGCATATTTTCAGCGGCGATCGAGTCGAGTTTTTGCAGTTGCGTGGCATATAAAAACTGCTGCGCGCGCAGACTGTTATTTTGGTCAATCAGCGTCTGGCGGCTTGATAGCGATTCGGATAGCCATTCACCAATACCTGGCGGCAGGTTAATTAGGTACTGAATGGGGTAGATAGCGGTGGTGAGCACACTGCGGACACTTTCCATATGCTGCTGGCGGTGATCCATCACCATGATCGTAATGGAGAGAAACGTCAGCATGATCAGGCGCAGCGTAGTGGACGGCCCTTGGACAAATAGGGGTTTTATAGGGCACCTCTCAGGCGATACTCAATGGCTTAAAAAACCGGCGGATTGGCCGGTTGCTTGAAGCCGCATCCATTGCCCTGGATCGTGCGGCTTCTCCTAGCTTGTGTAATTCAATCGTGAATAGCGAGTGCTTATTCTACCGCAAAGATGTCGCCGTTGTGTTCATCAATCATATCGAGCGCTTCACCACCACCACGCGCTACGCAGGTGAGTGGGTCTTCTGCGATGATCACGGGCAGGCCGGTCTCTTCGGCCAGCAGGCGATCAAGGTCACGCAGCAGTGCACCACCACCGGTGAGTACCATGCCACGCTCAGCAATATCAGCGCCCAGCTCTGGTGGGGTCTGTTCTAGCGCTGCTTTTACGGCACCCACAATGCCGGAAAGCGGCTCTTGCAGTGCTTCGAGGATTTCGTTGCTGTTCAGGCTAAAGGTGCGCGGCACACCTTCGGCGAGGTTGCGGCCACGCACTTCGATCTCTTTCACTTCCATGCCGGGATAAGCGGCACCAATCTCTTTTTTGATCTTTTCAGCAGTCGCCTCACCAATCAGGCTGCCGTAGTTGCGGCGTACGTAGTTGATGATCGCATCATCAAAACGGTCACCACCGATACGTACGGATGCTGAGTAGACAATGCCATTCAGTGAGATCACCGCGACTTCGGTAGTACCACCGCCGATATCAAGCACCATGGTGCCGCTCGCTTCACTGACCGGCATGCCAGCACCAATCGCGGCGGCCATTGGCTCTTCTATTAGATAGACCTCGCGCGCGCCTGCGCCCGCAGCTGACTCTTTGATTGCGCGGCGCTCCACCTGAGTGGAGCCACAGGGAACGCAGATTAGCACGCGAGGGCTGGGGCGTAGGAATTTGTTTTCATGTACTTTGCGGATGAAGTGCTGCAACATCTTTTCGGTGACGGTGAAATCGGCGATCACGCCATCTTTGAGCGGACGAATCGCCACAATGTTGCCTGGGGTGCGGCCGATCATCAATTTTGCTTCGGCGCCAACGGCGGCAATTGAACGTGGGCTGCCCGCACCACTTTCCTGGCGAATGGCGACAACAGAAGGTTCATCGAGAACAATTCCCTGTCCACGGACGTAGATCAGGGTGTTGGCAGTGCCGAGGTCGATGGAAAGATCATTCGAGAACATTCCGCGAAATCGTTTGAAGAACATGGGGGATTCAATCCTGTGCTAAGTAAATCGGAAATACTCTAGCAGTGGGTGACTATTAGAGCAAGCGTGTTGAGTTATTCGGCCGTTCACGATTTTTTTAATTCTGCTTGTATTTTACTTATTTGACAGCGTTTTTGTGACGAATATTTTTCAGAAAACTGCTCGAATATGGTAAATTCGCTGTCCTTGATGTTTTTGAATAGTGGTGCGGGGTTTTCCGCCGGGTGAGTGAGGTAAATTATGTCAGTGGATCGGTCCGATATCACCAAGGTTGCGCGGCTTGCGCGGCTGAAAATCGATGAGGCAGATGTGCCGCAGTATGTCGATAATCTGTCGAATATTCTCGGCCTGGTTGAGCAAATGAGTGCAGTGAATACCGACGATGTGGTGCCGATGGCGCATCCACTTGATGCGGCGCAACGCCTGCGTGCTGACGAGGTGAGCGACACTAATCAGCGCGATAAATTTCAGGCACTGGCCCCGCAGGTTGAGTCTGGCCTTTATCTTGTTCCCAAAGTGATAGAGTGAGCATTTTTGATTGCGGCTATTCAGTACTATATATTCACTAGACGGCTTTAAACTATCGTTATGCATACTAAAACTATCTCTCAATTGAGTGCTGTGCTGCGCAGTGGTGAGGTCTCCAGTGTGGAACTGACCTCTCTATTTCTTGATCGCATCAAACAGCACAATCTGGCGCTGAACTGCTTTATTTCGATCACAGAGGCGCAGGCACTGGAAGCGGCAGCTGCCGCAGATCAACGGCTTAAGGCTGGAAACGCCGCACCATTAACCGGTGTGCCGATTGCCCATAAAGATATTTTTTGCACAGAGGGTGTTAAAACGACCTGCGGATCGAAGATGCTGGATAATTTTATCGCGCCGTATGAATCGACCTGTACCGCTAAATTTCGTGATGCGGGGGCGGTGATGTTGGGTAAAACCAATATGGATGAGTTTGCGATGGGTTCATCCAATGAGACTAGTTATTTTGGCGCGGTGAAAAACCCGTGGGATCAGGGGCGCGTGCCGGGTGGTTCATCGGGCGGTTCTGTCTCTGCGGTGGCTGCGCGCTTGGCTCCGGCTGCGACCGGTACCGATACCGGTGGCTCGATTCGCCAACCTGCGGCATTATGTGGCCTGACTGGGTTGAAGCCAACCTATGGCCGGGTGTCGCGTTTTGGCATGATCGCCTTTGCCTCGAGCCTTGATCAGGCGGGGCCTGTTACCTATAGCGCTGAAGATGCCGCGTTGATGATGAATGTGATGGCGGGCTTTGATGAACGTGACTCGACCAGTGTGGCGCGCGAGGTACCCGATTACAGTGCGAATCTCGAAAACGGCATTGAAGGGCTTAAGATTGGCCTGCCCAAGGAGTATTTTGGTGAAGGGTTGGATGGCAATATTGCGCGTGTGATCGATGCCGCGATCAAAGAGTACGAGGCGCTGGGTGCGGTGGTCAAAGAGATTAGCTTGCCCAATACCGGCTTGGCGGTACCGACTTATTATGTGGTGGCCCCTGCAGAATGTTCGACCAATCTCTCTCGTTTTGATGGGGTGCGCTTTGGCCATCGTTGCGATGACCCGCAAGATCTGTTTGATCTCTATACTCGCTCTCGTGGTGAGGGGTTTGGTCTGGAGGTGAAGCGCCGTATCATGATCGGCACCTATGTGCTGTCGGCGGGTTACTACGACGCCTATTATCTGAAGGCACAGAAGATTCGCCGTCTGATTAGTGATGATTTTCGTGCTGCCTTTGAAAAGGTTGATGTGATTATGGGGCCGACCACGCCAAGTACTGCCTTCAAATTGGGTGAAAAGGCGGATGATCCAGTGACGATGTATCTCTCTGATATTTATACCATTGCGGTCAATATGGCGGGGCTGCCTGCGGCCTCGATTCCGGCTGGTTTTGTTGACGGCTTGCCTGTGGGGCTACAGGTGATCGGTAACTACTTTGATGAATCGCGTCTACTTAATGTGGCGCATAAGTACCAGCAGGCGACCGATTGGCACCTGCAAGTACCAAAAGAATTTCAGTAAGGGGCGCAATAAGATGGAATGGGAAATTGTCATCGGGCTAGAGATTCATGCCCAGCTTGCGACCAAATCGAAGATATTCTCGGGCGCCTCGACGGCCTATGGCGCTGAACCCAATACGCAGGCGTGTGCCATTGATCTTGGTATGCCGGGGGTGTTGCCAGTACTCAATAAGGAAGCGGTACGCATGGCCGCAAAGTTTGGCCTGGCGGTGGGGGCAAAGGTCTCGAATCGCTCGCTATTTGAGCGTAAAAACTACTTTTACCCTGATTTACCGAAGGGCTATCAGATTAGCCAGTTTGAGCTGCCGATCGTTGAGGGCGGGCAGCTGGAGATTCAGGTCGAAGGTGAGGATGCACGCGTGATCGCCATTACTCGCGCCCACTTAGAAGAAGATGCCGGTAAATCGCTGCATGAAGATTTTCAGGGCTCGACTGGGGTAGATCTTAATCGTGCCGGTACACCGCTGTTGGAGATCGTTTCCGAGCCGGATCTGCGCAGCGCCAAAGAGGCGGTCGCCTATATGAAAAAGATCCACTCGCTAGTGCAATATCTGGAGATCTGCGATGGCAATATGCAGGAAGGGTCGTTCCGCTGTGATGCCAATGTCTCGATCCGCCCGATGGGGCAGGAAAAGTTGGGTACTCGTTCGGAGATAAAAAACCTCAACTCGTTCCGTTTTGTGGAACGCGCGATCAACTTTGAGGTTGAGCGCCAGATCGATGTGATCGAAGGCGGCGGTAAAGTAGTGCAGGAGACGCGCCTGTATGATTCTGATAAAGATGAAACCCGCTCGATGCGCTCTAAAGAAGAGGCGTTTGATTATCGTTATTTTCCAGATCCAGATCTACTGCCAATTGAGCTTGATGAAGCCTATATTGAAGCGGTTCGAATCACGTTGCCAGAACTACCGGATGAAAAGAAGGCGCGCTTTATGGCTGAGTTGGGGCTAGCTGAGTACGAGGCGGGTGTATTGACTGCAAGCCGTGAACTGGCCGATTACTTTGAAGAGGCCGCCAAAATTGCGGGTGGTGATGCCAAGCGCACCGCTAACTGGGTGATGGGCGATCTGTTGGGTGCGCTGAATAAGGCAGGCAAAGGGATAGCGGATAGCCCGGTTTCGGCTGCGCTATTGGGTGGTATGTTGCAGCGCATTAACGACAACACCATCTCCGGCAAGATCGCCAAACAGGTGTTCGAATGCATGTGGAATGGCGAAGGCGATGCAGATAGCGTGATCAAAGCAAAAGGGCTCAAGCAGGTGACTGATAGCGGCGCGATCGAGATAATTATCGATGAGATCATTGCCAATAATCCCGGACAGGTAGAGCAGTACCGCTCCGGTAAAGATAAGCTGTTTGGCTTTTTTGTGGGGCAGGTGATGAAGGCTAGCCAGGGAAAGGCGAATCCGGCGCAGGTGAATGAGTTGTTGAAGCAGAAACTGGCCTAACCTAGCAGTTAGCTAGGAGGCTGTCGGACTTAAGATGAATCTACTGCGGAAAAACCATTTCGACCCATTTCTTCGATCCTTTTTGTTGAATATGCCCAATATTCGCCTCAAACGACCTAATAAATGGATTTGCTAGCCCTCCGGGTACAACATGGTTTTCCCCCGCCACGATCCCCTAAGCCCGACAGTCTCCTCGTGAGGTTTTGTTTAATGACGGGTTTTAGCTACCTGTTTACCTTCGCTTTTTGCTTGGTTATGCTGCGAGGTCTCTAGCTAGTATATAGTTTATTTTTTAATGTTTATTGCCGTTATTATTTAAGTTAAGGTGCTGTTGCGGCTCACTTTGTGAATATGATTTGGATAATGGAATACCCTGGTTTTAACTCTAGTCGCTCAATCTTTTTAGTTTGAGAAGAGCTGGGCTGGCTCGCTTCCCTGTGGTGGGCGTGCTTGAACGTACAGTGATAAATTGAATGATAATTAAAAAAGCGACCACAGTTTGTTTGGTGTTGGTGTCCCTGCTGTCTTCTATGGCATTGCAGGCAGAGACTTCGTCGTCGCTTTCCGAAAACCTCCAGCAGCTTGATCAGCGTTATCGTGCATTATCATTTGAGCTCTATCAGCACTATGTTGATCCTGATGGCGGCGGCATGGGGGCAATTAGTGGGCCGATGCGCCTTGAAACGCTGGTTGGCCCGATGCAACTTGAAATCAGGGTGCGTAAAAACCTGCAAGAAGATGAGCCAATTAAGGCGATTGCAACGATCTTCCAGAATAAAGAGCTAGTACTGAAAAAAGTGAAGCGCAGTACCATTGTGGGGTTTGTTGAGCTGATGCTTGATCATAATGAGTGGCAGATGGCGAATGAACTCTATGTGCATGTGAAAAAAACGGGGCTTGCATTTCAGGTAACGAATACGGCTTACCTTTTTGCAAAGTTTCATTTTCGGCGTAATGAGTGGGCGCTTTGTTTATCCGCGCTTCAACAGATTTCAAAGGGGAAAATCTCATCTGTCCATATGGATTTTTATAATCTGATGTATGGCGTATCGCTGCAGCAAGAGGGGCATTATGCAGAGGCTATCGAATATTATCGCTTAATTACGCGCGCCTCGGAATATCAGCTTTATGCCACTTTAAATGAAATTGGATCGCAGCTGAGCCGGGGAGGGGCATTAGCTCAGGCGCAGCAACTGAAAGCCCATGTGATGAATGAAATGTTGCCGATGCCGGACGAGATGCGTGACTATCTCACCTTGATGGCGGGTTACCATTTTCTGGAAAATAAAGAATATGCGGCGGCGAGAGAGGCTTTTGGACGGGTCTCGATGAAGAGCCGTTATTTTAATCGTGCACTGCTAGGGGTTGCCTTTGCGGCGACAAGGCAGGCGCTGTATTCACGAGCATTTAGTTACACGACGATATTAAAATCAAAGGCGGCAACGGATTTAGCGACGGATGAGGCGTATCTGTTATCCGCTTACATCTTAGCGAAGAGCCGTCGTTTGCAAGCGGCATCCACTGCTTATAGCCATGCCGTAGATTATTATTCTGAGCGTATAAAAAGTGTGGATAGTTTTCTAAACCAGGAGCTCGACAGTGAATCTGTTTTTGATCTGGCGAGTGATATTAATTTGATGCGTGAGTATCCAGAGGCGCGCTCGTTGTTTGATAATATGAAACACCTGGGTATATTTCTGGTGCGCAGTGATTTGTTTGTACAGGATCGAGACTACTACCAGCAAATTCGAGCGCTTTATCGTGATTACACCATTATTGTTGAGGCGATGGTCAGAGCCTATATGGTGAAACGGCGTGGTCATTTAGAAAACTATCTTAGCCAGTCTCGTTTTGGTTTGATACAGATGTTTGATACAGGTACCGAACGTGATGACTGACATTACAAAAATCATGTTGATAGCGTTGTGTACTACCCTGGTTGTTGGCTGCAGTTCAACCCCGCGCGTGCTCACCGTTGCTGATGTTGAGCGTGAGAGTCAGATTAAAGAACAGCCATTTGAAACAGATAAGGTGGCTACAGAAGAGCGGCTCGACGTTGATATTTATCAGGCCTATACCGCTTATGTTGAGCAGTCTGAAAAAGGCGATCATTTTCGTTCGATTGCGATAAGTCGTCTTGCAGACCTGGAGCTGGAGGTGGAGTTTAATGATGCTGAGGTAGTGGCGGCGGCGCCATTAAGCGAAGAATTATTGACTGCAAAAAAGGAAAAGCAGAACCGAATTAAACTAGAGAGAACGATGGGCTTGCTGGAAATGTCGCTGCGTGATTACCCTGACCTTGGTAGTAATGACGAAGTGTTATACCGTCTGGCGATGATATTAAGCCAACTGGATAAACATGTTGCGTCTGTGGATGCACTTGAACAATTAGTTGAGCGGCACAAGGGTTCTCGCTTTTATCTGGAAGCCCAGTTCAGGCTGGCTGAAGATGCCTTTGTGATCGGGGATTATGAGGGCGCAGCGCAGCGCTATAGTAAAATAATCGAGGCGCCGGCCAATTTGGTTTTTTATGAAAAGGCTTATTTCAAGCGTGGTTGGTCAAGGTTTAAATTGCAGGAATATAAGTTGGCTGTTGATGACCTGATGAAGGCGACTGCCTATCGTGATGCGAAGGGAAAGGACGGAGGCAGGGGAGCAATTGAGAGGGATGAGCACTTTGATGCTTATTTCTATGCCATTGCGTTGAATTTCTCGTATATGGAAGAACATCGCGCACTAGCAGACTATTTTCGTCATGCACGTTCATCAAAATTTACCTATTACATCTATAGTGAGTTGTCTGATATATATCTGGCTCAAAAGCGTTATAGCGATGTAGTGGCGATACTGAAGCTATTTTCTGAAGAGCACCCAGGGTCACGTTATCTACCTCAGATGGAATTCCGAATTGTGACAACATGGGAGCGTAGCGGGTTTTTTGATAGTTTCTATGCGGCGGCAGATGGTTTTTATAGTCGTTATAATCCATCTGCGAGTTATTGGGATCCTGAAAAGAAAACAAAGAAAATCAAAGCGGTGATGCTAGCTGAGATTAAGCCGCTGTTGCGCGATAATGTTTTTTCGATTGCGAGCTACTATCATAATCAATATCAGTCGACCTCTACGGATCGCTCTTTTGAGTTGGCGAGCAAATGGTATGAACGTTATCTTACTCACTTTTCAGAAACCGCTTTAGATGATAATGTGAATTATGCTTATGCTGATTTGTTGTCAGAAAAAGAACGCTATGAGAAAGCAATTGGTCATTACGAGATCGTCGCCTACAAGGGCGGTGTGATTGTTGATCAGCGTGCTGCATATGCCACGGTGGTGTTGGCTGAACGCCTATACTCCCAGAGTGTTGGCGGACAAAAAGTGGCATGGCAGCTTCGTTATATTAAGCATGCACTGTTGTTTAAGCGAACTTATCCTTTGGATATGCGTTCAGAGCGCATTATACTGCGCGCTGCTGAAATAGCATTTGCAGGAGAAAAATATCAGCAGGCGGTTAATATTGCGGGTCTTCTTGCGGCTGCTGAGAGTAGAAGTGTGCGTTATGAAGTTGGCTTAATCAAGGCAGAGTCACTTTTTAATCTGGCAAAGTTTGAAAAGGCTGAGAGGGTGTTTCTGACGCTGATTCACTCGCTTGCCGCTGGTGATGCGAGAAAGAAAAAGATGGAAGATCGTTTGGCGTTGACGATCTATAGGCAGGCAGAAGTTGAGCTAGCCGCGGGCAATGATGTTGCTGCAAGGCAAAAGTTTGAACGTATTGCTGCGCTGGTTGGTGACTCTGAGATTGCCCCTAAAGGATTGTATGATGCGACGGTACTGGCGATGGCAGGTGAGTCCTGGGTGGAACTGATTGATTATGCGAGCCGCTTTCGTAGCCAATACCCTGATCATGAGCGGCGTGATGATGTGACAAAATTATTATCAGTTGCCTACATCAATGCCGGGCAGCATGCTAATGCGGCTCAAATTCTTGAGGAGGTGTATGAGATTGAGCAGGACAGTGAGATAAAGATGGCATCGCTGTGGCAGTCTGCAGAACTTTATGAGGCGCTGAAAGATATGCCTGCTTCCATTCGCACTTATCAGCGTTATGTGGAGGTTTATCAGCAGCCATTTCCACCTTATATGGAAGCGTTAAATAAACTAACGATGATGAATGACGCCATGGGAGATACACGTCGCGGTGATCTTTGGGCAGGGAAAATTCGTAAGGCAGATCATCAAATTGACGTAGCAATGAAAACAGATCGCACTAATCATATTGCGGGTGTCGCGACACTGCGTTTAGCCCGAGAGAAAAAGACGGCATTTGATAAGCTCACAATTCGTCAGCCACTCAAGGTTCACCTTAAACGTAAGAAGGATGCAATGGATTGGGCGAGAGGGCTGTATACCACTGCTTATGAGTATCATAGCCCAGAGATAATGACAGAATCACTTTTTTCAATTGCTGAAATGTACTATGGGTTTAGTCTGGCGGTAATGGATTCTACTCGCCCAAAAGGGCTGAATGACGATGAAATGGAACAATATGAAATTGGAATTGAAGATTTGGCATTCCCTGTTGAAGAAAAAGCGATAGAGATTTACGAATCAACCCTGTCTCATGTGAATCAAGGGATATTCAATATCTGGACACAAAAGAGTTACCATCAGTTAGCAATTATTTTTCCTGCGCGCTACGCAAAAGAGCTAAAGGTGGATGCGTATGCGAACTAATTATTCATGGTTAATCGCGATGCTGTTATTGGTGGGCTGTGCTGGTACGCCAAATTATGTTGATAACGAGGCACTGCTAAAAAGCGAGCGGGATATTCAACAGACTGGAATTGACATGCATAATCCTGATATGAGCGCTGCAATTAGCGCGCTTAATGATGGTAAACTGATGGTGGCAAAGACATTGTTATTGGGGCTTACACAGCGCTATCCCCTTGCGGGTAAGCCATGGGTTAATGTAGGTTTGATTAGCTTTCGTCGTGGCGACTTGGATCATGCGCAGCAAGCGGCCGAAAGAGCGCTTGAACTGCAACCTGAAATAGCTGTTGCTGATTACTTGCTTGGCCTGATTGCCCATAAAAGAAATGATGCGCCGAAAGCATTGGAGCATTATCTGGCTGCACTTGAGAAAGATCAGCAGCATGCTAATTCGCATTATAATTTAGCGCTTTTATATGATACTTATTATCAGGATCTAGAAAATGCTATTTTCCACTATCGACGTTACCTGGAGTTGAATGCTAATGAGGATGAGGATGAGGTGACGTTATCCTGGGTGAAAGAGCTTGAGTCTCAGCTTGCTCCTGAAGGAGGCGATGATGCGAATTAATGGTTGTCTGCATTGGATCATGATAGCTAGCCTGTCACTTCTTTCGAATTCGCCTCTTTATGCAGAAGAGATAGATGGGGTCTTGACTGAAGATGAGATTAAAGCGGTGGTTGCCGATCGCGATGTGATTAATCTGGATGGCGTCCAAATTCGAGGGAATAAAGAGCTGCCGCAGATTCTTTATATTGTGCCGTGGCAGGAAATTGAAACAAAGCGCCGTGTTAAGGAGCAGGATATTGTGCTTTTTAGTCTATCAGAACGGCGCATTAAACCGGTGATGCCGGACATGAAAAAAGGTGATTCGAGGTCTCGATAGATATGTAATTGATCACCATAATGGGAAAGGGTTGTTATTCTGTCACTATCCGGCTCACTCCTGAAATCTGTCATTACTGCCTTGAAAAATGATCATTTACACTTGTAAACTCATATTTTTTGCCTTGAGCTGATAAATTTTAGAAGCTATTTGAAGCGCTGGATACCATTGTCCACTATGCTGAATAGTTACGTTATTCTGTGTTTTTATTTCAGTCAGCTTATGAATGGTCGATATAAAAAACAGGTCAGACGTTGCAGGATAAGGGAGTTATCATGCAACAGTGTCGACGGAAGTGGGTAAATGATGAGTGCTATCCATTTCTAATTCAAAATTATCGGATTTCAAAGCGCTTGGATGCATAAAGTATGAACTTTATGTTAATTGTATATTTGCAGGATGTTAAGGTTTAATAATGAAGTTTCTTTATTGTGATAGCGTAGGTACTTGGTCGTTTTTAATATTCCACGTAGATTTTAGGAGTGTGTCATGGAGGTAGTAAGTTTTTTTCAGACTGGTGGGCCTTTCATGTACCCCATCCTCGCCATATTGGCGTTGGGTCTTGCGATAGCACTGGAGCGTTACCTTTATCTGAGTTCAACGCAGCGTAAATCAAATAAAATTTGGGCTGAGCTTGTCCCGCTGCTGAAGAAAAATGACTTTGATCAGGCGGTGAAAATTACTGCGAAAAACAAGACGCCGATGGCCCACATGCTTAGTTATGGCTTTTCACGTCTGGACCAAACACGTCGTCGAAATGAGCTGGAAACAGCAATGGAAGAGGGCATGATGGAGGTGATCCCTGAGCTTGAACAGCGCACGCATTACCTTGCAACCTATGCGAATATCGCAACACTACTGGGGCTGCTGGGTACTATTATCGGTCTGATAGAAGCATTTACTGCCGTTGCTTCTGCGGATCCTGCAGAAAAAGCAGATTTGCTGTCGGCAAGTATCTCAGTTGCCATGAATACCACCGCGTTTGGCTTGATCGCCGCCATTCCTATGTTGTTTCTACACTCTTATCTATCGACTAAAACAGCACGCCTTGTGGATGACCTGGAAATGGTTGCAGTTAAGTGCCTGAATATTGTGAGTGAGCAGGATCGCAGACAATAGTCACCTGACGTTATTTAAGTTGACGGGCCTTATTGGTAAATATAGTGCCGGAATAGAGATCTGGAATCGATATGCGTACAAGACGTAGACATCATGCAAAAGAAGCCACTGAGCTAAATATCACCGCATTCATGAATTTGATGGTGATTTTGGTGCCGTTTTTATTGGTAACAGCAGTGTTCTCCCGGATGACAGTGATTGAACTGAACTTGCCGGAAAAAAATGCTCAGACACAACAACAAGAGAAGATTAAGCTTGAGCTTGAGTTAGTGGTACGTCAATCTAGTTTCGACGTACAAGATCGTCGCCTTGGTTTGATTAAGCGATTTGAGCGCAGTGAAGCGTCAACAGATTGGAATGCTTTTAGCGAACTATTAGTTGAAATTAAAAGTCGTTTCCCAGAAGAGCAAAATATTACTTTATTGTTAGAGCGAGATATCGAATACCAAACATTGGTTCAGGTGATGGACCGGGTTAGAAGTGCGGACGTCGTTAATATTGCCACCCTTGATACAGTTGAGTTATTTCCCAATATTTCGATTGGTGATGCGCAGGTGCTTTCTGCCGCAGAAACCGGGGTGGTAAAATGAAAGAGGTGTCGCGTCGTGCAAAACGGATGGAGCGCCATCATAAGCGTAAAAAACAACCCGGCCTAAATCTGGTTTCATTGATGGATATTTTTACCATCCTGGTTTTTTTCTTATTGGTGAGCTCGTCAAATGTGCAGCAGCTGCACACCAGTAAGGAAATTACGCTACCCACATCGATCTCTTCCGCAATACCAAAAGAAACACTGGTGATTACAATTACTGCGCGTGACATTTTAGTACAGGGGCGCAAGGTAGCCGCAACCAGTGATGTGATTGCTAGCGCAGAGCCCATGATTGCAGCACTTGTTGATGAATTAAATTTTGAAGCAAGTAAGTCGCGCTTTTCATCTACAGAAAAGAAAGCGCGTAATGTGACGATTATTGGCGATAGGAAAATCCCTTATGAAGTGCTGAGTAAAATATTGAGTAGCTGTCGGGAGGCGAACTATACCAAAATATCTTTTGCCGCCGTGCAAAAATCCAGGTCAAAGAGCTAAGGGTCAGTTATGACTACCATTGCTTATAAAGAGCTAGCCCTATCCTGGACTTCCAGTCGCGAAGACGATCGTAAGTTTAACGTTTTGGTGATTGTTGTGATGGTGCTGCTGTTCGGCATTGTCTTTTATATTCAAAGTATCGAGGTGCCTAAATTAGAGCGCAAAGTACATGTGATACCTGATCGGATTGCTAAATTTATTGGTCAGCAACCTAAGCCTGAAAAAGTTGAAGTAGTGAAGCCGCGACCTAAACCGAAGCCCAAACCTAAGGTTGAGAAAAAGGTAGAAAAGCCCAAGGAAAGCCTGAAGAAGAAGCTCGCAAAAAAACAGAAGCCGAAGAAAAAGCCCTTAACAAATAGGCAAAAGGCTGCACGTGAAAAGGCACAAAAAAGTGGTTTGCTTGAGTTAAGTAAAGGATTGGCTGATTTGATGGATACGTCAGACATCAGCAAGGCAGTGGCGACTAATACGGGTAAGAGAATAGTAAAAGGTACTCATACTAAAGCTGCAACGGTGAGTAAGTCGTTGCTAACTGCCAAGGTTAGTAAAAATAGTGGCGGTGTTAATAATGCGGACTTCAAAAGTGAGGTGGGTTTAACGCAGACTGAATTGGGTGCATTGCAGCATGCGGAGATTGATTCTACTCTTGAAGTGGCACAGGTAGAGACGTTAGCGTCGCGCATGAATATGCGCAGTGAAGAAGAAATTACGATGGTGTTTGACCGTAATAAGAGCAAGTTGTTTTCTATCTACAACCGTGAACGCCGTACGGATTCGGGTTTGAAAGGAACGATTGTGCTTGAGATTGTGATTGCCCCTTCCGGCGAGGTGATTGAGGTTCGGATTATTTCAAGTGAACTCAATAATTCCAAGCTCGAACGGCGTATTTTATCACGCATTAAACAATTTCACTTTGGCGAAAAAGAAGTTGATACTGTGACGGTCTCATACCCGATTGAGTTTATTCCATCGTAAATTTTATTGAACGGCAGTGATGTCTGGTTAACCTGGTTGTCAGAATAAGGCCATTGAATGTGAACGTAGCTGCTTATGGTGCTCTGTTGGGTTGCCAAAGAGGTTCGTTAGTTTTCTGAACCCGCGCTAACGTACGTGCGATTACAAACAAAAGATCAGATAGTCGATTCAAGTAGGCTACCGCAAACTCACTAAGCTCTGTTTGATTTCCCAGTGTAATGATGCTGCGTTCAGCACGCCGGCAGATGGTGCGTGCCATATGACAATGCGCTGCTGCTGGTGAACCTCCAGGGAGGATGAATTCCTTTAATGGAGGAAGCTTTGCATTGAGCATTTCCAGTGCCTCATCTAATTTAGTAAGCGCTTGCTCGGTGATAAATCCCTGCCCAGGCATGCTAAGTTCACCACCGAGATCAAACATGCTATGTTGAATGTCGCATAGCAAATCGCTGATGTCATTGGGTAAAGGGTGGATCAGAATCAAACCAATGCTGCTATTCAATTCATCGATGTCACCCATTGCGGCGATACGTGGATGGTCTTTATTGGTGCGGCTTCCATCAGCAAGCCCAGTCGTGCCATTGTCGCCAGTTCGAGTTGCAATTTTTGAAAGCCGATGCCCCATAATGAATTTTCGCCCAATGTAAAATGGCTATTGTAACGCTTGTTGGGGTGAGGTGATAGCGGATGAAGCGCCTATCTAGGGGCTGGGATGAGATCGGCCTTGGCTGGCCCTCCACTGCCTAATGCGGAGCCTATTTTCTTGATGACCCTGCCGACCTTCATACCGATGGCAGTGCCTATGCCTGGGCCAAGGATAGAGGTGCCGATGATGCCGCCGATGATGGCATCATTGGTCAGCCGAAGGCTTGGGTCATGAATTGTTCCGCTCACCTTAAGCGGGGCGCTGATGATTGATGCCGTTTTTCTTAGTGCGACAGTGACCTCGCCCGATAATCCGTGTTGAGGGTTAATGCTGATATCGCCATTAGCATTGATTGAGTTTGAGATGATATCAATGTTGGTAAGCTTAATATGATTATCCACTAATGTTACTTTACCCGTTAGGCGCTGGAAGGGGGTTTCGCCTCCATGAGAACCTTCTTTTGTCAGTGTGGTTGTTGCCTTTTCAAGGTCTGCTTTAAAAATTTTACCATCCGTGATTTTAAACTCCCCCGTTAAATAGGGGCGGTCTAGTAGTTCTTCGTATTCGTTCTCATTGAGGTCAAATTCACCCTGTGCATAAATGGTCCCACTGGCGATTTTATCGTCGATGAAACCTGATAGAAATGTTTCAACATCAATATCACTGGCAACAATCCACCCTTTAATATTCCAGTGTTTCTTCCAGAGCAGATGAGTAATACCCTGAATAGTACCGCCGGCTGTATTCAGAATACTGTTGTCATTAATGAGTGACGCTTTGGTTAGGTGTGCATCAGCAGAGAATTCATCATAGCGGAGCAATATGTTATTTGCTTCATCTTTCACCGCGCCGTTGGTTATATGGTATGTTCCTCTGGCTTCTGGGTCTATGAAAAGCTGGCTTAGTTCATTGCCTTTAAGTGTTATCTTGAGTGCACTATGAAAATAGCCATCGTATGTGCTGATGTCAAAGTGCTTTAACACTGGGGCGATGTGAATATTGGAGCTGTTCAGTTGGCCGTTATATTGCCAGCCTTTTCGCCAACTGAGGGTGCCTGTTGTTTTTAATGACCCTTTATAGCTATCGATCTCCACTTTGATAAAATCGGCTTTGCTTTTATGCAATATAGCCTGCACGCTTAGTTTGTCGAACTTGAATGATGGTGATACGGGAACTATCCAGTTTGTGCCTGATGCTCGTAAGTTGTAACTACTACCCTGCCTGGGTGTAAGGGTGGCTTGCAATGTATTATCCATTCGTGAGAGCAAAATACTTTTAAAATCAAAATTATTTCCAAGCTGTAAGTCGAACCGGTAGGGGCCAAGGCTAACCTCGTCATTAGAGCGAATCATGATATTCTCACCACTGATCTGGCGGATGTTCAGTGTACTCGCATTTGATGGTGATTTTTCCGCGATCTTTTGTGGTGAAATCAGTGCGTTAATAAACGCCAGGTTGCTGCCAGCTCCTTTGAGGTGAATGCTGCTGATGATGATCTCCCCTTTGAACAGTGCCAGAGGGTCAAGCGTTGTTTGCATATGTTCAACAAAAAGTTCACCGGGTTGGCGTGTATTGCCCAGTATTGAAATATTGGTGGCTGTGAGCGCCGGTAGGGGAATGACTTGAGGTGATAGAGAGCCAATCATCACTGTTCTCCCGATGCGTTGAGATAGGTGTTTTTCAAGAATCGGCTGGTAACCATCAAGTTGAATAATATAAGGAACTGCGAAAAGAGTGGCGCCGATTAAGGTTGAAAGAATAAGCAGTAACTTTATTAACCGTTTAAACATAATTTATTGTTATTCCTGATGCTTCCTGGGGTAAAAACCAGCGGTTTTCTGGTGTTTATTCGCTTGATAACGTGATACTGAAAGTTTATCGGCAGTCGCCAATAAAATGAGTAGTGAAGTGGTATCGAGGTGTGAGCGATGTCACAATTATATGCGGTTATGTGGCTAGATAATTTCTCGAGTAATGGCGAGTTTGTGGCTTATCCTCCGCTAAAAATGTCGTTTTCTTCATGTGGCTCTCGTGCTAGACTTGGTACTGAAAAGCTAAGGGCTAGTTAGGTATTAATTTTGATTTCATCAGGGTTGTTAACGCCTTGGGTATTTTCATTGAATGTGGCGGAGAGTTCAAAATAGAAGATGCTACCTGCATTTTTAGATGATTCAAAGCTGATGGTGCCACTCATGCGCTCAATGATGGCTTGACTAATGCTCAAACCCAGGCCAGTTCCGCCTATTTGATTGGTGTGTATACCCCCTGCTTGGGAGAATTTAGAAAATATTTTATCTTTGAAATCATCGGGAATACCATTGCCAAAGTCTTGCACTGAGATACGTATCTGATTGTTTGATATGGTGCTGGTGTGAACGATAACTTCGCCTTCCATCGGTGAGAATTTGGCAGCATTGGAAAGTAGATTAGACATTACTTGTAAAAAACGAGTGCTATCAACTGAGAGCTCGCAATCGGGGATTGGCTTTTGTAAAGTGATGATCACTCCAAATCGATCAGCATATGTTTGATTGAGTTTGATTGCCTCGTTAATTAGCAAATCAAGTGAATGTTGTTTGATTTCGAAGGTCATTTTTCCGGAGCTTATTTTCTCCATATCCAACAAATCATTGATCAGGGTTAAGAGATGCTGTGAATTTTTTTCGGCAATATCAAGCATGCTTTTAGCGGCGTCGGGTATTTCGCAGATGACATTATTTAATAGTAATTTAATTGAGCCGTGAATTGAGGTGATAGGGGTGCGAAGCTCATGGCTCACAGTGGAAATAAAGTCATTTTTCATCTGCTCGAGTCTCTTAAGCTCCGTGATGTTTTGAATTGAACCGATAATACGGGTTAACTTATTGTTCTCAATAACGGGCTCTCCAATCGCGCGAACCCAGATACGATTAGCTTTTGCAGTGATGAGAGGCAAGACAAGGTCAAAAGGCTCTTGCTGATCCATCACTCCCTGTAATGCCGAATGTATTTTATGACGTGTACTTTTCTCAAAAAAATTGATGAAAATATCAAGGTTTAGTTGGGTTGAGCGAGGTAATTCATGAATGCGAAAAGTCTCTTCGATCCAATGTAAATTCATATTGTGAAGGGTGAGTTCCCATCCGCCAACCTGGGCCAGGTATTCTGTTTTTTGTAATAGTAAGCGGTGACGTTGCAGTGAATCTTCTGTCTCTTTTCTATCTCGAATCTCTTCCATTAATAAGCGATTTGATGCGGTTAGTGATTGTGTCCGTTGGTCGATCTGTTTTTCGAGTTTGTTATTTAACCCTTCAATCTTCTGCTGGTTAATTTTTACCTGGGTTATATCTGTAATCGTCCCGACAATCCGTTTTGCTTTGTGTGTTTCTGGATCTCGAACCGAGAAGGCGCGAGTGAGCAGGTATCGATATTGACCATCACGATGAAGGCTTCGGTATTCGAGTTCAAAAGTACTTCGTCTGCCATTAATAAAGTGATCAAATTTTTCTTTTACCCATTTTTGTTCCTCATGATGGATGTGATGCATCCATGAATCTAGCGTGATGTCAGGGCTGTCCATTTTCTCACCAATGATTACTTTGTGGCATCTCATCAAATTGAGGGTGAATCAGTAATTGCTTGACGATATGCTGGCCTTCTCGAAGGCGGTGAAAGATAGAATCTGGTAGATTAATAAAAACATAGGTAGAGACCAACTGCGTTTCGACTCTCTCAAGGTAGTGGCCTTGATGGTTGCGAAGTGTGCGCAAGGCGCAGTCAATAATATGTAGGCCTTCCTCTGTTTCTCGTACGCGGTCCAATGGGCGTTTGCCGATCTCTTTTCCCCTTAATGCCAGTGCACCACCTTTATAAGCAAGCACTAGTGGGTTGCCTGGGTACTTTTTTCCAGCTGCCGAATCATCTTTGTTGCATTGCGTATGTCGCGTGTGTTGCCATCAGTCGCGATTAGATAGACTTCGCGAACGGCTTCGATCTCTTCTTCAAACTGAGTACTGGCGAATGACGGTGTCAGGAAGGCAAGTGCTGAAAGCAGTGCAAATAGATGCCAGATAGGTTGCATGATAATGACCGCTAACTAATAAGAGAAGGACTATCTTATCGCTGGCAACAATCGCTGTCTATCTCATCGTTAGTGGTTTATTAAGGGTTGAATTCAATCGCATCACTGGTGCCGACAAAGGGTAGTCCTGTAGTGCCCTGGGCATAGGTGATTAGCCCAATGTAGACGCTGCTGTCATAGGCGGGGTCGCACCAGGTAAGTTTCCATTGCCTCTGTAGAGGAGCCAGCTATCGTTAGCAACACCACCACTAAGATTGGAAGTTGCCAGTAGACGGTCAGCGTTGCCTACTATACGGAGGTCTGCGCGTCCATTGGGCGCAATATTAGGGCCGCCATCATTAATCTGAGATGTATCGCATGTTTTCCTTCGACAGTAAAAGGCGTGCCGCTACCACGATGCCCTACAACCACATGTGATGAGTTGCGTGAGTTAAGGTCGGTAACGTGAACCTGGATGCCAGCAAAAATATAACGAGAGTCGGGGCCACCTGGCGGCGCAATTTGTGAGTCTGTTTGTGTGCCTATCCCAATGTTGCGTGCAATATAATTGAAGGGGAAGGTGATGAGTTTGGCGTCGAGCCTTCCCTGGTCATTATGGAAATGGAGTGTTTTATTACCGCTATTATCGATTAGATTGGCTCGGTAGCGCCCGCCTGTTCTGCTGACGTACTGGCAGTACATCTGGCTTGTTTGTGGTGTAACCAGTGAGCGTGCCGTTACCCGCAAAATCATCTGAAACGGAGGCCGTAGAGGCGGCGGTGATGGTGACGCTATCAGGAGGGCTGTCCAGCAGGTTGTCGTCAACGATGAGTGATAGTGTGTAGGTGCCATCAAGGTCAGGAACGAATCTAGGGCTCGCTACTAATGTGCTGCTAAGTGATGCACTACTATTGGTTGGGCGTAAGGTAAAAGACCAGCGGTAGTTGAGCGGGTCATTATTGGGGTCATCACTCAGAGAACCGCTTAATTGCACTTGTTGCGAAGTGGTCACGGTTTGGTCGATACCGGCATTGGCAGTGGGTGCAATATTTGCAGTGGTACTGGTGATCGTAATGGCATCGGCTACGCTATCGGTGATGCCGTTATTAACGGCTAATGCTAAGAAGTAGCGGCCATCCAGGTCGGCAGTAAAGCTGCTGTCAAAGGTTGTTGTGCTGCTAAGGCTCGCTGTACTGCTGAGTGAGGACGAGGTCATCTGCCAGCGAAAGGTGAGTGGGTGACCATCTGCATCGTGGCTTTGGTTGCCGTTAAGGTTTACGCTACTGCCGGTAGGGACGGTCTGATCGTTGCCTGCAATCGTGATGGGTTGCTGGTTGGCGGCAGGTGACCTAGTTACCAGTTACCGTGATCGCTTACCGCACTGTCGCGACCGCCGCAGCCACCTAGTGATAACAATAGTAATGCGGGAAGGATGCTAAGTTTAAAAGTTATCGGCTGATTCATGATCATTCAAATCCTACATGGGCGATCTATTAAGGTAATATATGTTCGCCTAAGAGGGTGTGATCATCTTCTCAAGGTAATACTTGCGGTGTTAAAAACGCTATTCTTATAGCCTAAATTTAGCATGGGATTAAAAGAAGGTTACCACATTAGGTCATCAGGAATTTGGTAGTCCGAGTAAGGGTCTTCTTCATTCGATGGTGGCGTTGCGCTGTGGTCATTGGTGATGATGCACTGCTTGTCACGTTGCTTGATTTTATCTGCCACCGGTGTTGGTACCAGCTCATAATCGTTGTCTAGTTTTGCAATGGCAAGGCGTCCAGCGGTGATATGTCTGCGAATTTTTTCAGAAACATAGATGCGCTTAACGATGTTGCCATCGGTGAAGTTGTAGGCGATATCGCCATCAAATTCTTTAACGCTATTGCTCTCAATTAATTGTTTGATCTGTGCCGTAATGGCGTTACGTTCTGTTTCTTCTTTCTGCTGTTGATTAAGCAGGCGATCACGGGCAACTTTTTCGGCGTGGTTTTTATTAACCAATATAGTCGCTTCATCCAATTGTGCGACCGTGCCTTTTTTACCCTTCTGTTTTTTATTTTTATATTGGCTATGTTTAGCCTTTTGCACTTTGGATTTATCAACCAGTCCACTCTTTTTTAACTGGTCGAGAAGTGAGTTACCCATGCTTGCTCCAAGTGATCAGGTTATTTTCATAAGGGCTTTATAGGGTACTGATTTTCACACGAATGTCACGCTTATGATGATGGTGGGTAGTAATAACCTGCGTTGATGATACTTACCATTGGATACCGCGCAGTTTTTTACTGCTCTTTCGGGGTGGGCGCTGGGTTAGCAGGTCTGCATTTGCATGATCTTGAGGCAGTGCGCCATTCTTTTTATAGGCCTCTACGAGCCTTATCGTTCCACCATTGTGCCCCTTGTCTGCGGCGCGCTTATACCACTTAGTTGCTTGAATCAGGTCTTTTTCGATCCCTTTACCATGCCAGTAGAGGTTCCCTAGAGCAACCTGAGCATCTGCTGAGCCTAAAGCAGCACCCTTTTGAAACCATTTTGCAGCCGTCGCGCTGTTTTTTCGAACCCCGGCGCCGACATTGTAATGTTTGCCAATTTCATAATAAGCATCAGGCACGTTCAATGCTGCGGCTTTATAATATAGCTCTAGTGCTAATGATTCGTTAACCTCTACACCATTACCTTGGGCATAAAATTTAGCCAAATGATGCGTGGCCTGCGGATGATTGGTTTCAGCTGCTCTCATGTACCAGTGTATTATTTTTGTATAGCCATTACTTTCATGGAGCTGCTGCTGAAAGAGATGGCCTAGATTAAACATTGCTTCTGATGAACCTTGTTTAATCGCAGTTTCATACCACTGGACCGCTTTCTCATCATTTTTTGTCACGCCACGCCCTTCAGCGTAGATTAGACCTAATTTATTCTGCGCCACAGCAGAGCCTTGTTTTGCTGCCCTAAAATACCATTTTGCAGCGGCTCTTTCATTGCAGGGTATGTGACGTTCATATGCAGAGGCCAGATTGATCTGGGCAACTAAAATACCGAAATCAGCGAGCGGTCCCAGCAGGTCTATCGCTTTACCGAAGTTATTATTACCCATTTCCATTAGGGCCATGTTTAGCACCTCATTATGGAATGGTGAGTTATGCGTGACGGCGTGAGAGAGTTGCTTGTTTATTAGCTGTGATGTCGTGGGGGCGGTACTGCACCCCGCAATATAGATAGCGCAGGATATTACGAGTGAGTAACGGCTAATTTCTGTAAGTTGCTTAAACATAACGTCTTTAAATGCTCTGTATGATTTGATTAGCAAAATATCCCAGCAGGTGGGCACAATTAACGTGACCATATGGGCGCTTAATATTAGTGTTTCAAATAAAGATGACGAAGCAGTCACTCTCAAAACGGCTTCCATGCAAATATTATGGCGGCAGCTGGATTTAATCTCAGAGTAAAGATGCAGTGGTAATGTTGGTTATGTGACGCGGGTCACCATTTTATGAGCATTCCACGGGTAGCCGTACTTTAGGCACTCTTTAGAGTGAAATTTTTATATAAAACAATGCACTAACGGCGTAGTCGTGTGGCATAATCTTTAGTGAGAACGAGTCTCATTCTTATGCTTGTTTGATAGCAATACCTAAAATATTTGTTGCCAGATCTTCTGGTGCGGCGAATAAATTTACACCTCAATGCTGGCTTCCATGTATTTGACTGCTTTACCGGATATCACAACTCGATCCCCTTCAATGGAACAGCTCACTTCACCGCCCCGTTTTGAGACCTGCTTGGCATGTAGGTTATTTTTACCCAATCGTTCAGCCCAGTAGGGGGCGAGTTGTGTATATGAAGAGCCGGTGACTGGATCTTCATTGATGCCATACTTGGGGGCGAAGAAGCGCACCACAAAATCATATTGTGTGGAGGGCGCTGTGATCGCGACACCACGCAGATCAAGCTGCGCAAGTTTGGCCATATCTGGCGCGGCGTTGATCACATCGCTTTCATGATCAAAAATCACGACGTGGTCTTCTCGCCTTGCGCATTGATGTGGACTTGCTGCGAACGCCTCACTAATGAGCAGGGGGGTATCACCGAGTGTGATGGGTTGCGCTGGAAAGTTCATCGCTAATAAATCGCCATCTTGTTTCACACTGAGCTCCCCACTCTTTGAGTCGAATCGGATTTCATCACTTTGTTCATTGAGAATATTAAAGATCACAAAGGCACTGGCTAGTGTGGCGTGACCGCATAGGTTAACCTCGGCGAGGGGTGCAAACCAGCGGATCGCATAGCCTGTTTCATTTTTCACAAAGAACGCCGTTTCAGAGAGATTATTCTCTGCCGCAATCGCCTGCATCAGATCATTGGGTAGCCATTCATCTAGCGGACAGACCGCCGCCGGGTTGCCTTCAAAGACATTATTGGCAAAGGCATCGATTTGGTAGAGTTTTAGTTTCATGCTTTAAGGGTAGCATGGCTGGAGGCTTCCTCGGGGGGGTTAAGATTCATCGAAGATTATTTACTAGCTTTGTGTCAGTTGTGGAAGCTGGAGGAGTCCCCCGGCTACCCGATTAGGCGAATTAAAAAACCCCCGCAACAAGAGTTTACGGGGTCTATGTTAATAAGCTGTAAGAAATCTATAAGGATTAGAAAATACTTCGAGCAATATCTATGAATTGATCAATTGATTTTTGCGTTTTTAAAGCACGATTGGTGCTCAGGGTGAATATTTTCCGATCAGTTGCCCAAGTTAATTCACTAAGACCTTTTTTACTTCGGCTTTGTTTTACACTCAAAATAGCGGGGTAACCATTAACATCCTGATTGATAGCCTCTTCAATGAACGCCATACCACCTTCCGATGCTAAAAAATCGAGTTCTTCAAGCCCAACAATCCCAAGCTTTGGAACAATGAAAATTCGATTTAAACCCGTCCAGCCGTCTTCTGTATATCCACCACTTGCAGATGCTCCTAGTAAAGTTGCTTGCCTAAGCGGTGACGCATCTAAGTTGGCTGGCATTATCTTCAATTTAGAAGATCCATCAATCATAGGTTTTAATCGTTTTTCTTTATTTTCTTTCGCCCTGTCTAAATAAGACACGGCATCTTCTGTTACATCTATATAGCCCTTATTTTTCATCTGTGTGAATTCCAACTTTGTCTGTGTTTTCAGTACATCAGGAACCGGATGTTGCTCCAATGGCAATATGGTTATACCAATTGAAACGGCTGGCTCTACTACGCCTCCTGGTGCCGCATATGTTGCGTGGAAAGGGAGGCTGACGATGAATACAAAAACAGCCGCGGTTATAACAATTTTTTTGTAAATATGCTAATGTTTTTCATGATCGTTGATCCCTCAATTCTTTTCAAATGATTTTTCGTTACCAGTGAGTTGCGTTGCAATTTGTAGCATTTGTACTCCCCAAAAGGTATGTGCCAGTGCTAGAAGAGCAACGCAAATGTAATCCATATACAAAAAAACCACCGATGTAACCTTCACCCCAATGTACAGCGTTTGCATTTGATGAGGCATCGAAATTGAAAATGATGTTGTCGAAAGCGGCGTCCGAGCGCAGCGCCGGGATAAGTTGTGAGGCTGATCTGGAGCTGTCGTAGCGGCAGCCGGTGTGGCCGTTAGCTCACTGACGGGCCACGTTAGCGGAGTCGGCCTGGTTTTTAGCCAATTGCTTAATTATCAGTAGACCATAAAACCAGATCGCAGTCAGCACAGCCGTAACAACCCTTGCCGGTAACGATGTGATCAACGGCCCAATACACTGATCATAGAACTTCAAAGAATGCTGCTCGCCATCACCCGGCGCGGCACCCGCTGCTCGATTACGTCGACAATCTTTCTGAAATGCGAGTTGCCATGCGTTCTCTGCCACGTAACTACCGGTATCAAGCCAGTAACGTAGCCCACGGCGAAACCCCTCTGCAAAACTCAGTCGGTGGATGATGATCAGGAACGGCCCGAGGTCTAATGTCTCCGCCTGGCCCTGCTGTCGATAAGCGGCTTTTGTGGCATCAAAAAAACGATGCAGGCCAATGCGCTCAAAATTACATAGCAGTGCATTGAGTGTCTGGCGCTGTTTTAGCCCTTCGCTCTCAAAGCGCCGTGCAGAGGTGCCGACTTTCCCGGGTAGTGTAATCCAGCGCCCGCTATCAAAGATTTTATTCGCGAGCCGCGCATCTTCCATGTAGTCGAGTGATTCATCAAAGCCACCGAGTTGCTGCAGATAGCCCTTTGATAACCAGAAGCCCTGATCGCCATTGATGCAGTCGCGACGGTTGAGGGTGGTCTTCGCTTCATAGAAATAATAACCGCTATCGTGGTCATCATTGGCGCGAACAAAATGCAGTGGAAAATGGCCTGCGATTGTATCATTATTTGTTGTATGGCGAATCTGTTGGGTTGCATCTCTGGCATTGGCGAGCAGCATCGGGTCATCAATCGTCGTGTCAGCATGTAAAAAAAGAAGATCACTTGCGCGGGCGTGGCGAGTGCCAGTGTTCATCTGTTTAGCGCGACCTGCAGGCGCATTGATACCCTGAAGTGGGATATTTACAGCGCTGGCTGCCGTATGGCAAAGAGCGAGTGTATTATCGCGACTGCCGCCATCCGCAATGATGATCTCAATGCGAATGCCCTGTTGTTTACCAAGTGCGGTGATCAGTGTTGGTAACGCTTCGGCCTCGTTGATAGCGGGGATGATAACCGAGAGTTCGTATTCGGGCGAGATGCTCATGCGCTTGTTAATGTTTTGATTGGGCCCAGCAATCGTTCGGCCTCATTTAAATCTTCCGGTCGATCAATATCCTGAAAGGTGGCAAGTTCGGTGGTCGGCCATTGAAGCGTGGCGATCCTCTCGCGAGTGGTGGCAAGTACCTCGCCACTGCCCCAGTTGATATCGGAAAACAGTGTCGGCGAAAAGCGGCTCAATCCCATTAACACATAACCACCATCACTTGCCGGCGCGAGTACGATGTCGGTGCCATTATGTAAATAGGTGAGCGCCTGTTCAAAGTCAGCGGCACTTAGTGCCGGGCAATCGCTACCGATGATAACGCTATTAAAACCTTGTTGCAGGTTATGGTTCATTGCATGCGCCATGCGCTCGCCGAGATCAGCGCCTTGTTGTTGGTGCAGTGTCACAGGAAAGTTATTTTTGCAGTGGTCGAAAAATAGATGGGTAGTATCCGGCGCGCACCACAGTTGCAGCGGGCAGAGCGCGGTACTTGTGACAGTGGTTAAAGTGTGCGTGACTAATCGTACATGCAGTGCTGCCGCACCGTCTTTACCGAGTGCGGGAATCAGGCGTGTCTTTGCTTTGCCTGCCTCCGGGGCTTTGGCAAAGACGATCAGGCGTGCGTTAGGGAATTTCATGATTAATAACAATGAGAGTTATAACTCGTCATTCCGGCGCAGGGCGGAATCCAGAAGCCATCTAAAGGCGCTGGGCTCCGGCCTGCGCCGGAGACGTAAAATCTGTTGATGGTCTGTGTCAATCCAGCGCACCACCACAGCTACTACCTTGGCCGGCAGTGCAGCCATAACAGTGGTCTTTAACGACAATCGCTTGTCCTTCAACATCAATCGCGCTGAGTTCGCTGATGTGGGTACGTGGTTTCTTATCGAGCGGCGCTGCCAAACCTAGCATTTGATTAAAGTCGCAGTCGTAGAGGTACCCTTGCCAATCAACGCTTAGGGTGGAGCGGCACATTACATCACCCAGGGTGTCGCGGTTATATGAATTGCGCAGTAGTGCCATGTACTCTTTAAACTGTCCTTTTGAAATCAGCATGCTGCCAAAGCGTTTGATTGGCATGTTGGTAATGGTAAAGAGCTGGTTGAACTCAATTCCATAGTGCTCTTTGAGGTGGGTTTTGTACGAGGCCTGCAGTGATTCTTGCGATGGTGGTAGTGCGGCCCCTTGCGGATTGAATACCAGGTTTAGGATTAGATCGCTATCTGCTTTGCCATAACCGAGGGCATTGAGATTTTTGAGTCCTTCGATACTGTCGTGGAAGACCCCTTTGCCGCGTTGAGCGTTGACGTTATCTTCTAGGTAGCAGGGCAGTGAGGCGACGACTTCTACCTGTTGCTCGGCAAGAAACTCAGCCAGCCCTTCATAGCCCTCTTCACTAAGGATAGTAAGGTTACAGCGGTCAATCACCTTGATCCCGAGGGTGCGTGCACCGCTGACTAGATCACGAAAGTGTGGGTTCATCTCGGGCGCGCCGCCAGTGAGATCGAGTGTCTTGATGTTGCTTTGAGCAAGGTAGCTGAGAATCTCATCGATGGTGTCACGTGTCATAATCTCTTTACGTGTTGGCCCGGCGTTCACATGGCAATGTAGGCAGGTTTGGTTGCAGAGATAGCCGAGGTTGACCTGAAGTGTCTCTAGCGGCATGCGGCGTAGCGCAGGAAAATCGGTGGCTTCAAGTAGCGCAAGCGTGGCGTGCATGGTGAATCCTTATTTTCATTTTATCGGTTGGGCGGCTGCAGGAGAAAGTGGGCAGCTTAGCGTTATAAAAACATTTCCTAAAGGGGGAATGCAAGCGGCTTTTTATGGCGATATTGCACGGCTTATGGTTCGAATACACCTGTCTCGGGGTGGAAAGCATACCACGCAAACCAAAGGCGGTGATGGTGGCGATTTCATTGCTGTGAGTGTTGAAGGTAGTCGTATGAATGGCAATAACCTTTCAGCTGACATTAAGATTTAGTTTTGATTACTTTTTTCTGCGTGCGAGTGAGCGGTGGCGCAGGTTAAGTTTTTGCATGAAGCGGCGATACAGATGCATAGGATTTGATTTCTATGCTAGCCTGCTGGCAAGGGTATGGCATCAATGCGTTGGGCGGACAAGGATGCGAAGGAGGTCGAGTGATGAACCAGGGAATGGAAGGGTTCGAGCAGGAGCTGCAGGCATTAAAGGATTCATATGCGGATCAGGTGCCCCAGAAACTGGCTGATATCGATGAGTTGTGGGGCTCGCTGGTTAACGATGGCTGGGATGAAGAGACCTTTAAAACGCTTCATCGCATGGTGCATAGCATGGCTGGCTCGGCGCAGGTGTTCGGTTTTACCACCATGGGAAAGAGCGCACGAGAGCTTGAGGTGTTGTTAAAGGGGGTATCTAATAGTGGTGAGCCCTTGAGTGAGGCGCAATATGCAGAACTGCCGGTGTTGGTAGAGGCGGTGCGGGCATCGGCTCAGTTCCCTGACGGCTGATTAACCTTCTCTTCGCTATTATTTTTTGTTTTCTTCCTTATCCAGCTGCTGTTTGATGGCGCTGCTGATACGTGACCCTGCATCATCCGAAAGCGCTGGTATTCCCTGACTATCTTTCTCTGGCTGCATTAAGCGGCGTGCGGAGCGCGCGACAAATTGCAATTGTTTGTCATAGCAGCTACAGGTTTTGCAGATAAACAGGTGGAGTTTGAG
Source organism: Thiotrichaceae bacterium (assembly GCA_002401765.2). Lineage (GTDB taxonomy): Bacteria > Pseudomonadota > Gammaproteobacteria > SZUA-140 > SZUA-140 > SZUA-76. The sequence goes on from NVTY02000038.1 coordinate 47,235, forward strand.
TCCAAGCCACTCTCTAAATGATAGCTTGCGATCCATCGTCTGGGAGAGCAGTTCTCCAATTTTTTTGCATGAGAGCATTAGCTTGTCTCCTGGCTCTGGTCATCGCTATTACGATTGAACCAGCGCGAATCCAGACAGCCGCGAAGGCGCATTCGTGCGCGTGACAACATTACCCACATATTATTGGTCGTGGATATGTCCAGTAGCTTACAGATCTCTTCGCTCGTGAGCCCTTTGACCTCGCGTAGGATAAAGAGGTCGGCGAGGTGGTCTGGCAGGTGGGCAATACAGGCTGCGAAGACCTTCCAGAACTCCTGGTTCTCGTGGGCCTGCTCAGGTTCCTGCCAGCTGCGCATCGGGATTGACCAATGGCCAGTGTGATCGAACTGCTGATTGAGCTGTTCGGTGAGCGATTCGATATCGTCGCAGCTCTGTTCGCGCTTGTGTTTGCGGAAGTGGTCGATGATCTTGTGCTTGAGGATGCCAATCAGCCAGGTCTTTTCTGATGACTGGCCAGAAAAGCGTTGGCGTGCCTTGAGCGCTGCAAGAAAGGTCTCCTGTACCATGTCTTCTGCCAGAGACTTATCTCGCATCTTCATTAGGGCATAGCGGAATAGCGCATCGCCATGTTGTGTGACCCAAGTGGCGGGATCGGAAACCGAATTCATACTGCAGGTCTTCCTTGACGGTTAGCTCGATTTGGGGAAGATTGCTTCGGCAGGGAATACCGGTCCATCGACGCAGACCCGTTTCATCGCCGTGGTGCCATCGTCGTTATGCACCTTGACCACGCAACCGGCACAACCACCAACCGCACAGGCCATAAACTCTTCCAGTGAGATCTGGCACGGCAGCTCAAATTCCTGTGCGACCTTAGCCACCGCTTCCAGCATTGGGTGTGGGCCACAGGCAAATACCTCCACTTCATTGCGCTGTGTATCATCTAGAATATTGAGCCAGGCGCGCGCGAGGTCGGTAATGTAGCCTTGATAAACGCCGGGAAAATCTTGTTGGCTGGCCAGGCGACTCGGGATGTCCCAGTCTTCCATCAGCGGCATGGCGGCGATGGTGTCGTCTGGTAGGCCGGGAATCATGATTTGCGAAGGACGAGTCTTAAACGGAAAAGGTGTTTCAGAGCCCATGAAAATCATCGGGTGGTAGGCACCTTTTAGTTTGCGCGCTTCGTCGGCGATAAAGACCATTGGCGGGATACCGACGCCGCCACCGAGTAACAGTGGGCGTGGGCGCTCCGGGTTAAGTTCAAATGGTTTACCGATGGGGCCGATTAAATTGATGTGACTACCGACTGGGTTCTGTGACAACAGCTCGGTCCCTTCACCAAAGACGCGATAGAGGATCTCGATCCAACCTTTTTGCTTGTCGGTGCGCATGATTGATAGCGGACGGCGCATTGGGCGTTGCTCGCTACAGCGCAGGTGGACAAAGCTGCCGGGCAGCGCATCTTTGGCAGTTTTGGGTGCTTGCAGTTTCATAATGAACTGTTTGCCGTCGTAGGCCTGGTGCTCAAGGACTTCCGCCTCTTCAACAAAAATCGTGTTGCGATGGGGTCTGCTATTCGCATTCATAAACAGTTTTGCCTCCCAGCAATGTGCGTGTCACCTCGCCCTTCATCTCCCAGTTGAGGAAGGGGGTGTTGTGGCCACGGCTTAGCATCGAGTAACCATCGAGCGTCCAGTAGCGTTCAGGGTCGAAGATGCAGATGTCGGCGCGTTGTCCAATAGAGAGTGTTCCAGCCTCGACGCCCAGGATTGCGGCGGGCTGGTGTGTCAGGCTGTTGATCATCTGCGAGATCGTTAATATGCCATCATCCACCACGCGTAGTGCCAGTGGCAGTAGTGTTTCAAGTGCGGAGATGCCGGACTCGGTTGCGCCAAAAGGGGCTAGCTTGGCATCGGCCTCGTGTGGCTGATGGTCGGAACAGATCGCGGCGACTACGCCGTCGGCGATCCCTTTGCGCAGCCCTTCCATGTCACGTTGGGTGCGCAGCGGTGGGCGTACATGGCACTGGCTGTTAAAACCCAGCAGATCGATCTCGGTGAGGTGCAGGTGGTGTGCGCTGACATCACAAGTGACGGGTTGGCCCTCAAATTTGGCTCGCGATATCTTCTGCAGTGCGCGTTTGCTTGAAACCATTGAAAAATGGACTCGCGCGCCGGTCTCTTCTACCAGTGCTAGCGTCGCGGCAACCGCCACGGTTTCGGCGGCGATTGGAATGCCTGGCAGGCCAAGACGCGAGCCAACGGCGCCCTCATGCACGCAGCCGTTGTCGCTCAGGGCGGTATCTTCAGCGTGAATGAATACCGTTAAGTCATGCGTGGCGGCGTACTCCATGGCGCGGCGCAGAATCAGGGTGCTGCCAATTGGCCTCATCGCGTTACTCACGCCGACGCAGCCTGCTTTTTTAAGTGCGTGCATTTCGGTGATGGCATTGCCTTCGAGTTTCTGCGTCAGCGCGCCGAGCGGCACTACTCGTGCAAAGCCTGCGCTTTTGGCGTGGCGTTGAATCAGCTCAACCACCGCAGGGGTGTCAATAATCGGGTTTGTATCGGGTGGACAGCACAGTGTAGTGATACCGCCACGGGCTGCAGCACGTGTCTCGCTCGCAATCGTCCCTTTATGTTCTGCGCCTGGTTCGCGCAGATGGGCGCGCAGATCAACCAGGCCGGGGCAGATGATCTGTCCTTTTGCATCGATGGTGTCGTTTGCGGTGAAACCTGCTGGTGCACGGCCGAAAGCGACGATTTTGCCATCGCTAATAAACAGGCTTTGGTTGTCGTCGATTGCATTGGCGGGATCGATAACACGGCCGTTTTTAATTTCGATTTCCATCAGCGTTGGCCTCCCGGCGCGTCCCTCAGGTGGCTCTGCATTGCCATCGACATCACCGCCATGCGCACTGCGATACCGTGGCTCACCTGCTGCAGAATCACCGAGCGAGGGCCATCGGCCACTGCGGAGTCGATCTCAACGCCGCGATTGACCGGGCCAGGGTGCATTACGATCACATCGGGCTTGGCTAGCGCCAATTTCTCTTCTGTTAGGCCGTAGAGCTGAAAATATTCATGTTCGCTGGGTAGAGAACCGCCGCTCATTCGTTCCTTTTGCAGGCGCAGCATGATCACTACATCGACATCGCGCAACCCTTCGCGCAGGTCGTGGTAGACATGCACACCAAAGGTGTCCGGTTCAGTTGGAATCAGTGTCTTGGGGGCGATGATGCGGATATCTTCCACCCCGAGCATGCTGAGCGCATGGATCTGAGAGCGCGCCACGCGTGAGTGGCGGATGTCGCCGACGATCGCCACATTGAGTCTGTGGAACTCACCCTTTTCGCGGCGGATGGTAAACATGTCGAGCATCGCTTGCGTAGGATGGGCATGCTGGCCATCGCCCGCGTTGATGACACTGATGTGTGGTGCTGCATGTTGTGCAATGAAGTGAGCCGCACCGCTATCGGCGTGGCGTACCACAAACATATCGCAGTGCATCGCCTCAAAATTGCGCAGCATATCGAGCAGGGTTTCACCCTTGGCAGTGGCGGATGCCTGAATGTTAATGTTGAGCACGTCGGCCGAGAGGCGTTTTGCTGCCAGCTCAAAAGTGGTGCGGGTGCGGGTGCTGGCCTCAAAAAAAAGGTTCACAATTGTTTTGCCACGCAGCAGTGGTACCTTTTTGATGTTCTGTTCGGTGACGCTGGTAAATGATTCGGCGGTATCGAGGATGTCAATCAGCATCTGACGGTTGAGTCCTTCAATCGTCAGGAAATGCTTAAGTTTGCCGTTGTCATCGAGTTGCAGGCGGTTTTTCTTTTTCATACGCGCCTGAGACTCAGTGTTAAGGGGGCGGGGCCTTGCAATTTAATCTGTTCGCCTGCTTGTAATGAAATGTGCTGACCGACGGCGTCGGGCTGAATTGGTAGTTCGCGCCCATCACGCTCCACTAGTACGGCCAGTATGATTGACGCGGGGCGGCCGTAGTCGAAGAGTTCGTTCATTGCCGCGCGGATGGTGCGGCCGGTGTAGAGCACGTCATCGACCAAAATAATATGGCGATCGTCAATGCTCAGTGGCAACGAGGAGGGTTTGACTTGCGGATTCATGCCGACGCGGGTGAAATCGTCGCGATAGAATGAAATATCGAGTGTGCCAAGGGGTGCCTTGATGGCGAGTTGCTGATGCAGCTGCTGTGCGATCCATACCCCGCCCGTGTAGATGCCGATCATGATCGGGTCCTGGATGCTGCGTGACTCAAGGATGGTGCGGAGTGACTTTGCAACGGCGTTGAGGCTTTGGTCTATGTCTAATTCTTTTGCGTTCACAGGCAGTAATGATACCGGTTATTGTTTTGTTTTGCTCGTCTTTGATCTATGTTACCAGAGCGCTCTGTTTTAGGACTGTTGACTGAAAAAAGTTTCAAGGATGATCTGTGCGGCAACCGAATCGACTTCCATGTGACCTTTGCGTTTGAGGCCGCGCTTGTTGTGCGGGTCGTAACAATCTCGCGCAGCTTCACGGGTGGTGAGGCGCTCATCCGCAGGATAGACCGGCAGGTGATAGCGTCCGTGCAGACGATTGGAGAAGCGCTTTGCTTTCAAGGTCATCTCATTATCGCTGCCATCCATGTTAAGCGGGATGCCAACCACTAGCGCATCCGGTTGCCAATTTTCGATTAACTGGCTGATACCTTCCCAGTCGGGACGTTCATCTCGTGAATGCAGCACGGCTAGGGCCGCGCTGCTCTGGACCAGCTCCTGGCCGACCGCGACGCCGATTTTTTTGGTGCCGAAGTCGAAGGCGAGCAGGGTGCGCTGACCGGCTCGATCAGCGGGTTTATCAGGCGTGTCCAATGTCATTGGAGAGGCGGTTAAGGTCGATCCCTGCTTGTGCGGCAGCGGCTTCCCAGCATTGATTGTATGGGGTGTTGAAGATGATGTTGCCAGCGGCGGGGACGCTAATCCAGGCATTTTCTGCGATCTCATGTTCCAGTTGGCCTTCGCTCCAGCCAGCATAGCCGAGGGCGACAAGGCAATCCTGCGGGGCCTTTCCCGCCGCGATCGCCTCCAGGATGTCTTTTGATGAGGTGACGCAAATTTCATCACTGACCATGAGTGATGCATCCCATTCGCCATGCGGGCGGTGAATTACAAAACCGCGCTCATTCTGGACCGGGCCGCCGAGAAAAATGGTGGCATTGTTGATGGCGTCATCTTCGCAAGGGGTCTCTGTTTGGCGTAAAATTTCTCCCAGCGCGATGTCGAGCGGGCGGTTTATGGTAATCCCCATCGCTCCATCTGCGTTGTGTTCACAGATATAGGTGACACTGTGAAAGAAATTTGGGTCATGCAGCGCGGGCATGGCGATCAGAAAATGGTCGGTTAGGATAAGTTGTTCAGGCATGGTGGCTAGTATCAGCTAGAACTGGGGTGGATGACAAGGGTGAATGAAAAAAATCCTTTAAATCAGCGTGTTGCTTTGTTTTTACCGGATGTTTTTTGCCCATGTGAGCGCTTTTTGGGGGCTGATTTAGGCACTTAAAGATAGATCATCTTGTCCTTGTAAATAAAGGGGGTTTGTGCTGATTTTACGAAAATCCGTCAAATAGCCCCTTAAAACGGTTATATCTTGCTATAGTGTGCCCCCGTAAAGGCCGTCATTGGGGAATTCTCGTGGTTGTTCGGCCCCACAATTCAGGAGCAATAAGTGGAACAAGCAGAATTTAAACTTCATTTGAAGGTCTGGAAGGATCTTGCGATTAGCAATCAGGTATTAATTAAAACAGCGACAGATGCACTGGGATTAGACCCTGACTGCAGTCGTGACGTCCTTAAGCGCGAGCTTGAGATTGGCGTTAAAAAAATCATCGATGCAGAAGCGAGTGTTGGCAGTGCGCAGCAGCAAGCAGGTCAAGCCATTGCTGTGATGGAAAAGAAGATGGCCGAGAGTGAAAAGGCAAAGAATATTGCCGAGGCTCAGGCCGCGGCTATGTTAAGCGCGAAGCAAGAGTCGGAAAAAGCGATGTCAGTTGAGCGTGATGCGCATTTTATTGCGATGAAAAACATCAATGCCCAGATAACTGAAAAAGAGCGCGCAGTTAAGGCGATTAACAAGGCATTGGCAGATACGCCAGAAAATGTTGTTAAAAAGCTTAAAGCGCTGAAAAAGCAGAAGATGGATGAGACCTCTGCTCGTAAAGTGGTAGAAGGTGAAGCGACGACTTTACGTAAAGAAAAGCGTGCTCAGGAACAGCGTATTAGTGAGTTTCAGTCTGCGCTGGAAGAGAGTGCTAAGTTAGTGACGCAGCATCGTGACCTGCACGAACTGTGTACAATATTGCATGGCAAAGTAGAAGACAAAGCGGATCTTGCGGTGTTGGCTAAGTTGGATGACAAGACGCTAGAAGGGATTGAAGAGGCCGCAAAGAAAGCAGAAAAGGCCGCTAAAAAGAAGAAATAATTAATTTTTTTATAGGCTGCTGAGTGGCGGTTGTTTGTGGTACTGGTATTTGCTAGTGCGGCAGGCACCCGCCGTTTTTTTTAGATAGAAAAGCCGTTGGTGAGCCCCGCCTCTTTCTGCATTTGCTTTTCAACCCACTGAAAAAGCATCTCTGCCTCACCATGCATCATTGGCCGGCCGAGTGAGCGGGTGCGTTGCTGGTAGTCCGCTACTTCTAGGTAGCGTTGTCCGCAGTCGCTGATGGCTGCATTTATTTTTTCAGTTGCCGACTTGAATGCAGGAATCGCTGTATCGAGTGTTTTCCGTGGTCTTTCGATGACTTTGGTGTGTAGATTATTGCTGACAATAAAAATGAGAAAGGTGAGGTAGGGGGTGCAGTAAGCGACGGTTGCGACGAAATCGGGGAGTGCGGCAGGATCTGCCAGTATCGGGATGACGACGGTTAGCATGAATGTTGCGTAAGCGGCGACGACCAGTAGTACATAGATGAGGAAGCGAATGTTTTTTTTGCGCAGCAGGGCGCGGTCTTTAGTGACCTGCTTGAGAGCGTCTTCTATCTCAGTCAGTGCGGGCGGGGTGTTGTCGATGTTAAACTCAAGAACCATGTTGCTCTCCGATTTTACTTTGCTTGTGAGTAAGCAAGCGCTTCTGGTTCGCTATTGTTAGCATAGTTTTTGAGCGCGTTAAACCATCGCTACTTAGGTGGTTGGAATTACCAGTTCACGCAGTGACTGTTGGGTGATTCACTTAGGTGGGTTTTCGCCCGCATGGCGGTGATTTTTTTTGCGAGTGCTTTTGAATCGGCGGCGGTGATGAGGCAAAATTGCATCTGCTTGTCTGTCTCTTTGATGGTGTAGTAATAATCGTGATGGTTGAAGTTGATGATCTTGTTTTTACCGGGTGGAATGCGAATATCATTGAATAGTGTGCGTGGATGGCTCTGATTGGGTTCGCTGGTCAGCGTGGCATGGAGAGCTTGGTTGGTGGAGATGCGAAAGCGGATCTGTTCACCGCTCTCTGGGCTGTGGTCTAATGGCCGCCATTGATTGAATGTGTCTTTTTGCACCATTTCAAGTGAGATCTTGGCCGCGAGCGGTGAGTTGATTATGCTCTGTTGCTTCTCTAGCGGCCCCGGGGTTAATTGATAGATGAGTACCCCTGAGAGCAAAAAAAGTGCAGCGCCGATGAGGGATATGATGGTGCTTGAGCGTGTGACCTTGCGGTTTTGTTGGCGTGCTGCCTCGCGATCAAAATGGTTGTCGTTCATCCTATTTCTCCCGAATATGTGTGAGTGCGAGGGTCTTGCGTGGCTCATTGTTGGTAAAAACGATGAAAATGGCAATTTTTATTGTAATCTAGAGTGGAAATACTCGTTCATCAATGCGCAAGATTGATGATTTACATCGCTTATATGGGAACGACTTCAAATAGCGTAGAATGGCGGCTTTCGTCTGGAAGGCCCTGGTGGCGCTTTGGCTGTGTTGCGCCTTTGTTGAATATGAGAGATCGGGTGATATGAGTGATGTGCTTAGTCAAATAGCTGATATATTAGAGCAACGAAAGGGCATGGACCCTGATAGTTCCTATGTGGCATCGCTATATGCAAAGGGACTAGATAGTATTCTGAAAAAGGTGGGCGAAGAGGCAACCGAAACGGTGATTGCCGCCAAAAATGGAGATGCAAAACAGATTGTTTATGAAACGGCAGATTTATGGTTTCACACGATGGTCATGTTGGCGCATCAAGGATTAAAACCTGATGATGTGCTACAGGAGTTGGCACGACGTTTTGGTCAGTCTGGTCTGCAAGAGAAGGCCGAGCGGACAGAAAATAAATTGAAATAGCTAAACGTAAAGCTTTAGACGAGGAGTAGTCATGGGTGGTATTAGTATTTGGCAGTTGTTGATTGTACTGGTGATCGTACTGTTGTTGTTCGGCACCAAAAAACTGCGAGGCATGGGCAATGATATTGGTGGTGCGGTAAAAGGTTTCCGTGAATCCGTTGGCGAGGCTAAAAAAGATGATGGTGACGATGGCTTAAAGGCTGATCCTATTCCTGATGAGTTGGTACATAAAGATGCTAATCGTGTGATCGATGGCGACGCCACTCAGGCCGAAGTAAAAGAGAAGGACAAAGATAAGGATAAGGTTTAAGCCCGTTTTTGGCTTTGATCGTTCATTACTCACTTCATTCGAATGAGCCCTGTGTTTTTGCGGGGATGAGACATCATGTTTGATATCGGTTTTTGGGAACTCACAGTGATCGCCATCGTAGCGCTTCTGGTCGTTGGACCAGAAGAGTTGCCGACGCTTGCGCGTACCACTGGCCGCTGGATCAATAAAGCGCGTAATTTCATGGGCGAGATGAAAGATGAGTTGGAGAGCGAAGTTGATCGCGGTAGAGAGCTTAAAGAGCGAATCGTAGAAGAGACGAAAATTGCGGAGGCTCATCGCTCATTAAGTGAGACGACCCGTGCCGTTTCGGCGATTAAACGAGACCTTAATGATGTGATCTCTGGTGATGTGTTAAAACCAATTCCCAAGGAAGAGCGTGATCGCATGGCTGCTGCTGAAGCTGACCAGACTGACCAGGCATCAGGGCAGATAGCTGAATCAAAATCATCCTTGCCGCCTAAAGATGCCGCTAGTGACGACGTAGTCAAAAAATAATCATTTCTCATGGCCAAGCCTCGTAAGTATCCACCTGACCCCAAAACACCTTTAGTCACGCATCTGATTGAATTGCGTGACCGCATGTTACGCATGTTGGCGGGAATTACGATTGTCTTTATCTGCCTCTTTCCATTTGCTAACGACCTCTATACCACACTCGCCGCACCGCTGATTGATCAACTGCCAGCGGGTAGTACGATGATCGCGACCGACGTGGCATCACCATTTTTAACCCCGTTTAAATTCACCCTGGTAGGGGCGTTCTTTTTAGCGATCCCATGGGTGCTTTATCAGGTGTGGCGTTTTATTGCGCCCGGGCTTTTTGCCAATGAGCGCAAGATGGTATTGCCACTGATTGTCTCCAGCACGCTACTTTTTTATGCTGGCATGTCGTTTGCCTATTTTGTGGTGTTTCCATTGATGTTTGCGTTTTTTATCGGCACCACACCAGAAGGGGTGGCGGTGATGACCGACATCAGTAAATACCTCGATTTTGTGCTCAAGCTCTTTTTTGCCTTTGGCCTCGCTTTTGAGATTCCGATTGCCACTATTTTGATGGTGTGGGCAGGCATTACCACGCCCGATAAGCTGGTTGCCAAGCGGCCGTTTATTATTGTCGGCGTGTTTGTCATTGGCATGTTATTGACCCCGCCAGATATTATTTCTCAAACCTTACTCGCCATTCCGATGTGGATATTATTTGAGCTGGGGGTGATCCTCTCTCGTATTATGATTTCAAAGCGACCGACAGAAGATGATGACCCCTCACCTCCTGAGCCACCCCCGCCTTCAGCAGCAAGCCAGGAAGATTTTTACGACCGAAAACAGTAGTTCCTTCTATTTTCACGTGCCAGCCCTTACCGCTTTAAGGGATAAACGCATATGTGATTAATCTCGCCTAGCGGTTAGCCGATACTATTTTAGTAGTGTCGTAAATACAGGGACGTGATGATGGGCAAAATAAGCGTAATGGTCGTGGACGATCAGAAATCCATTCGAGATTTACTGCGTTCAATTGTCGAAGAGCTGGGCGGCGAGGTTGCCTGCGAAGCTTGTGATGGTATCGAAGCAGTTTCGCTATTTAAAGAAAACGCCCCAGATCTGACCTTAATGGATATCAATATGCCGCGCATGGATGGTATTAGTGCGTTGCAACAAATTATGGCGCTTAATCCAGATGCGCTGGTATTGATGCTGACCTCGCAGAATTCGATGGCAGTGGTAAAAACATGCCTGGAATCGGGCGCGAAAAACTTCATTCTTAAAGACAACCCTGCCAATGTTATGGCGGCAGAAATAAAGGCGAGTTGGCCTAACGGTTTAGCGTCGGGCGGCGGCTTATCGTGACGAACTGCCATCATAAAAATCCATTGGGCTTTGCTTTTTGCGTGACATGTGGCGAGTCAATTACCACTTCGCGTTGTCCGCGCTGTGGTTTTGCCTGTGACCAGCGTTTTATTTTTTGTGGTGGCTGTGGCCGTGAATTACAGGCATTGAATAGCGGTGCGGAAATAATGTCAGCGATGCCGGCCCCAATGCAGACGCGGGTACGTCGTTATGATTTGGCTGCATTGATGGTGGAGTATGAATTGGAGGCTGCCAGCAAGGGAAGTAATGGCAAGGTAAATCAGGATGATATACGTGCCATGCTTGAAATGATGCAAAAAAAATAAGGACATCAACGCGTGTTTTTAGATGAGGCATTGATAGAGGCATTTTCTCAGCGAGGCGGTTTGTCGCCTGATGTGATCAGTAGGGCAAAGCATGAATCGGGGCAGAGCGCGTTTGCATTTGCTTCTGTGTTGATTAAATCGGGTAAAATCACGCGGGATGTGGCGGGAATGGTGCTGGGCGACCGTGTGCATAAGGCCTATATGAACCTGGAAAAGACGTTGTTCCAGGAGGATGTGGTCAATCTGCTCTCAAAGAAGATGGCGCAACGTTTGCAAGTGATACCGATCTATAAGTTGGGTGATTATGTCACGTTGGCAATGACAGACCCAGAGGATCTCGAAGCGCTGACAGAGTTGAATCAGCAGTTGGGCGATATTGATGTGTTGTTGACGCTGCCAGATGAGCTGGAAACGGCGATTTCAGTGCATTACCAAAACGATGAAGAGATGGATGCGTTGTTTCGCACCATTGACCTTGATATCCTGCAGAAACTGTCTGAAGAACGCAAAGGGGATCAACTGGCGGTAGTGAAGTTGGCGGATGCGATGATTCTGCTGGCCTTGAAGGAACGTGCATCCGATATCCATCTTGAGCCAAAAGCCGATCTTTATATGGTGCGTTTTCGAGTGGACGGTGTGTTGCTTAATCGCTTGGAGCTGAATAAGGATATTGCACGCGCGTTGGTATCGCGTTACAAAATCATGTCCGAATTAGACATATCGGAACGTCGCAAGCCGCAAGATGGGCGCATAAAATTTAGTACGTCAATTAAGCAGATCGATATTAGAGTCAGCACATTTCCCTCTATTCATGGTGAGACGGTGGTGATGCGTCTGTTAGGTTCACTATTTGGTGGTATCGATTTAGACCTGGATAAGCAAGATATTTCACCACATGTATTAGCACCGTTAAAGAGTGCGTTGGCTCGTCCTAATGGCATGGTTTTAGTCACGGGGCCGACTGGTTCTGGAAAATCGACCACGCTTTATGGCGCATTGAATCTGATCGAGAGCCCGGAAATCAAAATCATAACGATTGAAGACCCTGTTGAGTACGAGGTTGTGCAATTTACCCAATGTCAGGTTAACCTTAAAGCGGGTCGTACGTTTCCCATTGTGATGCGTGCAGCACTTCGGCAAGACCCGGATGTAATATTGGTGGGGGAAATTCGAGATGCAGAGACGGCGGCAATCGCCTCTGAAGCTGCGTTGACCGGTCACCTGGTGTTAAGTACTTTGCATGCGAATAGCGCGCTTCATGGCGTGACTCGGTTACTGGATATGGGTATTGAACCTTATGTTATTGGGCCGTCACTGGCGGGAATACTGGCGCAGCGTTTGGTAAGGCGCTTGTGTGATAAATGTTGTTATCGATATGAGCCTGAAACTGAAGATTTAAGCATGCATTTTCATTGGTCGGAGGAGATGGCGCTACCGGATCTTTTTAAGGCTGACGGTTGTTCTAATTGTAGTGGGACGGGGTTTCGTGGGCGAGTGGGTATTCATGAATTTATGCGCGTTAATCAGCCGATGCGGAACTTAATTATTGAGCAGGCTGACTTTGCTGAGATTGCGCAGCAAGCAATAGAGAATGGATATAAGGAGATGCGCTATGATGGTTTTGGTAAGGCACTGCAAGGATTGACGACGCTTGATGAGGTCATTCGTGTGACAGCACTGGATTGATGGGGTATATAATATACAGGCTTATTCCTTAGTTTAATTATTTAGCTATTTGTCCGATAACGCTATTAAATGGAACATAGATGGTGTTTGCTACTAAGGCGCGATGACGAGAGTAAAAATGGCACGAATTCTATCGGTAGATGATTCACTGACGATACGTAATATGGTGAAGTTGATGTTGGAAAAGGAAGGCTTTGAAGTTGTCAGTGCCAATGATGGTGTGCAGGCGATGGAAATTGCGCGTGAACAGACCTTTGATCTGGTATTGTCGGACATTAATATNCCGAATATGAGTGGCATTAGCTTGGTGAGTAAACTACGCCGCCTTGATGCTTTTGCTGATATTCCCATTATTATGCTGACAACAGAAGGTAGTGATTTCAAAAAAAATAAAGCGAAAAACTTTGGTGCTTCTGGTTGGTTACAGAAGCCATTTACTGAAGAGCGGCTTGTTGGTGCGGTGAAAAAAATGTTGAGCTAGCTTCAGTTTTCGATTTTTATGTGGGGCGTGCGCATTTACACTTGAATATTTAAGGGGGACTGGATGAACCTGCTTCGTGGCATTTGTATTGCTCTTTGTTTGTCGAGCCCGCCGTTATTGGCTGCTGCAAGTGATGATCAGGCGCATGCTGTTTCATCGTGTGTCTCTCCTAATAGTTGGTTGCAACTCGGCTCGCGTGAGATGGTTGATGAATCATCAGTATTGGCGCAGGCAACATTAAATCGAGTGGTGTTGTTGGGTGAACACCACGATAACCAGTCACATCACGATTGGCAGTTACGAATGTTACAAGCGCTACACCAGCAGCAGCCAGCGCTGGTACTGGGGCTTGAGATGCTGCCTAAAGTGGTGCAACCGAAGATTGAGCGATTTTTACGTGGCGAAACCACCATCCATGTTTTTCTTGAAGAGGTGGAGTGGTCGCGTTATTGGAGTTTTAGTGCGGACTATTATATTCCTTTAATGCTCTACGCGCGTGATCAGGGGATTCCACTGATTGCCTTGAATATCACGCGTGAGAAAGTGAATGAAGCGGTTGATCTTGGCTGGACATTTGCCCCCGATGGCATGAGCGTGCCAGCTCAGGCAACGCGCCCTTACATACGACATCTGGTGATGAGTTTTCAGCGGCATAAATTTTCCGATGAGGAATTAGATATGCTGGTTGAAGGGCCCGCATTTCGTCGCTTTGTACAGAAGCAGTTATTGTGGGATCGTGCCATGGCAGAAAGCATTCACGCGCAATTAGATGCAGCACAAAAAGTACCGATGGTGGTCGCGTTTATCGGTAGTGGTCATCTGATGCATGGTTACGGCGTGCCGCATCAATTGCAGTCACTTGGGATTGAAAAGGTGATGACGATGATCCCCTGGGATCGGCATCTAGATTGTCGCGTGTTGGTAAAAGGTTTTGCCGATGTGGTTTTTGGTGCTGAATAGTGTCAATCATCTGAAACACTAGCGTAGTGAGGTGTGGTTGGTTTGTCGATAGTAGACTTTATCGGGGTTGCTTCAGGTGTTGGGGCGCAAGACCATGGTTGTGAGGATGGCCCTGAGGCATTGCACGCCATCTGTGTTAAATCTCATCTCTGTGACAACCAAGTAACGTGGCTGACAACGCTTTATCCACCTCAGGCGCAGGATGACCTGCATACCATTCAACTGTTATGCCATAGTCTTGCCGGACAGGTGCAACGCTCGATTGAGGCCTCGCATCGTTTTGCGGTCTTTAGTGGTGATCATTCGAGTGCCGTGGGGATCTGGAGTGGTGCGCGTGAGACGTTGGCAGAGCAGGAGTCGCTGGGCTTAATTTGGATTGACGCACATATGGATAGCCATAGGCCGGAGACTTCGCCGAGCGGCGCCTACCATGGGATGCCGCTTGCTTGCCTGCTGGGGCATGGTCCGGCGGAATTAACCGCGATCAATTATCCAGCGCCAGTGTTGTTGCCACAAAATGTAGTGTTGGTTGGAATACGCAGTTATGAGGCGGAAGAGCACGCACTGCTATCGCGTCTTGGCGTTCATATCTACTATATAGAAGAAATACGAGAGCGTGGCCTGGCGGTAGTGATGCGAGAGGCTCATGGGCGAGTAACACAACAGAGCCGTCAGTTTGGTATCTCGATTGACCTTGATGCGATTGACCCCGGTGATGCGCCGGGGGTCGGCAGCCCGGAGTTGGGTGGTATTCACGGTGATGAACTGATTGCTGCATTGGCAATGGTGGCGGACGATGAGCGACTGCTCGGGATCGAGGTCAGTGAATACAATCCGAGCCATGACATTGAGCAAAAAACAGCACAACTGGCGTTGGCATTGGCAAATACAATAGTGAGGTGATGCATGGATACATTGGAGCAAGAGGCGCATTATTGCGCGCATAACTATCATCCGCTGCCGGTCGTATTGGTAAAGGGCGAAGGCCCTTATGTGTGGGATGATAACGGTAAGCGTTATCTCGATATGATGAGTGCCTATTCCGCCGTGAGCCATGGCCACTGTCATCCTCGCTTAGTTAAAGCAATGGCGCAGCAGGCACAGCGCTTAACGATTGTCTCGCGCGCCTTCCATACTGATACCCTCGCACCATTTTTAAAAATGATCTGTGAGATGACCGGTCAGCCACGTGCATTACCAATGAACACTGGTGCAGAAGCCGTTGAGACGGCATTGAAGGCGGCGCGTAAATGGGCGTATGCAGAGAAAGGAGTGGCGGCGGACAAGGCTGAAATTATTGTCTGTGATGGCAATTTCCATGGGCGCACTATCAGCATTGTGAGCTTCTCATCGGAAGCGCAATACAAATATCAGTTTGGCCCGCTGACACCTGGATTTAAAAACATTGCCTATGGTGATGTTGATGCGCTTGAGGCAGCCATCACTGAGAATACAGCGGCCTTTCTGGTTGAGCCGATTCAGGGCGAAGCGGGCATAGTGATACCGCCTACGGGCTATCTCGCACAATGTGCCGAGCTGTGTAAGCGTCATAATGTGTTGTTGATCTGTGATGAAGTGCAGAGTGGTCTTGGGCGCACCGGTAAACTACTTGCCTGCCAGCATGACGGGGTGCAACCGGATGGGCTGATTTTGGGTAAGGCATTGGGTGGAGGGATGCTGCCTGTGTCGCTGTTTTTGGCACGAGAAGATGTGATGGCGGTGTTTGATCCCGGCGACCATGGCAGTACCTTTGGCGGTAACCCGCTAGCATCGGCAGTCGCGTTGGAGGCGATGAAGGTGTTGCAGGACGAAAAGTTGGTTGAGCGATCTGAAAGGCTAGGCGCTTATATGTTGCAGTGTCTGCAAGCCATACAATCAGATGCGATTATTGAGGTGCGTGGGCGTGGTCTCTTCATTGGTATCGAGCTGGATCCGCAGCGCGCCAGTGCGCGTGATATCTGTGAACGGCTGATGCTCAAAGGCGTGTTGAGCAAAGAGACCCATGAAACGGTGGTGAGGATGGCGCCACCGCTCGTCATCACAGAAGAACAAATTGACGAGACGGTGGCGGCGTTCGAGCAGGTCTTGAGTGCTATTTAGCTCAGCTGGCTGTTAATGTGGGTTGCATCGCATTAAAATCATAGTCGATCACTGTTTGAATGCTCTGCATGCTGCGCACCCATGGTGCTAGCTTGTATTCGACGGCAAGTGTTTGCGCCGCTTCACTCGCTTCCGTATGAGTGTTGTAGACGCCAACGACTAATGCGTAAAAGTGCTCGCCATCGCGGGTGAATTCAAAATAGGTTGCGCCATCTTCTAGTTCATTTTGGCGGATAAAATCGGTTAAATACGCTTTGGTTTTGACGGCCATTAATTGAACGGCCCACTGGTTAGATGCCTGCCAGAGTGTCCATTGGTTGTTCTGCATACTCTCGGAAGTGGCGCTATTGATGGATGGCTGAGCGCTACTTGATTCGTCGTTGGGTGTTGGCTCTGCTAACATTTCATCATGGCTTGTCGCGACTAGCACCCCAGTGTTTTTTGCCATCTCAAGTGTGTCGGTGCTCTTTTCATTCATCGCCTGCAGGTCTTGCATGGCTTTAATTTTGCGTTCGATGAGGTTCATGGCATCGTGAGTGGATTCTTTTTTTGGAGCGCTGGCGAGCTCAATGGTCTCTTCTTGAACCTCTGTGGCCATCACTAAGGCCATCACTGGCTCGCTAACGACTTTGGTCATTATTTCTTCAGCAGCAGGCGTTGGTGGTGGGGCGGTGTGCGCCACGGGTAGTGTGAATGTTTGATCGTTTGAAGGTGTGGGGGCGATCAATGCCAGGATGTGATCCTGAAAGGCGTAGCCACCACCCGCCAAAATGGCAGCCGCAAGGACCAGTGGCGCGAGTCGTTTTACTTGAGACGGCGCGTTTTCGGGCGCGTCGCCATTATTCTGTGCCACCGCTGTTTTTTTTTGGCGAGAAAATAGCCCGCTAATTTTTCCCTTTAAGGTATCTAGCTGGTCTGCAAGTGATATTTTTGGCATGGTTGGCTCCTTTTTCTTCTGCTCCTGCTGTATTACATCAGGCAATGCTGGCTGGCGTCTGATGAATCACTTTGTTGTTGCACAGACTTGATAAAGGGAATAGCGTCTTTTAGCGCTATTTTCATTAATAACGCCGATAAAAATAATGTTATTTTGTGCGTGATGACGCAACAATCAGAGATTTTGTTGTTGCCGGGGAATTAAGCGGCTTTACCCGTATATGAGTATGCATAGGGGGCAGCTCCAAGCGGTATTGGGCGCTTGATAGGCTTCAGCTGTTTTACTGCTGAATAGTATGGTTCTTCGGAATCGGCCTATTGCTGGTATGAGCGGTAATCGAAAATGGTTTGCCCTGTCGAATACCACTCATGTGGATCTCATTGCCGGGGGCTACCTGGGCAATGAGGTTGAGCGCTGCTGTGCCATCAGCAATTGCCTCGCCGTTGATTTGTAAAATAATATCGCCTGTTTTAACGCCAGCATGAGCAGCGGGCCCTTGAGGCATGACGCCCGCGATGATGATCCCGCGGGCCTCCAACAGACCGAATGATTCGGCCAGTGCGGGAGAGATGGTTTGAATTTCGATGCCGAGCCAGCCGCGAATGGCGCGTCCATGTTCAAGAATCTGTTTCATGACCATTTTGACGGTATTGGCTGGAATCGCGAAACCGACGCCCTGTGATCCACCCGAACGGGTATAGATAGCGGTGTTAATGCCAATTAGCTCGCCCGCGGCATTAATCAGTGCGCCGCCCGAATTGCCGGGGTTGATGGCGGCATCGGTCTGGATGAAATTTTCGTAAGTGGCAATGCCAAGATGACTGCGCTCAGTGGCGCTGACTATGCCCTGGGTAACCGTTTGACCGACGCCAAAGGGGTTGCCGATGGCGAGCACCACATCGCCGACTCGCAGTACGTCGGACTGACCGAAGGTGATGGCGGGCAGATTATCTAGTGATATTTTAAGCACCGCGACATCGGTTTCAGGATCTGTCCCCACTACCTGTGCATCCGCTTGGCGGCCATCGGTTAGCACCACCTGGATTTCATCGGCATCGGCAATGACATGGTTATTAGTGAGGATGTAACCTTGTTCGCTGATGATGACGCCAGAGCCGAGGCTATTGTCTTTACGCTGCATTGGCGTGCGTTGCTGGTCATTAAAGAAACGACGAAAAGTAGGATCGTTATATAGAGGGTGCGGGTGACCACTGACCCGCTTGGTGGTGTTGATATTAACCACGCTGGGCGCGGCAATGGCGACGGCATTGGCGTAAGAGGCTGGGCCATCCGTTGAAATGACGGTTGCATTGCGAGATTCTTTGATCTCAACGACTGAGCGTTGTTGCTTGGTCGCATTGGGCATGGCAAAAAAATAGAAGATGAGGCCGATGACGAGACCGATCATAATGCCTTGAACAAAATAGGGAAGTAGTTTCCGTACTAACATGATTTGCTTACTCTAGCACAGAGTGAAATCTTAGTGAGACCTTTGCACCAGTCTATGGTCTGCTCCTGTTGCGTTATAAATGATCTCAAAACAGTTATTTACTTCGTGTAAACTTTGTTTTTTCGATTATTTATGGCTTGCTGGAACGAAACCAGTTCTCGCGCAAAGCTCTCTTAGTGATGTAAATATCGGGGTAATAAAAAAGATGGCGGCGCTACATGAAATAGTGGAATACACCAATGGTTTATTAGAAATTGATCGTTTCAAGGATTATGCTCCCAATGGTTTGCAGGTGGAGGGACGCAGTGATATTAAGTCGATCGTTAGTGGGGTCACCGCAAGCCTTGAGTTGGTAACCGCAGCGGTTGACGCGGGCGCAGATGCTCTGTTAGTCCATCATGGGTATTTTTGGAAAGGGGAACATCCCTGCATTAGTGGCATGAAGAAGCGCCGCTTACAAGCGTTACTGAAACATGAGATTAGCTTGATTGCTTATCACCTGCCATTGGATGCCCACCCGTTTTATGGTAATAATGCGCTGTTAGGAAAGCTATTGGGGATTGAATTTAAGGGGGTATTTGGCTCATCATCACCGCCGTTAGTGATGGAGGGCGAGTTCCCTACGGCACTATCAGCGGCGCAAGTCAGTGAGCTATTGGCCGTAAAACTGGGGCGAAATCCACTGCATATTTCTGCTGGTAAGGCGCCAATAAAAACGATTGCATGGTGCAGTGGCGGTGCTCAAAATTATATTGAAGAGGCCGCTGCGCAAGGCGTTGATGCCTATATCAGTGGCGAAATTTCAGAAAAAACAACGCATATTGCGCGCGAAATGGGGGTTCATTATTTTGCGGCAGGGCATCATGCCACTGAGCGTTATGGAATAGATGCGCTTTCAAAGCATCTTTCTAGCCGCTTCGATTTGAAACATAAGTTTATTGATATTGATAACCCAGTGTGATGTCATGTTGTGGATCGCTTTGTAAAACAAATGAAGTTTTCAGGATTAGATCCTATCGGAGGCAAGTCGAATATCTTGACTAAAATGGTAAGAAAATTTTCGTTGACAGTGTTGCCGCAGTTGTTCTAGGATTCGTACCTTCGTGACGCCGCCTTGGCAATGCGATTGAATATAATAATAAAAATATTAGAAATAATGGTGGTTTTGACTGTCGTTCCACACTGACCACACTTCGTGACTTAGCGTTTTGTTTTGTTGCATATAGTAGTAGATGTTTTGGAGTGGGCCAATTGGGGGTCTATTTGTTGTGAGTGCTATTGAATGGGATCATTGATCCCATTCCTGATCGCTTGCGAGTAAATTGCGTATTTTTGTCTCCCCCGGCTCTTTGAATTAATAACGAACAACTATTGTTGTCGAGAGGGGTAATGTCGGTTTTACAACATTTGCCACTAGGGCGTTTTATTAAGGCTGCAGGTCGTGGAAGTCGTCAGACTAAACACACTGTGCAGGTGTCTTTTATTGTTATGTTGCTGATGGCTGCAATGGCGATATTTTCTGCCAATGTGAATGCTGAGGTACCGAATGCTGTTCCTCCTGAGGGGGAATATTCGGGTATTCACGTAGAGCAACCAATTGAATTTCCGCACGACATTCATGCTGATGTTAATGAAATTAACTGCATGTACTGTCATACCTATGCGCGTCGTAGCAAGGTAGCAGGAATTCCTCCAACCAGTAAATGTATGGGGTGTCATAGCATTATTGCGACTGATAAGCCGCGCATTCAAAAGCTGACGGAGTATTGGGAAAACAAGGAATCTCCTAAATGGAAGAAAGTGCACGATGTTCCTGATTTTGTGCATTTTACCCATGAAAAACACATTAAGCGCTTCGTTATAGATAATGAAGACCTTCAGGTTGAAAATGTTTCTGAGGTGTGTGCTTTTTGTCACGGGGATGTCAAGAAAATGACTGTTGCCGAAAAGGTGAAGCCACTGACAATGGGTTTTTGTCAGCGTTGTCATCAGGCAAATGACGGACCTTCTGATTGTTGGCACTGTCATAAATAAAACATTTTTATGATCGTTGAGAGCACGGGATACGTGACGAAAACGGGGTGATTTTTAATATGAGTTTTAGCAAGATCAAACGTAGAGATTTTCTCAAGATAATGGGATGGAGCGGTGTCGGGGCCACATTAGCGGGTTGCGACATGCCCTCAACAGTGACACTTGAAGAAGGTAAAGAGGAGGTCGTTTCCTACCTGGTGCCGGAAGAGTTTGTGATTCCTGGTGTTGGTGTTTGGTATGCGTCTACCTGTCGGCAATGTCCATCGGGCTGCGGTATTCACGGACGTGTCCGTGAGGGTCGTGTGCTGAAGCTCGAGGGTAATCCTGAGTCTTCTATTAATAAGGGGCGTTTGTGTCAGATGGGCCAGGCGGGCCTTCAGGCGCATTACAACCCGGATCGCATTTCTAAACCGCAAATCCGCCGAGGTTCATCGCTGGTTGATGCGACCTGGGAAGAGGCTTATGCCCTGATTGCCGAGAAGACTGCAAACATTAGTGGTAGCAAATTTGCGTGGATGACCGGTTCAGTGAGTGGCCATCAGTCTGTATTGCTGCAGGCGCATCTTGAGTCGATTGGTTCAGGTAACCATTTTGTCCATGAGACCATTAACAACGCTATCTGGGCGAAAGTTAGTGAGGATATGCTGGGTGACAGCAATCCTCGTATTCGTTTAGATAAGGCGCAATCAGTGCTGTCATTTGGTGCGGACTTCCTCGGTACCTGGGGTTCACCACTGCATTTCTCAACAGAGTATGCGAAGTTTAGAACGTCACCGCGTGGTACTTTGATTCAGGTCGAGCCAAACATGACATTGACCGGTGCTAACGCTGATCTTTGGGTGGCCAGCAAACCGGGTACTGAAGGTGCATTAGCCCTTGGCATTGCCAATCAGCTAGTGAGCAAACATGGTCTTAGCATGAGCGGACTATCGAGCAGTGTTCAATCGCTGATTCGTAGTCATACCATTGATGAGACAGTCACTGCTACGGGTGTTGATGCTGATCGTATTGCGGATATTGCGGCTACTCTGAAACGCCGTTCACCAAGTGTTGTACTAGCCGGTGCCTCAGCTCAGGGCCATGAACATGGTTACCAGTGCGTTGCCGCCGCGATGGTGTTGAACATCATTCTTGGTAACATAGGTGAAACGATTGAGTCTAACGGTGAATTTGCTTACGAGAGCATGGCGCCGGTTAGTGGTAACACGCAGTCATTGGTTGCTTTTTCACAGGCGGCTGCTGAGAAACGTTTTGATGTTGTTTTCTTCTCGGGCGTTAACCCCGTTTACACTGCGCCTAAGTCATTAGGCCTGAAAGAGAACATGGCGAACATTCCATTTAAAGTGGTGTTCTCACATTTTAATGATGAAACCACGGCAATGGCGGATGTTGTACTGCCGCTGGCTTCAGGTGAAGAAGACTGGGGTACTCACGTTGCGCCATACCAGGCGGGTGTTGGTGAAATCAGCATTCAGCAACCTCTGATGGAGCCTCTATCGAAAGATACCCGTGGCTTTGGTGATATTTTATTAACACTGCTGAAGAAGCGTAACGAATCTGCCTACGAAGGTTTTGCAG
This sequence comes from Thiotrichaceae bacterium, assembly GCA_002401765.2. Classification (GTDB taxonomy): domain Bacteria; phylum Pseudomonadota; class Gammaproteobacteria; order SZUA-140; family SZUA-140; genus SZUA-76. Next base: position 69,281 of record NVTY02000038.1, read on the forward strand.
ATTACTATGCATATTTACGCAATGCATTTACGACTATCCCTGCCGAGCATAAAAATGGTGCGAGTGATGATCAGTTTTGGGCAGATGTACTCTCTACTGGCTTGATTGATGTGGGTGTCATTGAGAAGGCGCTTAAAATTAAAGCGGTTGACTTTGATATGCCTAAAGACATGGGTAACTCGTCTGACATGGTGCTTGCGCCATCGGCAAGACTGGGTTTCTGGGATGGTCGTCACGCGAATCTGCCATGGCTGCAGGAAGCGCCCGATCAAATCAGCAAAGTGGTTTGGGATTCATGGGCTGAGTTACATCCATCTACCGCTAAGAAGATTGGCGTGAAAGAGGGTGACATGGTCAAGATTGCATCTGCTTCAGGTGAGATCAATGTGAAGGTTTACATCTACAAAGGTGTCCACCCAGATGTCGTTGCAGTACCCTTAGGTCAAGGGCATGATGCGGGTTTCAGTCGCTATGCTAAAGACCGAGGTGTTAACTCTCTCAGTATTCTTGACCCTAAAGTAGACAAGATGACGGGTGAGCTAGCCCTCTACTCTACAAATGTCAAAGTCACTAAAGCTGCTAAGACAGATGATGTTCTGGTTCGTTTTGGTGGCAGTGAAACACAAATAGGCCGTAAGCTGGTTTCAACCGTTTCAGCTGATGTCTTTGAGCGCACAGAAGGAGGCGATCATGTCGCTTAGTAATCTAATCGATGACTGGTCAAGATACCGTAAAGGCCGTGAAGAAGGTGGTTTCCACGACTATGAGCATATGTGGGGCATGTCGATTGATCTGAACAAGTGCATTGGTTGTAATGCCTGTTCAGTGGCCTGTTACGCAGAAAATAATCTTGCAGTAGTGGGGAAAGAAAAATTCGAAAAAGGCCAGGGTATGCACTGGTTACGCATTGAACGTTACTGGGATGAACCTGATCTTGGTGAAGAAAGAACCAGCGAGTTCCAGCAACATGGTGCAAGCTTTTTACCAATGATGTGTCAGCAGTGTAATGCGGCGACATGTGAGCCTGTTTGCCCAGTGGCAGCGACTTACCACACGCCTGATGGCTTGAATGCGCAGGTTTATAACCGTTGTATTGGCTCACGTTATTGTTCTAATAACTGTCCATACCGTCTGCGTTACTTTAACTTCTGGTCTTACTATGAAAATTCATGGCCTGCACCCCTGCAGATGCAGCTTAATCCTGATATTTCAGTGCGTGATAAGGGTGTGATGGAGAAGTGTACCTTCTGTGTCCAGCGTATTCGTACGGTAAAAGATAGCGCTAGTATGGAAAATCGCAAAGTCAGAGATGGTGAGGTTCAGACCGCCTGTTCGCAAACCTGCCCAACAGGCGCGATTGAATTTGGTGACATGCTAGGCATGTACGACCCTGAGACTGGCGTAGCAGAAACCAAGGTGACGAAGATGTGGCGTAAATATCAAGTCGAGCTTGGCAAAACTAAACAGAACAAACAGACCCCTGAGTTGCGTGGTTATCGGGTTTTTGAGTTCCTGAATACTGATCCATGTGTGATGTATCTGGATCGTGTTCGCGAAGTTTAGTATGTCGACATCTTTGAGCCTTATAACGAAATCGGTGTAAAACATGCAAAATAATGAAGTTTACAAAGATATAAATGAAGATCTGAAGTGGGCACAGATCAACAAAGAAGTCTTGAAATCGATGGAAAACCCTCGTAAGGGTTACTGGATTTCAGTTGCAGTATGTCTTTTCTTGATCATGTTCGCGGTAGTAGCTGAGGTACACCAGTATCAAGTGGGTATGGGTGCAGCGAATCTGAACTGGCCACATATGTGGGATCTATATATTGCGACATTTATTTTCTGGATTGGTATGAGCCATGCTGGAACGCTACTGTCTGCGATCCTGCATATTATGAACGCGGATTGGCGCAAACCGATCTATCGGTTTGCTGAGGCGATGACCACTTTCTCTCTGATGACAGCAGGCCTGTTCCCAATGATCCATCTGGGTCGTCTGTGGAATATGTACTGGGTGCTGCCATACCTGACTGATCGAGGCATCTGGCCTAACTTTCGCTCGCCACTTGTGTGGGATGCGTTCGCGATTAGTACCTATCTTACATCATCAGCGCTATTCCTGTTTATCGGCATGATTCCAGATCTTGCGATCTGCCGTGATAATGCAAGGGGCTGGCGTAAGAAACTCTACACGGCGCTTTCTCTCGGGTGGCGTGGTGATGATCGTCAGTGGAGAAACTTCCGTCGTACCTACTTAATTATGGCGTGTTTCCTTATCCCACTAGCGGTGTCGGTTCACTCGATTGTATCGTCTGATTTCGCCATGTCGATTATGCCTGGCTGGAGTGTCACCTCCTTCCCTCCATACTTCGTTGCGGGTGCACTTTACTCTGGTTGTGCAGCGATTATTACGCTCTTTATTCTGCTGCGTTACTACTTCCGTTGGGAAGAGTATATGACCATCGCGATCCTTGAAAAGACCGCTAAATTGACCTTTGCTATTGCAATGGTGTGGACCTACCTAAACTTGATCGAGTTCGCTTCAGTTTGGTACGGACACTCAGCAGCAGATAAAGAAGTACTGCTGGCCAAGTTCTCAGGGCCATATGCACCGTTCTTCTGGGCCATGATCTTCTGTGGCTCAGTGGTACCGTTTGCATTAGCATTTGAGAAATTACGAAGACATCTTCCGACCATGATGGTGGTTTCTATCATACTGAATATTGGTATGTGGCTGGAACGCTGGATGATCGTGACACCTACACTTTCTCTTTCATACCATCCCATCGCACATGATGTGATGTGGCCTAGTTGGGTGCAGTGGTTCATTGTTCTGGGTAGTTTTGGTTGGTTCGGCCTGCTCTTCCTGGTCTTTGTAAAAGTGTTTCCAGCTGTTTCGATGTACGAATGTAAAGAAATGGTGCTGCATCGTCGTGAGTTGGCCAATAAAGAAATATCACCCGTAATGGCAAATAGTCCAGGTGGAGGTGCTTCAATTGGAGGTGGTTCTCCGGCTCCGGGCGTTGCCAACAAGTCACCTGGCGTGGAGGGTTCCTAAAATGAAAAAGTGCAGAATTTTAGGTCTGTTTGGTAACTTCGATGATGCATTTGCAGCCATCGGAGATTTTAAAAACAAAAAAGTTGATGGCATCACCGTTGATGACGTGACATTTTTATCACCTATCGAGCACCCAGACATCGATGATGTTCTGGGGCCTCGCCCCAGCGTGATTCCAAAGGTAACGCTGTGTGGCGCGGCATTTGGTATCACATTTGGCTTTCTGTTCCTGGCATCGGCTCAAACAAACTTTTTGATTCAGCCGCAGGGCGGCAAGGCGATTGTGCCACTGCCATCTAATATCGTGCTGACCTACGAGATGATGATTCTCTTTAGTGTGATCTTTACAGTGGTTGCTTTTTTTATCACGACACGTCTCTTTAGAAAGCGTAAGAGCCTCTATAGCGAAAAGATCTCGCTTGATCAGGTCGCGATTGAGTTTGAAGTAGATGAGAAATATATCGACCAGATCAAAGGTGTCTTCAAAGACAACCATGCGGTCGAGGTACGTGAAGAGGTTCAAACATGAGAAAGCTACTACTTGCAGCCTTACTGCTGCCCACCATTGCTTACGCATGGCCGTGGTCAACAGATATGATGAACCAGCCCAGCATCAAGCCTCAGGAAGGCGTGATGGCGCCTTTTCCACACCGTTCAATTCCTATACAGGGAATTCCAACGATGGTGAAAAACAGAGAAGAAGCCAAATCACTGGTGAATCCTTTTCCAGTGACCACTGCGTCACTGAAAGAAGGTAAGTTCCTGTTTAAAATCTACTGCGGCGCTTGTCACGGCAACACGGGTGCGGCAAATTCACCCGTAACAGCTAAAATCGGTGCGATTTCGCTGGTCGATGACTATGTTCAGGGGAACCTGACTGAAGGCTGGTTATTCGGTACGATTACCTTTGGTAGTTTTGTGATGCCTGCTTACGGTAAGCCATCTGGTCGTGAAGATCTGCGTGGTTCTAATGATCTTTCTGTTGAAGAGCGTTGGCATGTGGTCAACTATATCAAAAACGGTTTGGTTGAAGATAATAACAAAGCGGTAACACGCACAGCTTCTGCGCAATAAGCGCAGAGACTGTGGCCGTTTTAGAATCAGAACATAATTAGCGATAGCGAGGCTTCCGATGGATGAAAATTTTGGTAGTTGGTCCGTTTTAACGACTAACTTTCTCATGACGCTCTACATAGCGCTGGGTGGTGTCACACTCGCCTCTGTACTGCATCTTATTAATGGTCAGTGGCGTTACAAGGTTCGTTACATTGCAGTGGCTACGGCAGCACTGTTCCCACTAGCGGGTCTATTACTGATCATTCTCCTGTTGAATGGTGAAAGTACTTTCGTATGGCTGGCAACGGCAGACGATCCTAATAGCCACCTGCCTGGCTGGCATAATTACACCTTCCTGGTTTTCCGTGAAATTGGTGGCTTTATTGCTGTCGTTGCACTTTACCTGCTGTTTATTAAATACCAGCATCTGGCTTCTGTAGATGACAAATACAAACGTAAGTTCCGCAATATTGCACTGCTGATCCCGTTTGTTTATTTCCTCTACGGATCAATGATTGCCTGGGATTTTGAAATGACCATGGTTCCGGGTTGGCATAGTGCGAACTACGGCGCATATAACTTCGTGAGTGGTTTTCAGATGTTCTTGGCATTCTTTGCGGTACTGTTGTACTGCCTGGGCCGCTCAGGTGCGCTGGTGAAAGAGCTGCCGATTTACATCTCTAACTTTCTGGCGCAGTTCATGCTGGCGATGACGATTTTGTGGACGTACCTCTATTTCACGCAGTACCTGATCATGTGGTACGGACGTCTGCCATCCAATATGGATCGTTTCGATGCCATGATGCATAACGACCTGTCAGTACTTTGGTGGACATTCCTGGCATGCAAGTTTGTGATTCCGTTCCTTATGCTTGTCATGACACCGAATCGTCATAATCCAACAACAGTCATGGTGATTGGTTGTTTCATCATGCTCGGTTACTGGTTAGAGCGTTACACTTGGATTTCAGGTTCTGGTGATCCCGCGTTCTATCACATGCCGATGACCTCGTTGTTTGATATCGTCGTCACTGTACTTGTGATTGCCGCGGCTTACTTCTCAATGAAGAAAGTGCTGCTACATTACGGTTTGATCCGTACTAAAGCTGAAATGATCGAGAAGAAAAACGCAGAGCAAAGTGCATAAGTAATACTCACTTGTTGAGTGTTTAAAAGGGGCCTTTACGGCCCCTTTTTTATGCCTCTTTATCAAGTGAAAACCCAGCGATGACAATTTTATGTCGATAGCATTGTCATAGGTATCGACGACACCTTAGGCCTGTGTACAGAGCAGAAAGATTCGTTATCGGTAACTACTCAGCTAAGCCATGTTACATCCCAGCACCACGCCTGGTTCGAGCCGGTGGCTGCGTACTCGGCTGGCTTCGAACGCCGCTCCCGCTGGCGAGCTCGACCACGGCCATGCTGTTGGTTTGCTTCATGCAATACCCGGTAGCACGTTGACTCTGAAGCAAGGTATAGCCCCTCATCCGCCAAAGCGGGAACGACCTGACTCGGCGCCATACTCTGGAATGCGGGAAGATAGAACACCGATAACAGCCTCTGTCGTTCCTCAAAACTCAACTTGTTCACCGGTTCTGGACGCTCGGCTATCGGCCGCTGATCTTCAACAACAGTACCCCGGTGCTGCCAGCGCCGGTAGGTGCACAGGGCAATCCCAGCTTCCTCGCACGCATTCTGGAGCCAAGCACCAGAGCCCACAGCCTCGCCAATTAATTCAACAGTGTGTTGGCGATGTTCGAGTGAGATCATCCTTCCTCGGGAGCCTCGAACATCGCATCGAGCTTTTTTCGCAATATCAGCAACGCCGCTGCCTCCGCCAGTGCTTTTTCCTTTCTGGTAAGTTCTTTCTCGAGCTGGCGCATTTTCTTACGATCCGCCCTAGTCGCGGCCTTCAACTGTTTATCTGAAGCCCGACTCCAGTCGTTGGCTTGCTCGCAGGCCGTGCGCCAAGCACCAAGCTGCTCCGGGTACAGACCTCGTTGGCGGCAGTATGGTGCAATCTCGGCTTCACTGAGCGCGGCTGTTTCCATCACAGCTGTAAACTTATCTCTCGAGGTCCAACCCACAGGCGTATTATCTGAATCTGGCATCAACCTTCCTGTATTTCTGGCCTGTTGGCGCCAGTTATACAGGGTTGCGTCGGAAATACCTTCTTCTTTGGCCAGTGCTGCTATCGATCGATTATTCGGTGGCAGCATCTTCTTCAATACTGCCTCTCTTCGTTCCAGGGAATATCCCATTGTTATCCTCTCAGTCGCCCTCTCTGATTATTAGAACTCCCGCGAAGAGGGAGTGCAACTATCCTGACAGAGGGGGC
>NVTY02000039.1 GCA_002401765.2 Thiotrichaceae bacterium
CAGCAAGGCATAAATGACCGAAAAAAACGGAGTTTACACGAAGTAAATGAGTATTTTGAGATCATTTATAACGCGGCTGGAGCGGAAAATAGACTCGTGCAAAGGTCTCAATGTAAAGGAAAGGCTTAAAATGAGAGCGATAGATGGGTAAATACCATGCGCTCCGGCATGATGCGGTTGGTGGCGAAGTCGACGTTATGGTAGCGGAAATTTTTGCCGAGCAGGTTTTTGGCCCCGACTGTTATGCGGCCCATGCGTTTATTGAGGCGATAGCTTACTGACGCATCCATGGTCCAGAAATCCTCGGCATGTTTCTCAAGGCGATGACTGTCCAAGGAAAAGAGCCCTTTTTGGTCGATGTATGTGGCGGTGATTTTTGTGGTGAATCCACTGGCGCTGAACAGGGTTATGCCAAGTGGCAGTTGGTGGGTTCTCAGCGCCGGGAAACCAACCGTTGTATCTTGTTGGCTTACGCTGTTTTCGGCTGGTCGTTTGAATGACTCGTACTGGTACTCTGCGCTGGCTGCCAGCCAGTTTAGTGGGGCCCAGTAGAGGTAGGCGCGGTGCAGCCGCTCTTGCCATTCTGGTTCCGCGATAGCAACGAGAGTGGAAAAGAGAGTGGTCAGGTCGCGCCTGGAGAGCTCAATTCCCGCCTGTATTGTTTTATATTTCTTTTCCAGCGCGATGCCATAACGTCGGCTCTCGGTGCCGTTGATATCGTCGTAAAATTGATTGAATCCCGAGATGTGAGTCGGCTCAAGGGTCTGGTTGCTAGTGAGGCGGCGCTTCAGTGAGCGGAAGGCGGCTGCACGCAGCATGGTGCTATTGTTTACCTGCCAGGTGAGGCCCAGCTTAGGGTTGAACTGGGTATCATCTTTGTGTTCCATTTCGATATCATCGATGCTGATGCCCAGTGTCCAGGTGAGTTGAGTACTCGGGTTAATATGGGCGTATAGATAGCCGTTGTGGTGACGGGTGGGGGTGTCTGTGTCAATTTTAAATGATGGTATGCAAGAAGGGGGGCAAAAAGCTGGGGAAAAATTTGCATTTATGGTTGCTTCTGAATCTGATCGTGAGGTGCCGATGCCACTGATCAAGCGATAATCTGAATAGTTTAACAGGTGCTGTAGCTCAAAGGTGTGCCCTGTCTCGATGGCATGTGCATTTTCTGAAAAAGAAGTATTACTAAAGGGCAGGGGGAACTGCTTGATTACACTGTTGCTGTTAACTTCAGTGCGTTCCTGCCTAATGGCAGAGAAGAGCAGGGTGTTGCCAGGCGCTAAGTCGTGGCGTAGGCCGAGGCGACGAATACGATTTTTGATAAGGATCCTTTTGTTAGTGGAGAAAAGCGCTGGGTCATAACGTAACGGCAAATCCCCTTCTTCACTCTGTGTGTTGCGATATTCAAGTTGCACACTGGTGTTGTGATCAACCGCGACCTGAATAAAGAGGTTATCGATCTCACGGTCCCTATCATGGTTAGGGCGAATGCCTTCGTTATAGTCGTGGAAGGTGCCGAGGCTGTATGAGTAACGCCCCCAAACACCTGAATGGATCATGTCAACGCTACGGGTGTTGTATTTTTTTGCGGGATCAAGGTCGTTGTCTTGGCTGGCCACGACGCCGTTCATCTGCAACGAAAAACGGTTGCGGGTAAAGAGCGGATTAAATTCGTTGGCACTGGCATTGGCTGGCCCGGCGCCATCCAGGATGCCCAGTGAACTCTCCGCCAGCTGTGGCTGAATGGGGTTGAGGTTAAGCGGCTGTAACATCTGTGCCTGCAGTAGCTCACTGACGCGCGCAATCTCATGGCGCGGCAGCGCGGAATAAGAGTCGGCCAGGAGACGGTGGGCGGAGTGGTTGGTGGGGTCGGTACTGACCGACTTCCACCCTTCGCTTAGCGCCAGTTGTGAAAAGCCGAGGTCATTATAGATACGTGCGAGGCTGGCACTGCGCGCGGCGTGATCCTGGTCGAGCAACAGCCTTGAACGGTAGACCGCTCTATTGTCATTTAAGCGGATCGATTGCTGTAGGTCTTGTAAGGCCTCGACCGGTCGATTGAGGGTCTGTTTACGGATCGCATCATAAAACCACGGGGTGGGGTCGAGTGGGTCAAGTGACTTGGCAAGGATAAACTGATCTTCTGCCAAGGCATTGCGTTTCTCTTCATAGTAGGCCTTGCCGAGGTAGCTGCGGATGAGCGCATTGACCGGGTTAAGGCTTGCCGCGATCTCAATCTCACGCCGACCATCGGTTAGTTTGCCGTTGCGGATCACCGCCAGCCCATGGCCGAGGCGCGGTAGTGGGTCGGCCTGATTGAGGCTAATCGCTCGTTCAAAATAGCGTTTTGCACGTTCCACCTCAAACTGCCCGAGGTGAGAAAAACCGAGAATGGTGAGGGCATGGGCCTGCTTAGGATTGATGCCGATCGCCCGCTGCGCCATGACTTCCGCCTCATCCAGGTGGCCGAGTGAGAGTAGGAGTTCAGCCTTTCTCGCCAGTAACAGGCTGTTGTCGGGCGTGAAGCGCAGGGCCATGTGCAGTGTTTCATGTGCGGTGCGTAGATCAAACTGCGCCTGCTGAGCATAAGAGAGCGCAATGGCCGCTGCTGGTGATGTGGGGTTCAGGGTGAAGGCGGTGGTTGCCAGTGCTTGCGCTTCTTCCGTGCGATTTTGGGTTAAGGCGATGATCGATTGCATCGCGTAGGCACTGGCATTATCGGGATGTTGTTGATGGATGCGGGTTAGCAGCGCCTCTGCCTCACGGACACGGCCTACTGTGAGCAGATGATCCGCCGCCACAATCAACGGCTGTTTTTCTGCAGTATCGAGGTTGTTGAGCGATTTATCAATCACGCTGGGGTAGTAGAGCGACCATTGCACCGCGTCTTCGGGAATGATGTCGAGCCGTCTCACGGGCGCCTCACCTTCACGTGCCGAGGCAGATTGGCCATCGGTGAGTAGTAGCTGGCCTTGTTTGTTTTCCAGCGAGACACGTCCTTCAATTACGCTGACAGTGGTTTCACCATTTTCAACGCGAATCACAAATTCAGTCCCTTCAACGGCGGCATTGACGTAGGGGGTTTTGATTTTCAGGGAATTGGGTGTTCGGGTGATAAAGTGCACCGCTCCTTTTAGTAGGTCTAGCCAGGAGGCGGCTTCGCTTTCGCCACTTAACACGATGGTGGTGTTTTGGTCGAGGCGGATGATGGTTTCATTGGCGAGTTCGAGTGCGGCACGGCTGTTTTCCCGCACATGAATCATGTCGTTAGGGCAGTAGGTTTGACCTTGTTTAACCACTTGCCAGCGATGGTTGTCGGTGGCCCTTGCTTCCACCACCCCCTGGACTGAAACAACACGGGCAGCCCATTCATCACATTCATTTAGGGCCATGGCGGGCGGTGAAGAAAAAATGAGTAATAGACATAGCCACAGCGTTAATGGCGCTCGTGAATATGGGGTGTATTGCCTGTTTATGTACAAATTGATACTGCTCTCCCTTCAATATCACTGTTCTACCGTTAATCGCTTAGATTAACAACCACCTTCTAATAAGTGAATATTGTGGTTCGGAACGTAGTCTAAAGTCCATGGTTGTTTGTCTTTTATTGCCTGAGATAGACACTATTGTCGGTGCATTTAGAAAGGATGTTTCATTGTTTACAGGGAGAGTGACAGCGCGGTATAAATTATCCGTTCTGGCATGATGTGGTGCGTGGTGTTATCAATATTATGGTAACGGAAGTTTTTATCCAGCAGGTTGTTTGCACCAACAGTCATGCTGCCCGCCTGGTTTTTCAGGCGGAAGCTGATTGAGGCATCGACAGTCCAGAAGCGTTCAGCGTGCTGATCAAAGGACTCCAGGGCAGGATAGTAAAAAGTCCCTGTTTGGTTAACATGTGTTGCGGTGATTTTTATTGTGCTGCCTTTATCACTGAAAAAGTTGATGCTGAACGGTAATTGGTAGGTTCTGAGTAGCGGGAAACCGACGGTAGTGTCGTGATGGTTGGCGCTATATTTAGCCGGTCTGTCAAAGGCGTCGTACTGGTACTCTGTGCGGGTGGTGAGCCACTTTAACGGTGTCCAGTAGAGATAGATGCGGTGAGAGCGCTCTTGCCATTCTGGTTCGCTTGTTGAGTCGCTATTCAAGTTATAAAAAAGGGTGGTTAGGTCGCGCCTGGAAAACGCAATGCCACTGTAGACATTGCTGTTTTTTGTTTCGAGTGCAATGCCGTAGCGACGGCTTTCGGTGCCGTTGATATCATCATAAAATTGGTTGAAGCCTGCGATGTGGGTAGGTTCTAGTGTTTGATTGCTGGCCATGCTGCGTTTGAGTGATCTGAAGGCAGCAGCACGTAATGTGGTGTTGCTATCAATGTGCCAGGTAAGACCTAGCTTGGGGTTGATCTGGGTATCGTCGCGATACCTCCGTTCGATGTCATCGATACTGACGCCCAGGGTCCATGTTAACTGTTTACCCTGGTCTATATGGCTGTAGAGGTAGCCATTATGGTGGCGCTCAGCGGTATTTATATTTTTTTGCACAGGACAGAAGGAGGGGCAGAAAGGGGGGGCGGAATTAAGTGCTATTGCTAGTTTGCTATTTGACTGATAACTGCCGATGCCGCTGATTAGGCGGTAAGTGTCAGTACTCAGTTGATGTTGCAATTCGAATGTGCGCCCATTTAACGTTGAAACGGCATCAATTGTTTGTGCAATAGTGCCAAATGGCGGCCCCAGGTTTATGTTGTTGTGATCGTTTGAATGTTCTTCAAGATGATTGCGAATGGCGGAGAAGAGCAGCAGACTATTGGGTGTGAGGTTATGGCGCACCCCAAGCCTTAAGATGCGATTGTTAGCGAGCGTTCTTTTATTGATTGAGAAGAGCTGGGGGTCATAGCGCAGCGGTAGGTCACCTTGTGATGTCTGTGTATTTCGATACTCAAATTGCACGCTGGTATTATGGTCGAGCGCGGCCTGAATAAAGAGGTTGTCGATTTCGCGGTCGCGGTCATGGTTGGGTCGAATCCCCTGGTTGTCGTCATGGAAGGTGCCTAGGCTGTATGAATAGCGGCCCCAGATGCCGGAATGGACTAAATCAATGCTGCGGGTGCTGTGTTCTGTTATTGGCCCCATGTTGCTGTTCTGGCTGGCCGCGATGCCATTTATCTGTAGCGAGAAACGGTTACGGGTAAAGAGCGGGTTGAACTCATTGGCACTGGCGCTGGTGGGGCCTGCACCATCTAAAATTCCCAGCGAACTCGCCGCTAGTTGCGGTTGAATCGGGTTGAGGTTGAGTGGTTGTAACAGCTGCGCTTGCAGTAGCTCACTGACGCGCGCAATTTCATGGCGCGGCAGCGCGGAATAAGCGTCGGCGAGTAAGCGGTGAGCGGAGTGATTACTGGGGTCGGTGCTGATTGACTTCCAGCCCTCGCTAAGCGCCAGATGTGAAAATCCGAGGTCGTTGTAAATGCGTGCCAGACTGCTACTGCGCGCGGCGTGATCCTGGTCGAGCAACAGCCTTGAGCGGTAGATGGCGCGATTATCATTGAGTCGAATCGACTGTTGTAGGTCCTGCAGCGCCTCGACGGGGCGATTGAGGGTCTGCTTACGGATCGCATCATAAAACCACGGGGTTGGGTCGAGTGGGTCAAGTGACTTGGCAAGGATAAACTGATCGCCCGCCAACGCATTGCGCTGCTCTTCATAGTAGGCCTTGCCAAGATAGCTGCGAATTAAGGCGTTGGTTGGATTGAGGCTTGCTGCGATCTCAATCTCACGGCGACCATCGGTTAATTGTCCGTTGCGGATCACCGCTAGCCCATGGCCGAGGCGTGGCAATGGGTCGGCCTGGTTGAGGCGAATGGCCTGTTTAAAATAGCCCCGCGCCTGTTCGACCTCAAACTGTGCTAGGTGGGCGAAACCCAGCATGGTGAGGGCGTGGGCCTGTGTTGGGTCGAGTTCGAGTGCCTGTTGTGCGAGGATTTCAGCGCGTTCGAGGTCGCCGAGTGAGAGCAGCAGTTCGGCCTGTCTTGCCAGCAATAGGCTGTTATCTGGGGTGAAGCGCCGTGCGGTATGGAGAGTGTCGTTTGCGGCGTGTAGATCAAATTTTGCCTGCTGTGCATAAGAGAGTGCGATGGCGGCGGCGGCTGAAGTGGGATCAAGGGTCAACGCCGCCAGCGCCAGCGTCATCGCTTTGTCACCGTGGTTCTGGGTCAAGGCGATGATGGATAGCAGCGCGTGGGCGGGGGCGTTATCGGCGGATTGCTGGAGGATGTTGTTGAGCAGCGCGCGTGCTTCATTGACGCGCCCGACAGCGAGCAGTTGGTCAGCGGTGGCAATTAACGGTTGCATTGAGGTGCTGTTGATTCGATGTTTTGATTGATCGATCACGCTGGGGTAGTAAAGTGACCACTGCACCGCATCTTCGGGGGTAATGTCGAGTCGCCTCACCGGTGCTTCACCTTCACGCGCCGAGGCGGACTGGCCATTGATCAGTAGCAACTCGCCTTGCGCATTGGTAACCCGGACGCGCCCTTCCGTTACACTCACTTGAGCCTCACTTGATGTGACGACGACAGTGAACTCGGTACCTTCTACCGATGCATTGAGATAAGGGGTCTGCACGCTGAGCGTATGAGGGGTGCGGGTGAGGAAGTTGAGACTGCCTTGTAGCAGATCAAGCCATGAGGCGGCTTCAACCTGCTTTGGGAGTACAATGGTGCTGTTTTGATCGAGTCGAACGAGGGTCTGGTTACTGAGTTCAAGCGCTATGCGGCTCGAGCCGCGTGTGTGGATAATGTTGTTGCCACAGAAGGTTTCTTTTTGAACGACCCGCTGCCAGCGGTGTTCATCGCTACGGCGGGTCTCTACGAGGCCCTGAAGGGAGACGGCCCTGGCGGCCCATTGGGCGCATTTTTCTGCATGGGCATATGACACCGCAGGAGTGACAAACGACAGTATGACGCCAATCAGGAATATTGCAGGCAATCGTTGTTGCTGATATGCGTGTGAGCAATAAATAAGCCTGTTCCCGTCTTGATGGGGTTATTCAAATCGCAAGTCAGTGGTGGCGACTAAAGAAGGTTGTCATTGGGTGGTTCCCAGGTAAGCCCTGTGGAGGGGCAGCCTAATGCTTCAAAGTATATGCGTTTCCTCTAGGTTTATCAGTAAATAATGTTATTTATTGTAGGAATAGGATTACAAATTGCTTTTTGATGATATTGATCGGCGCAAACGTGACAGCCATGTTAAGCAGCCATATCATGAGCATTTCTCACTTTCTGCCCAGCCAGTGCGGTATCAATCACAATGGCCGCAAGGGCTGTGACGCTGGCGATTTTCAGGAAGTGTTTCAGGCGCAGGGCATCGTTGAACCAGGCGGATTGGTACTCATAAGTCGATGCCGAATATTTCTGTGAGAATATAAAAAGTAAATCCACTAACTACAAAAATTAAACTGGAAAAAGATATTAAATAACTCAAAATAATATCGAGCAGTGGGGCATTAGCTCTGAAATCGTACCCATTGGTTACTTCATACGCAATTCTATGGCGCTTATGTTTTCTAAGGTTTTTAAAGGCGATGAAATAAGCATACAAACTTGTTCTAATCACCGCTCCCATCATTAAGGGCAGTGGTATGATGCGATCATATTCAGGAAACATCGCATCATATTTTCGTGTCAATCGAAAATACATCACAGGCAGCAAGATTATGGCCACGAATCCACCAATACCAAAACCAAAACCAAATATCAACGTAAGCCATTCTTTAATTTCGGGCGAAATCTCCATGCTTGATGTCTGCCGTTGCGTTTACAATACGCTCAAGGCATTTTCGGACAATAATTGTTTTTTCCGTTCGGGTGGCAGCGCTGCCTCGTAGGCTGAGATTTGATCATAGAGTAATTCACCAATCCAGCGCCCACCTTTCGCGCCTGTTAATGCGCCGACTCCACCCGCTACGGTAAGAATAACCAGGCCTGGGCCAATAAAAACAATAGCGACAGAGGCTGCAAAGCTCGCTAATGCGATACCCCCAATCAAGGCCCCATACTCCTCATACGCTACTTTTTCCGCATTCTCACCCGCATCACGCGCATTGTTCACTTTCTGCCCAGCCAGTGCGGTATCAATCACAATGGCCCCAAGGGCAGTGACGCTGGCGATTTTCAGGAAACGTTTCAGGCGTTGGACATCTTCGATATTGGTGAGATCAATGCTGCGTTGACGGCTGCGTAGCACGCGCATGCCTCGCTTTGAGCTTTTCAGGGCGGCGCTGCTCTGCGCCATGCTGCTGACTTCACTTTTGTAGGCTTTGCTGAGTTTTTCGTGGGCCGGTTGCACTTTGTTAATTTTGATTTTGTTGCGCTGTTGCTTGGTGGCATTTTTCCATTCCACCAGGCTGTCGTTGTACACTTGCAAGGCCTGAATGTAGCCCTTACCCCGCACTCTGGAAGCCCCCAGTAGCCCTCCGGCAAAGGCTTTGAGGGTATCTTCATTTTGCGGCAAGGTATCTACCATGTTGCTTAGGGCCAGAATTTCATCGCCATTGTACCGTTGTAGCAGCTTACTCAATACCTGGGATTCTTGCGGGGTGAACCGTGGCTCGGTGCCGTTGACGGCGGGTGTGCTGCGTTTGAGTTGTTGTTCCAGGTCATCGGGAATCATCAGGCATTCATTGGCAAACAGGGGGCGGTTGGGATAGTGCCCGTTGTATTTTGCCAAAATCTTGCAGATGGACGCTTGCTGTGTGGCGGGCGCTTCATCGCAATGTTGGGCCACAAAATCAGGTAGTTTTTGAAGCTTATCAGTGATATACAGTGTCGGCATGACGCTTTTCCTTACGATGAGATTAAGCAGAATCAAACAGGGCTGACATGCCCGAAACAGTACCACGAAACCGTTATGCGCCACTATTAATCAGCATCAAACAGGTTTGTCTGGTGTTTGACAGCTACTCGTATAATCATCGTCGACCTTTTCTCAATTGCGAAAGGACAAACGGGATGGACTATCGGAAACTAACCCCTTTCGCTGTTCCATGATGGGTCAGCGTTCGAAACCCAATATTTCTGTGAGAATATAATAAGTAAACACACTGACTAGAAAAATTGAGCCGAAAAAAAGCGTTAAATGACATAAAACAATATCGAACAACGACGCATTTCCTCGAAAATCATAGCCCCCTGTTATTTTACGGATTCGCTCATTGCGCTGACTAAAACTCTTGCGAATAATGCACCACATATAGCGTCCGGACCGGTTAATCTCTCCTTGTATCCAGATGCCATCAGTAAGATTTGCGTGATCGGGAAACATAGGGTCATATTTCCGTGTTAGTCGAAAGTACATAACAGGCAGCAGAATTATGCCTATCAATCCACAAATACCACCGCCAATCAGTAAAACTGTCAGGAATTCTTTCATATCAGACGTTCCCCCTTTCTTACTAGATTTTAGAGTGTACTTAGCGCACTTTCAGACAAGAGCTTGGTTTTTCGTTCTGGAGGCATTACTGACTCATAGGCAGATATCTGTTCATAGAGTGATTTGCCAAAATCACGACCGAATTTTGCTCCTGCCAATGCACTCACTCCACCGACCACCGTAAGAATAATTAATCCTGGGCCAAAAAAAACAGTAAAAAAACCTGCTGCTGCAATACCCCCAATCAACGCCCCATACTCTTCATACGCCACTTTCTCCGCATTCTCACCCGCATCACGAGCATTTTGCACTTTCTGTCCTGCCAATGCGGTATCAATCACAATGGCCCCAAGGGCACTGATTTTGGCGATTTTCAGGAAACGTTTCAGACGTTGAGTATCGTTGAACCAGGCGGGTTGATACTCATAAGTCGATGCCTAGGATTTTTGTGAAAATAAAAAATGTCACTGCACTGACTAACATAACTGAGCCAAAAAAAAGCGTTGAATAGCATAAAATGATATCGAACAATGACGCATTGCCACGGAAATCATACCCTCCCGTTATGTTACGGATACGCTCATTGCGCTGACTAAGGTTCCTGCGAATAATACACCACATGTAGCGTCCGGCTCGGTTAATCTCCCCTTGAATCCCGATGCCATCGGTAAGATTGGCATGATCGGGAAACATAGGGTCATATTTCCGTGTCAATCGAAAGTACATAACAGGAAGTAAAATCATGCCCACTAACCCACCAATTCCCCCTCCAAAAACAAGTAAATCTCCCAACAGCGCTTTCATTTCTAATGACAATGCCATATCTAATCACTTATTCATTATTTTTAAGTTTATAGTGCGCTCAAGGCAGCATCAGACAATAATTGCTTTTTCCTTTGAGATGGAATAGCCGCCTCATAGGCTGAGATTTGATCATATAGCTGCTTACCAATTTCACGACCAAGTTCTGCGCCTACCAACGCGCCAATGCCCCCGGCCACAGTAAGAATGATTAATCCTGGGCCAAGAAATGCGGTAGCAAAGCCCACGCCCAATATTCCAACCACCAACGCCCCATATTCCTCATACGCCACTTTCTCCGCATTCTCACCCGCATCACGGGCATTTTTCACTTTCTCTCCTGCCAGTGCGGTATCAATCACAATGGCCCCAAGGGCACTGATTTTGGCGATTTTCAGAAAACGTTTCAGGCGTTGAGTATCTGCGAGATTGGTGAGATCAATGCTGCGTTGACGGCTGCGCAGCCCGCGCATGCCCCACTTGGGGCTTCTCAGGGCGGCGCTGCTGTGTGACATGCTTCTGATTTCGCTTTTGTAGACTTTACTGAGTTTTTTGTGGGACGGTTGCACTTTGTTAATTTTGATTTTGTTGCGCTGTGCTTTGTTCTTACGCAGGAATCAGGAATTGATTTATTGAGTCAGTCAGATCGATACTCATAAGTTGACGCCGAGTACTTTGGTGAAAAAAAGTAAAGCAATCAAACTCGCTATAAACAAAAAAGCAATAAAAACATATAAATAACTCAAAACAATGTCCATCCGTAAAGCGTTGCCTCGAAAATCGTAATTATTGGTCACTTCATACGTAATTTTATGACGCTTGTCTTTGTGGAGATTTCTAAAAACGATGAAATAAGCATATAAACCCGTTCTGGCCACAGCTCCCATAACCGAAGGTAATGGTACGATGCGATGATATTCAGGGAACATTGCGTCATATTTTCGTGTTAACCGAAAATACAGAAAAGGGATCAAAATAAAGAATCCTAAACAGGCAATACCAAGGCCAAGTGCAAATAGCGACGCAAGCCATTCTTTAGTTTCGAGCGAAATCCCCATGTTTGATGATTACCGTTGCGTTTACAACGGGCTCATTGCATTTCTGACAGGAGTTGTTTTTTCCGTTCAGAAGGCATCGCCGCCTCGTAGGTTGATATCTGCTTGTAGAGCCATTTGCCAAGCTCACGGCCACCTTCTGCACCTAATAACGCGCTAACACCACCCGCCACGGTAAGAAAGATCAGTCCTGGACCAATAAAAGCAACGATGCCAGCGGTTGCTAAACCTGCTGCTGCAATACCCACAATCAACGCCCCATACTCTTCATACGCCACTTTATCCGCATTCTCACCCGCATCACGCGCATTGTTCACTTTCTGCCCAGCCAGTGCGGTATCAATCACAATGGCCCCAAGGGCAGTGACGCTGGCGATTTTCAGGAAACGTTTCAGGCGTTGGACATCTTCGATATTGGTGAGATCAATGCTGCGTTGACGGCTGCGTAGCACGCGCATGCCTCGCTTTGAGCTTTTCAGGGCGGCGCTGCTCTGCGCCATGCTGCTGACTTCACTTTTGTAGGCTTTGCTGAGTTTTTCGTGGGCCGGTTGCACTTTGTTAATTTTGATTTTGTTGCGCTGTTGCTTGGTGGCATTTTTCCATTCCACCAGGCTGTCGTTGTACACTTGCAAGGCCTGAATGTAGCCCTTACCCCGCACTCTGGAAGCCCCCAGTAGCCCTCCGGCAAAGGCTTTGAGGGTATCTTCATTTTGCGGCAAGGTATCTACCATGTTGCTTAGGGCCAGAATTTCATCGCCATTGTACCGTTGTAGCAGCTTACTCAATACCTGGGATTCTTGCGGGGTGAACCGTGGCTCGGTGCCGTTGACGGCGGGTGTGCTGCGTTTGAGTTGTTGTTCCAGGTCATCGGGAATCATCAGGCATTCATTGGCAAACAGGGGGCGGTTGGGATAGTGCCCGTTGTATTTTGCCAAAATCTTGCAGATGGACGCTTGCTGTGTGGCGGGCGCTTCAGAGCAATGTTGGGCGACGAAATCAGGTAATGTTTGAAACTTATCAGTGATATACAGTGTTGGCATGGCGCTGTTCCTTACGATGAGATTAAGCAGAATCAAACAGGGCTGACATGCCCGAAACAGTACCACGAAACCGTTATGCGCCACTATTAATCAGCATCAAAACAGGTTTTTTGGGTGTTTGAGCGGACTACGCGCGAGCATTTTCGTTCACCATTGCGAGCGGAAACCGAGCTTGTATTATAGGTTATCCGGTTGAGATGAGCATGCTTTTTGAGTGGTTTATTATCCGGGTATTAATCTGTTTTTCAGGGCTGAGATCAATAATGCCATTGCTCGCAGGGACAGGGCTGTCGATTATTTTTGAGTGATATTGATGGTGCCGTTCCATGGGACGGGTGGTGGGGTGTTTTGATACTCCTGGCAGCGCTGGTGATAATAGTGTGAGGCGTGATCCTGATGAGTGGTGATGAGGGTGCTGAACGCCTTCTGCGCTGCGTGCCAATGGCCACTTTTGAACAGTGTGAGCGCCGCTGAAAATTGTGTGCAGAGCTGTTGTTGTGTGGCGCTGGCACTGCTGCGTAGCGAGGTCATTTCATGCAGGGTGATTGGGCGTGATTTTCCTGCCAGAATAAAGGTGCCAATAGGGCGTGTTTGGAAATCATTTAGCCCACTCAGCACCTCGTCGCTCACGAGTAGGCGGGTCTTAAACAGTTTGTTCATGCCTTCAATCCTGGACGTGGTGTTGACGACATCACCCGTGGCACGGTATTCAAAGCGGCCGACGGCACCGACGTTGCCGAGTAAAATCTCACCGCAATGCATGCCGATACGCGTGGGAAGTTGGTGAGCTGGGTTTTCGAGATTAAAGTGCTCAACAGCATCGATTATGTCTATTGCTGCACAACATGCTGCATGGCGCAATGTTGAGGAGGGTTTGTTGCTTGGCCACAGTGCCATGGCGGCATCACCGACGACATCTGAGATATCACCCTGGTGGTGATGGACCGGGGCAAAGATAGTGGTGTAATAGCGGTTCATGAGTGCGCCCAGTTCAGCGGGAGGCATTTGTTCGGACAGTTGGGTGTACTGTGCGGCATCGGTGAACAGGCAGGTGGCATAGCGCAGTTCGCCGCCGGGGGCGAGCGGTGTGTTGTTTTTGGTTAAACGCTCGATTTCCTGTTTGGGTAGATAATTGCTGAAGGCATCATGCATGTTGCGGCGTTCACGCACCGTGTCGAGGTGTTTCCAAATGATGCCAGCAAAAAGAATCAATGGCATTTGTATTAGCAGTGGGATGAATAATGGCAGCCACAGGTTGGCATTGCTAAACAAAGTTAGACTCAGGAAAAAGTATCCGCCACTCAGTAGTAATACTGCCAGGGTAGCGCGAATGGCGCTTAGGCGGATCGCGAGTATACCTATGAGCGCGCCCCACAGCAGCAATATAGTGAAGTGAGTGGTTGGTGATAGTGATTGAATGCTGCGCCCCTGGAGTAGATTGGCGGTAGCGGTAGCGGCGATTTCAACGCCGCTGATATCGAGGCCATCCTCACGAGAATAGACGCTGTAAAAACCATCTTTCTGTTCCCATTGTAGCTCTGCCGAGTAGCCGACAAAGATCATCATATCTTTTAAGTTGGCAAGCTGTGCGCGGAATTCGGGGCTGCTATCACTTTGAATGATCTGATAGAACGGGATGGTAGTGATGGTCCGAGGTGGCCCATAGTAGTTGAGGTAGTGGCTATGGCGTTCGTCATAGATACGCAACAGGGCGAGTAGCTTATCCCTGTTTGGGGAGGTATTTTTTGCACTTTTGGTGGCTGTCGTTAATTTTTTTAGTAGTGTCGGCTGGTCTGCAAAGAGGCGTTTTAGCTGTTGGATGAGTGCGGTGAGCTGCTGCTGTTCGAGCAGTTCTTGTTTGGTGCTTGGCAGTGTGGCGATATGCTGTGGTGCGAGCTGTTGCAGCAACAGGAGAAAATCATCGTAGGCATCGAGGGTGTAAAGTTGCAGTGTCGCGATGGGCAGTGTGGCCGCATCGCCAGCATCGGGGGCAAAGCTCCAGAACTGGCTCACCTTGAGGGGTACCTTGGGCAGTGGAAAGGGCGCGAGTGCCGCTGCACTGTCCACTAGCAATGGAATGGGTTGAATACGGCGGCGAATGGTGGTGGTTAGATCCGGGCTGGCGCTGTTAGTGGCCAGCTCTTTTTTCATGAATTCAAATAGAATGACATTGTTGGCTGACTGGATGGCATTGGCAAAAGCCTGGTCCTGTAGCGGGTCTCCAGGTGTTTTAAACAGCATGTCATAGGTAATGCTCTTGGCCCCCGCTGCCGCGAGTTTGGTGACGAGGTCGGCATGCAGTTGTCGTGGCCATAAGGTGGATTCGTTGGCTAGTTCCAGCTGGTCCGCAGAACGCTTGTCGAGTGCGATGATCGCAATTTCTTTGGGTGGGGGGATGGCACCGCGTTGATGAAAGAGCGACTCGAGCCCGGTGTTTTCTTCTAACTTGAGAGCCCATGTGCTGAGACCGAGCAGCGCGCCAAGCAGTCCGCCTAATATACCCACAATTAGCCATTTTGACTGATGTTGCAATGAATACTCCTTACCGTCGGGGATGTGCTTGGTATTAAGCGATGCCACTTGTGTTAAGCGCTGTTTAGCGGCGCTGTTGGTATTAATTAGACCCATGCTTTGTTGCTAATGTGTTGGTGGTGGGATTGTGTTTTTTATTATACGCTTCAAAAGCATACATGTTTGTGAGGGGCGGGTGAAGGAGAAGTTATTGCGGTCTTTATAAAACTAGATAATGGGTGCGTGTTATAATTAATGAATAAACAACTATAATAACCAAGGTTTTACTGGTTTGATGGAGGCTTGATGGATCGTCAGTTGGCAAATATCCCGCTGTTTGCTGGATTGGAAGAGCACGAATTGGCTGTTATTTACGAGGGGGCGAAGGTGAAGGGCTTTCCTCGAAATACCATCGTGATTCATGAGGGGGATGACTCTGATTCTCTGTTTCTGATTCTGAGCGGCCGAGTGACGGTGTTTCTCACCAGTGAAAAGGGGCGAGAAGTGATTCTGAATACGCAGAGCACGGGCGAATATTTTGGTGAGCTAGCGCTGTTAGATGATCTACCACGCTCGGCATCCGTGATGACGGTTGAAAGCTCACAGTTTTGTGTGATCTCAAAAACCGCTTTTCAAAAGGTTTTGGCGCACCATCCTGCGATTGCATTGCAGGTGATCAAAAACCTGACGCAACGTATACGCGCGTTGACTGATAATGTTAAAAATCTTGCGTTGCTTGACGTGTATGGGCGAGTTGCCAGGACGCTGTTAAGACTCGCCGTTGAGTGCGAAGATGAGGCGGGTAAAATGGTCGTTGAGCCC
>NVTY02000040.1 GCA_002401765.2 Thiotrichaceae bacterium
CAGCCTTTTTTGCGGCTTTCAGCAGGTTTTTATCTAGCGTGGCTAATGGCAGTCCTTCGCGTACTGCTATTTCAAGATACGCGGCATCATAACTACAAACCGACAAACGAGATATCCATCGTTAGAAAGGCAGGTATAGCCTAATAAATCAGTAACTTACTGCTACCATGATTGAAATCACTTATCGTGGCTGTCTAGGGAAGCTGCATAAACAACTTGCTGAGTTACAGTTCGCGGTTTGAATCTTCAGGCCTAAACTTTTCAATCCATCAAAGAGCAATCATTGATGGATTGATCATCTGAGTCCATCATTGAGATTTCTGCTGGCGATACTCCCTCGGAAAAGCAAGCGAATATCAATTAATCTCGAGGCTCTAGCTTGTTAGTCCGGCCCAACTGTTTCGCATTTTTGCTAGTGACAACCTTCTTCCCTGTTTTGGCTTCAATGTCTTTGCGAGCGCTGCCTGCCACCTCTCCACCTTGCTGAGCAACGACCTTATTCTGGTCGAGAGTCTCTGGTTTTTTCCCTTTCGATATTTCAGAGGTAGTTGCCTCCGCCAACATGTTCAACACCAACTCCAAGTTAGTCATGTTATCCCGCAAGTTTTCTTTTTTCAGGTTCTTGTGTTGTTTGTATTCTTTTGTTGATAAACCACTCCAGGCGCGAGTAATTTCATTAGTTAAGATAGCGAACTCCTGCCCTTTTTTTACACCTCGCGCTTCCCATTCATCGGTCAATTCCTTGCGTACCTCAATACTCTGAAGACGCTGATTAATCCACTCTTTTGAATAACCCTTGGCCAGATAGGTCGTCAGCGCTCGGTCAATAGTCAATTCCGGGTCTTCATTTTCCTCCAGACGCTCATAGCCCACCTGCGCTAGCCACCGCTTGAAAGGCTCAGCTTGAGGTGAAGGGATAGACTGTATCAGGCGCAGCAGGGTTTCCGTAGTGGCCACATCAGTGAGGCGGAATTTGCCATCCGGGGCCTGCATTTTCAACTGTCCGATTTTATCGGACACTTCACTGCCCTCGTTTATCAGCTTCTTTTTCAGATCACTCCAGTATTTGCGAGGCCGCTCATTACCGGTCAACGCCTGGATAATATCGATAACACTGAAATACCACTGCTCCTGCTCAGCATTCCATTCACTGCGGATTTGTTGATCGTGAAAAAGCTTAATATTGCTCATTGGAGTGGCTACACTATCCCGTACCTAGATGATGAATTATCATATCACCTAGAAGAGGATAAAACATGGCCAACAGAAAATACGATCCACAATTAAAGAAAGACGTCATTGATGCGGTTTTAATTGGCAATAAATCAGCGGCACAAGTTGCCCGAGAACGCGACATTCCTGATTCCGCAGTGTATAGCTGGATTCGTAGCTATAAAGAAGAGCATGATATAGCGAAAATTCAACTCAATAATGAGACACCTGAACAGGAAATAACACGTTTGAAAGCAGAGCTTAAAAAAGCCAGCCAAGAGCGTGATATCTTAAAAAAAGCCACAGCGTATTTTGCCAGTCTCGAGAAATAAAATACGCGTGGATAGCATCAAATCTCGATATTTTTGATCTACAGCCCATGTGTCGTGTGCTGTCAGTAAAAAAGAGCAGTTACTTTAGCTGGACTCAAATTGATCACTTACAAAAGGAGAAATCCGCACATGAGGATTATCAGTTAATTGAAAAAGCCTTTTTTGATTTAAAAGAAAATGCTGGGACACGAGGAATAAAGGGCCATCTTTTACATAAAAATGACGAGCAAATCAGTCGTCGTAAAATAGGCAAGATATTGGCAACCCTTGGACTAGAAGTGAAAACACAGAAAAAGTTTAAAAAACAAAGCACTGCAGCAGTTAATGATCCTCGAATTATGCCGAATATTTTAAATAGGCACTTCGAAGTGAGTTATCCGAATCAAGTCTGGGTAGGTGATATTACTGAAATTAAGACGCGGCAAGGAAAGCTTTACCTGGCAGTATATGTCGATCTTTATTCGCGACGGGTAGTTGGGTTCGCAACTGCCCCCCATATGCGCTCTGAATTAACCGAGTTAGCTTTACAGCGCGCATTGTGGAGCCGTAAGCCACCTAGGGGGCTCATGGTGCATACTGATCAAGGTAGTCAGTTTATCAGTAATGATTATCGAAAATTACTGGCCGCATGGGGCTTAAAGCAAAGCATGAGTCGACGAGGGAACTGTTGGGATAATGCAGTAATTGAAAGCTTTTTTAAAACGCTCAAGGTCGAAACAATTTATCAGCATTCTCGATTGATTGAGATGCTTGAAATGAAATGGTTAGTTGATGGATTTATTGGGCACTACAATCATGATCGGCCCCACAGCTTTAATAAGTATTTATCACCCGTGAAATTTGAGCAAGTGAGGATTGATCAGGTGAAGGAAATTGAAAAGAATCTAGGTACGAAATAGTGTTGCCATTCCACATCCCTTAGCTCCACCTTAAATCATTATTTCTAAATATCGAAAGGTTTGGTTATTGTAGGAGAGCGTTGAGTACTACATCTCCGGAAACACTCGCCGTCAGCTGCACTGGACTTAGCCATTGGGTATCACCTTCGAATCGCCACTCTAGCCGAATTCGCCCTCCATCTGGTTTGATAATAAAATATCGCGCCCTGAGCATTGAATTCATCCATGTCTGTCACCAGACCACCTCTATCTGCAACTCAATCATGCAATTCCGTACTCGCACCATCTCAACTTCATTTGAATGGTTGAAATTATACTTCACACAACCAACTTCTATCTACATCACAAAGAAGCTTACGGCTCTGTGCGAGATTCCACCTTCAAAAGTTCCTTTTTGAGCATGCCTTTTAGGATATGAGTATTGTGCCCCCGAATATGGTCAGCAAAATCTGCCCCAATGACTATCGATAATCAATCCTTTAAGTAAATAGGTATATCAGCCTTTTTTGCGGCTTTCAGCAGGTTTTTATCTAGCGTGGCTAATGGCAGTCCTTCGCGTACTGCTATTTCAAGATACGCGGCATCATAACTACTCAGCTGATAGGCTCGTGCCAAGGCCAACGTTCTGCTAAATGCCTGCTGTGATGTCAGTGAGTCCACCTGTATCGGTAGATTTTCTAACTGGGAAATAAAGCGTTCAATGTCTCCGGTGCTGACCTCCAATCGCTTTTCGGCTCCTATCAACACATTTGCGGCCTCCAGATGCCATAGATTAGGTACCAACGCATCTGTATCAATAAAACTTTTTAACACGTTTTCTGCGTACTTTTGATCTGTAGACTTCTCACTTGCCAACAACCAACGCATCGCCACAGAATTATCCAACACAAAGTCAGTCATTTACGACCACTTTCCTTTAATTCGTTAAGCTCAACATCTGATGTTTTATGTTTTTTGGCTTTTAATATGTTCGTGATCGCGGCTTCGGTCTTTAGACGGTGACCCGAACGGCTTGGAATAAGATCAGCCACTGGCTTACCACGGTTGGTAATAGTGAAAGCTTCACCCGCCTCAACTCGGCGTAATATTTCTGGAAGTTTAGTTTTGGCGTCGTAAGAACCTATTTTTTCTAACATGACAATACTCCTAATATCATATAGACCAGTATAGTGGTCTATATGGGGACTGTCAATTAACCAGGCCAGCACAACAAACGAGATATCCATCGTTAGAAAAACAAGTATCGCTTAATAAACCAGTAACTTACTGCCGCCATGATTGAGATAACATATCGTGGCTGTCTAGGTAAGCTTAGTCTAGGTAAGCTAGCTCTCTTTCGGTCCACTATGGTTTTTGGCCCCGTCATCCCGTTGTGCTTTTAAACGGGATCCAGTCTAAAGAGAATCCTATCTCTCTTTGTTTTCTCAACACCGTGGATCAACTCTAATTATCTTATTAACGATAAACAAAACACCCATCGTTATAAAAACAGGTATCGCTTAATAAACCCGAAACTTACTGCCACCATGATTGGGATAGCTTATCATGGCTGTCTAGGTAAGCTCTTCTTGAATCGCATACCCCTCTCCAGCGGGTACCACTTTCCTTGCCTGCACTTTTGAACCGGGCTGCTTTTTAATCAGCTCGATTTAATCCTTACCACCCATCGCCACACTGCTTGTGCATTCTGAGTTTCGTTCGCTTGATGTTTTTAGCAATGCGCTTTCGGTCAACTATGGTTTTTAGCCCCGTCATCCCGTTGTGCTTTTAAACGGGATCCAGTCTAAAGAGAATCCTATCTCTCCTCTCATTTATTCCAATGTTAGTCGAATGGGTTTAGTACCTTCGTACCTGTTTTTAAGAAGTCTTTCGTGTTACGCGTCACCACGGTTAACCCATGTATCATTGCAGTTGCGGCTATTTGTTTGTCTATGGCATGTTCATGATGCGGCGATCTGAGTTTTCCCCATAGTTGAGCTATATCTTCATCTAACTCCAAAATATAGTCACTATATTCTGAAAGAATAATTCCAAGCCATTTTTCTAGCTGGTTCGCTTGGTGTGTATCTCCACGGTGGCGTATTAACTCTACCCCACGCCGAAGCTCACCAATTGTGATTACAGACAGGTAAAGCTTATTTTCTTCTTTAACTGCTAACTCAAAGAACTTCAGAACACCTTTATTAACGCTTTTTTTCTTTCGGACTTCGCTGAGTACGTTTGTATCAATTAAATACATCGTTTCCCTCAGAATCATCAGTACGATCAAAGTCGCTATCCAGGCCAACATTTGGCATTCCCGCTAGGACTTGCGCGAATGATTTCTTTTTTGGCCCTAGAAGGGCTTGCCTTAGGATTTCTCGATGCTCGGCCTCTGCGCTTTGGCCATGCTTGGCTGCGCGACGCTTTAACGCTTGCACAACCTCTGGTTCTAGATCCCTAACCAATAGTCTAGCCATATTCGCGTCTCATCTATAATTACAATGCTATCAATGATAGCATTTATAGTTAAAGATGCAATCATTGATAGCATTGTTGGCCAAAAAAAAAGCCTCTGAATCTAGCGGCTATTTATTCCAATGTTGCCGAATCAGTAATTTTAGCTCGCACAGACTTAAGATTGTCACATGCCAATTAAAGGGGTCGATGACAAATCATAGCCATTCTCATTTGTCACCGCCTCCTTTTCCTCTGAAGAAATGATAGTGATTAGTGAATTTAATATGCTAAGTCAAGACTTGACCCCTTAGTGTTCTTAGTTGTTACTTGCGCGAGAAGTTCTTTCACTTTCTTGATAGTGGTCTCTACGTCAACGTCTTTCAAGATCAAAACATGCTACCAATGAGTGACAAAGTAGAGGCTATTATCTCATGTGTTTTGGGTGGGCTATTTTTGCCCCTGAGGGCGCTGCTGAGGTGAGATCTTTTTATGGAGCGCCCCGGGTTGTGATTGTCGTTCTATTCAAACGTGATGCCTTTAGCGCTATGAATAGAGAGGCATTTCAATGTTCTTTCGTATTTGCTCGCATAGAGATATTTTCCCGAAAAACATTGTCAAGTGTTTTTTAGTGGAGGGAGCTGAATAGTTACAGTAAGTGTTACATTGCCATCAATCGCCAGCGCGCTGTATTTCACTTCTGCTTTACCCGGCACAAAGTCGAGCTTGCCAAAATTGATGCTCGTGCTCAGGTGCCATTTCATATCTGGGTAGACAAGTATTTCAACCTTTTGGGTTGTGATGTCCGCTGCTTCACAGGTTTCTTTGATACCGATGTGATAGATATTTGGTTTAACACGGGGTAGCCAGAGTCGCTCAAAAAAGTTGGTGCGATTCCAGTGGCCGACGTTGATTTTAAGCTGTGTTCTTTTGATATTTTGAATGCGCCACGCTGATGAGAGGCACATAGCTCATCGGCCTTAATCTCAGCGCTGATGCGCTCAAGGCCTTCGGCTTTGGTTTCGGTTGAGATCACAGACAAACTCGGCGTCACGCGGGTCTCTTTGGTGATTTGAACCCGACGCCCATGGGAGCATTGGATAATGGCGCTTTGCAGTGAGCACAATGGTTTTTCCTCTGCCTTGCTCTTCTTGGCAGCAACAGCGGCTGCTACACCTCCCGTCTCATGCGGCCCCAACGAAACAGGTTTTGCGGTCATCTCCGCGGTTGGCCCACTATCAAGTGCCTGCTCTGCATCTGCGGCAGGGGGCTTGAGTCGGCTTACCGGTGCCCGCGCCACCACCACCTGATCACTGGCGATCGCTTGCGCTAGGGCTGCGCTGTCTGCGCCGGTTGCTAACCCCAGTGGCTTCAGCACATCCTCAAGTTGCGCATCCGTTAAGTTAAGCTGCTCGATAAAGTCACGCGCCTGCTTTGGGTCTCGCTGAAATTGCTTGGTGTCATGCACATCGCCAGTTAACACTGCAGACACGGGCATAAAACAATACTGCTCACGCTGCTGTGTGGTCATCGCGGGGTAATTGACCTGTCGCTCCGCGCCACTCAAATGGCCAATGGTATAGACCTTGATCGCACCCCTGACCAGCAACTTGGCAATCGCCTGGAGGCATTCATGCGTACTGGGATGAATGGATGCGCCATCTTGGCCTGCTGTAAAATCTTTCGCCAGTGCTCATCCTCCACATCCAGCTTTGAGATAAAGTACCGTGCAAAGGATTCATCTGAAAAATCCTCGGCCCTCACCGCGGCGGTGACAATTGCGGGCGCCCACTTTTGCGGGATATGTGTATACCCAAATATTTGCCTGACAACAGAGGCATTTTTACTTTTGGTAGGCTTTATCACCGAATAGATCATGAGCGTGCTCACAGAGCTTTTTGATGGCATGCCCACAGGCGTATCATGACGTTCATCGGTTTTTGCCAGCAGAACAATGCGTGATCTGTGTATTTTTTGTGAACCTATTACTACGGCAAGGTGCCCCGTTTATCTTGCCAGTTTTAGTGTACTGTTTAATGAGTCAGGTAAGCTGTTGGGGTGAATATGCTGTCATTTTTATCAGGTAGCGAATGACAGTACTTTTCTCTTTTTTAGGCTGGGTTTATAGCTAAATTTGACCCGTGTTTTGCGAATAAAGTGGTAGCGCTCCGCTTTATTCCCCCATACAGAAAAAGCGGCGTGTTGGTTATCCGGTAGAAACGTATCCAGTAATGCGATGGTATTTAGGTTCCTAATTCTCATAATTGCTCTCATCAAGTGATTATCAGCAATTAGGGGCTATTTTGAGACTCATTGCATATTGGACAAGGCTTTGGGTTACTGTTGGGTGATTTCCAGCCAAGAAAGGCGTCCGCCGCTGCCGCCATCGCCTATGCTAATTTTACGGATATCAATGTTGCCTTCGTCGTCTGATGTATACATATTGTCTGCAAAAAACGTTTGGGCAGCAGGGATTCCGCCTGGCGCAACGCCAGAGGCGTTATGGCCGCCAATGTCATCGCTGGCATTGATGACACCATCATTATTCACATCAAATATGGCCATATCAGGTTTACCGCCATTTTCCTGCTTAGCGACCATCAGCCAGCCGTAGCTCTGTGGCACACGGAGCTCGGTGCCGGGTATGAGAGTATTGAAGAAGACATGCGAGCCACGTATTTTGGGGTTGACCACCATGCGTTCACCGCGGGTTGGTAGGTCGATGTACCAGCCATGTACGTTACTGCTACTGTAGGTGATTGCATTGTTAGTTAGCACGCGACCAGTGGCGGTGTCATCTGTGGTAAACGTTTGTGCTACCAGATGGCTGCGGGTTAGCGCTTTCACATCGGCATCCCAAATGCCATAGAAGGACTGGCGGCTGGTGCTGGTTTTATCATCGTTGATGAGATATTGCCCGGTACCCAAAAAGACCATCAGGTTCACGCCACCCGTAACGGCCTGTCGTTGTTTGGCAATAACGGGCTTGGAGGTGATGGGTTGTGGGTTGTCGTCAGCATCGGTTGCCGTAAAGAGCGGTTTGGGAGCGGTGGGGCCTGTGGTGCTGTATGCAACCTTCCAGTTATGACGATTGCCGCTCAGATCGAATGCCCACAGGTTCCCCCTGAGGTCGCCGGCGTAGGCGCGGTCTACCTTGCCGTTACCATCAGTATCGACAAGTTGAGGTGTCGATAGTCCGTTGGGCGTGTCGCGAGTACCAATGCCTGTCGTGATCTTTTGATAGTCGCCATTAGAGGCCCATGAGCCATCTAGACCATCCTCAAGATTCAGGATGAACAGTTTAGCCTCGCCATCGCCACTGCCATTGTAACCATTGCCAAAGACCACTCCCCACTGGTTATTTTCCATCATGGCAATGGTGGGCTTGCTCATGGTGTAACCGAGGTCGTCATCGTCGGCACTGGTGAATTCCCATAAAACAATGCTGGCGGCATTGTTTTCGGCATTGGTGAGGGTGGTGGGATGGGTGATATCGAGTGCAAATAGCCCACGTCCGCCAGCCCTGAGTCCGCCGACCAGTACAGTCCTCCATGCTGAATTGAAGTGGACATCTGCGATGGTCGGGCTGAGGTCGACATAATACCGATGGGTGTAACCCGGATCGGTCAAATAGTGCAATCCCTTTCCGGTCGCGTTAGAGAAGAGTGCATTGGGGATGTAGGCGAATACTTCATTGCCGGTATCTTCATGGAAACCGTGCAGCATGCCATCGTTGGCACCAATGTAGACAATGCCGGTGCGGTTGATTTGTGCGGTTTTAAAAACGGAATAGAGATCATCGCCAAAAGGGGGGGCATCGGGGTAGTTCATTTGTGGTTTGCCGACAAATACTGGATTTGAGTGAATGATGTCTCCGAGCACATTAGTGCGCTCACGAAAATTCAGACCAGTCGACTCATTGGAACGATCTCCTCGCAGGTAATCGAGCCGTGCCTGGCCGTTGGTATCGGCAGCGGAAAGACCCATGTTCAGGTCATTCTGTTGCACGGAGGTAAGGTCTGTCAGGGTTTTGAAGCGGATACCATTTCCAGTGCCTGGGTTGTATGTGATGATCTGTCGGTTGGCATGAGCCTGATTGTTTAATTGGGTGCCAGAGTTCCATTCTGGCGTGGCCGCAATGGTGCCATTGGCATTGAGCCTGGTGGCGATCAGTTCTCCCTTCCAGTCCTCCGATGGGTTAAATCGTGCCTGGTAGATTACAGCGCCGGTAACTAATGTTGTGGTGTTGAATGCCATTGTTGCGGATGAACTATCTCCGTTACCGTGCTCGAGAGACATGATCTCCCAGCCCATACTGCCTGAGTCATCGGAGAGGATGACGATGTTGGGTTCAACTGCAGGACCGACATAGAGCGGAGTTTGATCTAGAGTGCCAGGCGCTGCGTGCAGTGAGCCAGAGAGCCAGAGTGGCAGCATCAGGTAGCTAATGCTTGGTAATGATAACTGTTTTTTCATGTTGTTACTCCAGGCCAGTGTGGCGTTCTCTAGAACGCACGGGCGTAGTTAGACTGTAGCAGGATCACGGCATTATCAGTGCCACCGGTACCACGAGCGGTGATACGGAATGTGGTCAAGGTGGCCGAGCCTGCAGATTCGCCATAACCAGCGACATTGATATCAGTCGTTGCGGAACCCATTGGACCGCCCAGTTCAATGATGTATTTAGGCTGCGTCGTAACATTAGAGAAGTTCCCTTCACTGTAGGTAACTGCAGTGATCCAGGTGGCTGCGGCATAGATATCCGGGTTACTGTTTTCATCATATAAGCCATTGGTAGTGCCATCAAAGACGACGGGGGATAGCAGGGTGTTTTCGATGTAACCCTCAGCATCCTTTATCCCTGCTTCTGCCGCCTGGAAGGCGAGCATCAGGTCGCGGCTATTTCCGCTCATCTTCTCTTGCATGATGGTGGTACGCATTGCCGTGACACCGATTAAAGACATGATCGCCAGCAGCATCAAGCTGACGATCAGAACCGCGCCATTTTGGCGTCTGTTTAGGGTGATATACCTCATTATTGGGATGGGATTTATACTCGATTACGAATGGTGATAGTGGTGGTGTAGGTGCGGCGGATGCGGCGGTCACCATTGGCGGTAACACCCGCGACGTTATCCTCAATGGTTCGTAGCGTCAGGGTGAGGCGTACACTGACAACGTTATTCATCACCAGGCCTGCTGTATCGGAAGCGACATAGCGATTGGCGGTTTTATTGTTATCGGTATCTTCGCCATATAGAATTTGCATGTTTTCGACGCCCTCGATCATTTCGACATTGCTGCCGTTATGCTGGCGGTACAAGGCGGGCTGGCTACTGGCGCTAGTCTTAATGGCGTAGGTGATTTTATGGACTTTAAACATCATTGCGGTACCATCGGCATATGATGTTCCAGGTTGTCTGGCATTGCCTGGTATACCGCTACCGGTAGCGACTGTGATGTTGGCATGGGTGCCTGAGCTGGCGTCGGTGACCTGAAAGAGATCTGCATTTTGACAGTCGGATACCAGTACGACGTCGCCATTATCAAGAAAATGGTTGATGCTTGAGAGAGAAAATATTGCCGGCATAACATCGTGAGTGTTGACCCTAATGCCACTACCAGAGGCACCCTGGAGTGTGATCGTATCAGAGTCATTCAGACCGTTGTCATTGGTGCCTGCGATGCCGCCTTCTAGCGGAGCCACTGGGTTGGAGCTTCCCACTGGTGGAAGGTTGAGATGATCGGTGATATTGGTAGTCGACCCAGCACACCCCCAAAAGTCGGCCATGCGAATCTCCTGCGTGATCAGGTGTGCGGCAAAGCGCCCATTTTCCTGGAGTCGAGAGAGCGCCTCCTGAGTGCGGTAGTGCTGATTGTTACTGACGAATATTTGTAGTACGCCCGACATCAGGATAGCGCTAATCGTGATGGCTATCATAATCTCTACCAGTGTTAGCCCCTGTTGAGGCCTTGTTGGCTGATAAAAACTCATAGCCGCATGTCAACCTGGATACATTGTAGATCATTAGCATCTGAGGGGTCGCAGCCAGTACCGCTGGCCTCATTACGCGCTTCGTTCCACATCACTGAAATAACAAAATGAGAGCCGTTTCCAGAGATCGTGCCCTGGCCGGATGGTAGCTGTTGGTTCAGTAGCTTGTTCCACTGAAAGGCATCATAGCGGGCTATTTGAGCAGGTGAGCAGCCAGCGGTGATGCAGGCAGGGTCGGCGGCCGCGCCGCTGACATTATTGTAGTGACCCGCATTGACGCCAGCCATATTAGCGCGCATGCGATCACCAATATCATAGGCAGATTGAATCGCCTGACTGCGCAGGTATGCGTTGTGGTTACTGACCATGCTACGGGCTTGAAGTGCCGCCAGACCCAGCAGGCCAATCGATAGAATGATTAAGGTAACGAGTACCTCTATCATGGTAAAACCACTCTTTTTTTGTTTCCCTGTCATATCAAGTGCCATTGTTTTAGCATTGTTAACATGCGGAGGCCGCGTCCGTGGCATCATCTACCGCAGCGGTTTTGGCAGTGTCCCATTGAAAGACATCATAGGCGCTGGTACGACGTTTTGTACCCTGCTGTTAAACCGCGACAGCTAGAGATTACCAATGTGCTGCGCTGGATGCCACCTTTGTGAGCGGTGAAAATCGGCACTGATTAGCGCGGGTTATTTTTATGGCTGACCTTCTGACGTGGTGCCGCTGGAATCACTGACATACCCGGTAGTGAAAATCCTGCACTTGTCTGTTGCTGGTGTGAGTCATCACAATAGTGCATGTGCCATGGCACGTGAAAGCAGATAAACTGATATATTTACTCGCTGGGAGTGATGCCTTGTTGGTCGTCTTTTTATCGCTGTGTTGGCAGGGGACTGGGGCTGTTTTGATATTGATTGATACGTTAGAAATAGTGGTGGAGTTTGCTGAATGAAGGATTGTGTGGTGGTAGGTGGTGGTCTGATTGGCATGTTGAGCGCACGCGAGTTGGCGTTGGCTGGCGTGCAGGTGACCATTGTTGAGCGTGGACAGGCAGGGCAGGAATCATCATGGGCGGGTGGCGGCATCCTCTCACCGCTTTATCCGTGGCGTTATCCTGCGGCGGTCACGCAGTTGGCGCAATCAGGACAGGCAGGTTATCAGGCGCTCGCAGAAGCGCTGTTTGAGCAGACAGGTATCGAGCCGGAATGGCAGCAGAGTGGCCTGTTGATGCTGGATGTGGCTGGGCATGATGAGGCGGTGGCGTGGGCACAACGTAATGACGTGGTGTTGGAACGGTTAGAAGATGATGACATTCAGCGTTGTGAACCCTCGATACAGGGTTTCCAGCGTACCGCATTGTGGATGCCTGAGGTGGCGCAGATCCGTAACCCCCGCCTGCTGGCCGCGCTACGCCGCTCGCTAGAATTGCTAGGGGTGGTGTTTGAGGAGCAGGCGGAAGTGGTCAGCCTGCAACAGCAGGGTGGCCGGATCACTGGTGTTGAGACAACCACCGGTATCCATCAGGCCGAGAATGTGGTGATCGCCAGTGGTGCCTGGAGTCGTGATCTGTTGGCAGGTGTGGGCTGTTCGATTGAGGTTGAGCCAGTGCGAGGCCAGATGTTGCTCTACAAGGGACCGCCGGGTTTGTTGCATACGATTGTGATGCAGGATGGACACTACGTGATCCCGCGTCGAGATGGTCATGTATTAGTGGGTAGCACGGTGGAGTATGTCGGTTTTGATAAGTCGACAACCGAATCCGCTGCCAATGCACTGCGTCAGGTGGCTGAACAGCTGGTGCCAGAACTCGGGGCTATCGAAGTGGTGCGCCACTGGGCTGGTTTACGCCCGGGCAGTGTTGACGGCGTGCCTTATATAGGGGCTCATCCGGAGGTTTCAGGGCTCTATGTGAATGCAGGGCACTTTCGTAATGGTGTGGTGCTGGGTCCAGGCTCAGCACAGCTGTTGGCTGATGTGATGCTGGGACGCACGTCAGGCCTCAATGAATCGCTCTATGCTATTGAAAGATAGGGGTATTATTGGGTTTTAAAAAGAAAACAGTTGTTTCGTAGGGCCCCTTATTTTATACTGACCAGCTTGTCTCAAGCCGCTAATTTTTTAGACATTGCCGGGGTAGCTCAGTTGGTAGAGCAACTGATTCGTAATCAGTAGGTCGGGTGTTCGACTCACCTCTCCGGCAC
Source organism: Thiotrichaceae bacterium (assembly GCA_002401765.2). Classification (GTDB taxonomy): domain Bacteria; phylum Pseudomonadota; class Gammaproteobacteria; order SZUA-140; family SZUA-140; genus SZUA-76. Next base: position 13,079 of record NVTY02000040.1, read on the forward strand.
CATTTACTTATTCTCTTCCTGTGTAGCCCGCGTCCTTAAACCCTTCGATTACTTCGTCAAGGGCTTCTTGTGCTGCATCTCTGTTTATATACGGTCCGTGGGATTCACCGCCTCTGACTAGAAAGTACCAGCCATCCTTTTTCCCTTTGCCATTTTGATTGACGAGTGATGATTGATAGAAAAATCGGTCGCTGCGGTAGTGCGGCGTATCATTAGCTGGTTTTGTGGTGGAGGGGCTTTCCTCGGGATCAAAGAGGGATGTCTTTATCTTTTTCCACATCTATTTTAGACCTCAATGGCAATGTATGGCGTGCTTGGGGGGCTTGCTACTCAATCTTGGTGTAGGTAATTGCCCCATGTCTAAAATCTATAGCGTCATTTTTCAATTCGACTTCAGTCGTGATTAATGGTTTTTTCAGAGAAAAAGCGTGTTTGTGATCTGTATCATTTTGAGGTGGATTAATTTTGAAGGAGCAGGGAAGTTAGCGATGTTTTGCGAGGGAGAATAAACGTTAGCATACGCTGTTAAACGCGATATTAGCTTAATTTTTCATTGGTCGTTTTTGTAGCTTGCGTTGTAGCGTGCGGCGATGCATGTTGAGCTGGCGTGCGGCGGCGGAGATGTTGCCGTTGCAGTCGGTGAGTACCTTTTGAATGTGTTCCCACTCAACGCGATTGACTGACATTGGTTTGCTGGTGACGGGGGTGTTGCTGTCTCCTTCTGCCTTATAAAATGCGGCGACGACATCATCGGCATCGGCGGGTTTTGAAAGGTAATGTGTGGCGCCCAGTTTAATCGCCTCCACTGCGGTGGCGATACTGGCATAGCCCGTTAAAACAACGATGCGCGTATGGGCATCGAGTGCCTTAAGGCGTTCGACCAGTACCAGTCCAGATGGCCCCGGCATATTGAGGTCAATTACTGCAAACTCGGGCAGATTTTCTTCTGCCCGCTGAGTCGCATCATCAACATTGTTGGCAATGGTGACATCAAAGGCACGTTTGCCAAGGGCCTTACTTAAAACGTAGCAAAAGGTTTCGTCATCATCGACCAGCAGCAGTGATGGCCTGTCGTTGAGCGATTCGTGATCAGTTTTCTCATTGCGGGTGTTCATGCATGTACCATTAACAGTTTGAGTGGCAGTATGATTTTCACGCTGGCGCCACCACCGTCGCGGTTATTGATTGAAAGCGAGCCGCCGAGGCGCTCGATCACCGCGTGGGCGAGAAAAAGCCCCAGCCCCTGGCCTTCTTTTTTAGTGGTAAAAAAAGCGTTGCCAATCGATGCCTGTACCGTTTCGCTGAGCCCTTCACCACGGTCATTGATTTCGAGTTGGAGTTGCACATGATTCCACTCGCCAATAATTTCGATGTGTTGTGGTGATGCATCGGCGGCATTATTCAAAATGCTGGTGAGTGCCTGACTCAGTGTATCGTCGACCACAATTTTGGGTGCGGGCCTGAGTCCGGTCCACTGGGGTTGTAGGGTGACGGATGGGCGCATCAGGCGCCATTGTTGCAACACCTCATTGAGGTAGCTGTCGAGCGTTTGCTGGATGCTGCCTCTTGCACGTGATTGCCCGGCGCGTGCGGAGATTTGGGTCAATGTCTGTTTGCAGCGATCAATCTGTTCGCGCAGCATTTTGGTTTGAGCCGTCATCTCTGGCTGTTCAGCGAAATCATTTTGCAGTTCTTTGGTGATCACCGCCATGGTTGCCAGCGGTGTGCTGAGTTCATGGGCGGCACCTGCGGCGAAGGTGCCGAGTGATACCAGGTGCTCATCACGCAGTGCCTTTTCGCGCGCATTGGTAATGGTCTGTTCACGCTCACGCAGTGAATCTGCTAACTCCACTACAAAAAAGACAATCAGGCCGACGCTGAGTAGAAAGCTAAACCACATGCCGATGATGTGCTGGCCAAAGCTGCCGCTTTGATGGGCGCCCATGTCGTGCAGTGGGGCGTAGAGAAACATCAATAGTGTGTAGCAGCCAATGGTGATGCTAGCCATTCCCCAGGCGTGAAGACGTGGCGCGGTGGCGGCAACAATGACCAGCGGCAATAGCAGTAGCGAGACAAAGGGGTTGGTCGAGCCACCGGTAAAATAGAGGATGACGGTGAGCGTGATTACATCGACTAGCAGTTGCAGAAAAAAAGTGTTGATCGCAATGGCCGGGCGATGGCGCAGCCTTAGCCATGAAATGATGTTAATCACCCCGTAAATTGAGATCACAATGATCAGTGGCAGCAGCGGAATATGCATCTGCAGTTTGATCGAGGTAAATGCCGCCACCGTCAGGTAGCAGAGAATCACGACGTTCCTGAGCATAAAGAGACGCCTCAGGTTCTGTGCAATAGAGACATCGGATGTTGAGGCTGACTGTATAAACATCACTAAACAGTTGGTTAGAGCGGTATTTGCTGCTAGCCATTGTAGCGTGTGGCAGCGGGGGTGTCGTGTGGCAAGATGCCGCAGAGGGTGAAGGTGTAGCATGCCTTGTGTGCGATGACGGCAATGCACTTCAGGGTTGAACCTGTCTTTCGATTAAGGTATCTGTTCGTGATGACACCCCAATGGCGTGTAATATGTGGCCTTTTTTTGCTGTGTTGTTGGGCAGCGCTGCCGCTGTATTAGCCAGTGATGCGGGGTGCTCGGCGACGCTGGGTTTGGCCTGATTCAGGTTGCGTATAGTCAATGCTGCTGACGCGCTTTGTCACGGCTATCTGGCGTCACTCTCAAGCCCAGTTGGTAGTGCCTGAGAACACTTGCTACAGACCCCTTGCTTCTTATTATAATCGACAGTTAGCCAGTAACATCCCCAGCCATCTTTAGTGGCGCACTGTGAGTGACTGGTGCAGCCACAGCCGAGGCAGGTGATATCAGCGATTAACATCTCGGATACCATGACGAGATTGCGTTCAGCACCCGCAACGAGTGTGTGGGCCTGCGCGCTATTGGGTTGTATCGTAGGGAGGCTGCGAGATAGCAGGTTGATATGCCAGATCAAGTGTTCGATGTGCTGACTGGTGTCGTGTGTCATATAGGGTTCCTTTTTATTGCTGCAGTGTTGGCGTTGTGTCAGCAATGGCTTTTTGTTAAATATTGTCGTATTCATCCCATAGCGCCAGCGGGTCACCATCCCACCCTTTTTCCATGAGCATTTGCTCAATTGTTTTTCGTGTCAGCAGAATATTGCCGTGTGATGTAGTGAGAGAGTCCTGCGGATCAAGCGCACGTTTAACCGTATGTCCGTTGCCTTCGATGCGGACGGCGATGTGGCTGCGCCTAATATCATAGAAACGCATCAACTGAATGACGTACAATTCAAAACGGTCACTATCTTTTTGATTTGGTGGTTGTTTCATGTCGAATAATAATCCTTTTATTGTTCGATATTGAAGTACTAGTATTTGATAATGAATATTAATATTCCAAAAAGAATATTAAGTCAAGGGTTTGATGGATTGAACGTGAAAAATTTTGCCGAAGAGATCATTGAGCGCATCAAACAGGCCGAGTCGCTACGTTATGACACGGATGTTGCCATTGCGCTGGGAGCGGAAAAGCAGCATGTCGGGCCGTGGAAGGCACGTGGGCAAATTCCGTGGGAACGTGTGCTGGACTACGCCCGTAAAAGTGGTGTGTCGCTTGATTACCTAGTGCTGGGTCGAGGGCCAGTGCGAGTCGCTGGGATTTGCATTGGTGAAGATGCGGAGCATTATGGCTTGACTGAGATTGATAAGGCGATTCTGACCAAAGTCATTACGACGATTGATGAGGTATTTGATGCCAAGGGGCTTGAGTGCAGTGGAAAGCGTAAGGCGCAGCTTATTACATTGATCTATCGAAGTTGCGTTAGGGCGCAAGGTAGAGAACCAGATCGGCAGGAAATTGAAGAGTTGATAGAACTCTCGATTACCGAACAGTAAACCCCATTACAGCCCTGTGGACGCGTTTATCGATTATCTGTAGGCGTGTCACCGCGCACCCCTTTTTTTAATATTCCGAATCCCCTGGTTGTGTAAGAATAGGGCTTTATCGATAAAACGAGTGATGTTGATGAAAGAATTATGGCAGTGGGCCTGTTTTCTGTTATGCGCTATGTTGTTAGCTAGCTGCGTTGTGATTCCTGAAGAGGATGCGCCGCGTCAGGCGACGCTGGTTTACTCGGGCAATCTCGATGGCGAGCTGGAGCCGTGTGGCTGCAGTGAGTTTGGTAATCAGGGAGGCATCAAGCGACGGGTTCAGAAGGTTGATGAACTGCGCCTGGCAAACCCGGGCCTCTTTCTGGTTTCTGCTGGCGGTCTGTTGATTAGTGACCTGCCACAAGATCGCCTCACCAGTGACTATATCCTTAAAGGGCTGGTGGCGCTTAAGTACGATGCGGTCGGGGTGCAGTGGCGAGACCTCGCCTTTGGCGCGGCATTTCTGCAGCCGCATCAACTACCGCTGGTGGCGAGCAACTGGAACGGCGAGGCCTTTGCGGCTGAAAAACAGATGCAGCGGGGTGATGTGACGTTGCGTTATTTCCAGTGGCTTGATCCAGCGCTGGCTCCTCTCGGAGCAATGAAGGGAGCAATGCAGGGGGGGCATGCGCAGGTAGCGAATGATGATACGGCCCATCTTGCTGAAAGGTTGCAGCACGCACGCAAGCAAGGTGAGGTGACATTGCTGGCGACAACCTTGTCCCTTGCGGATGCACAGCAGCAGTTGCCGCTGGCAGATGTCTCGATCCTGATTATCGAATCTAATTATGAGCTGTACGTTGATCCAAAGTTGGTCGAAGGTATGCTGGTATTACAACCCGGTTCACGCGGCATGCGGCTGGCATCACTCGACTTTGAGATCGATAAAACGGGGCAGGTCACACAGTGGCATCATGAAGTGCTGCCGCTGCCACCCGAGGTAAAAGATGCGCCGCGCATGGCCGTGTGGTACGACGCCTATAATACCGAAGTGAAGGCCGCCTATAAAAAGAGCGTGGCGTTGCGTAAGGCGCAGCAGTCGGGCGAAAGCCCTTTTGCGGGTGCAAAGGCGTGCAAGGTGTGTCATCAGACGGAGCATAAGGCGTGGACTCAATCGCGCCATAGTGATGCCTTTTATGCGTTGATGGATGTGAATAAGGCGTTTGACCCCAACTGCATTGGCTGCCATACCGTTGGTTTTAATCGTGATGGTGGCTTTATCGACCCTGGGTCTACGTCAGGCTTGATGCATGTGCAGTGTGAGTCTTGCCACGGTGCGGCGCGCACACATGTTGCATCCGGTGGGCAGACGCCGGTTGAACATGTGAAAAAGCCAAAGGTGGCGATGTGTGTGCAGTGTCATAATGCCACCCATAGCCCGCAGTTTGATGTGGCGGACTATTGGCCAAAGATTCGCCATTAAGTTGTCAGGAATATGCATCGCCTACGTTTCTTGAGTACAATGAATTTGATTTAAACTAAGGAGCCTCTGATTAATTGTCATTACGAGGAGCGGAGCGACGAAGTAATCTCCTGACTCAATGATTCTTATAGTGCCGAGATTGCCGCGCTCCGCTCGCAATGACATATGATGCCATTAATCAGAGGCTCCCTAATCAATAGTGATGATGATTTTAGGGGTTGAGTATCTATGAAGTATCTCGCAATTGCGGCGGCGGTGATCGTGATCCTGGCGGGGGTGATCTTCAATACGGCGGGTAAAAAGATGATGCAGGCGACCAGCGGTGAGGTGGTTGAAGTGGTACTACCTGAACCCGACTCTGCGGGTGCGGGGCTATTTAAGCAGTATTGTGCGCAGTGCCATGGCTTGCCGGAGATCGATACCCACACCGCCACAGACTGGCCGCGAGCGGTTGAACGCATGATGATCAATATGTCAGCGAGTGGTCAGCAGATGCCGAGTGAGGGTGAGCGTGATTTGATTCAGGCTTATCTGGTTAGGCACGCGAAGTAACAAAAGAGCAGATGATGTTGAATATGATTGATAACGGTTGGTTGTCGACAGCCGGCCATCGGCCATCGGCCAATTGTGATGAGCGTCCGCAGGGGAGTGAGATTGATCTGCTCGTGATTCATGGTATTAGCCTGCCGCCGGGTGAATTTGGCGAGGGGTGGATTGAAGATCTTTTTTGTAACCAGCTCGACCCCGCCGCGCATCCTTCTTTTGTTGAAATCTGTGAGCTGCGTGTTTCAGCGCATGTGTTAATTCGCCGTGATGGTTCGGTGATTCAGTTTGTTCCCTTTGATAAGCGTGCATGGCATGCGGGCGAATCGAGCTTTGAAGGGCGCGAACGCTGCAACGATTTCTCCATCGGGATTGAGCTTGAAGGTACTGATGCGCTTTCATATGACCTGGCGCAGTACCGCATACTGGCGGGCTTGGTTTGTCTATTGATGAGGCACTATCCGCGCATCATACCAGCGCATATCGTGGGGCATTGTGATGTCGCTCCGGGGCGCAAGACCGACCCTGGCTCGTCGTTTGACTGGTCAATGTTTCGCGCGATGTTGCAAGATGACCTCTACTCGGTGAGTTAAACAATATATCAGTGATAACGATTGATTTAATGCGTCATGGTGAGCCGTTGGGGGGTAGCCGTTACCGCGGGCAGATTGATGACCCGCTGAGTGACAAAGGGTGGCAGCAGATGCGCGATGCGCTGGCGGGGTACTCGCTGTGGGATGCGGTTGTCACTTCGCCGCTGGTGCGTTGTTGTGCCTTTGCCGAAGAGTTGGCGGGCGCACAGCAATTGCCACTCGCAATTGAAGCGGATTTTAAAGAGCTTGGCTTTGGCTCGTGGGAGGGCAAGACGCGCGCCGAGCTTGCTGAGATTGATCCACAACAGCTACAGCGATTTTATCAGGACCCAATCAAATATCGTCCTGAGGGTGCAGAAGCATTGGCCGATTTTTCTGCACGTGTTAGCGCCGCATGGCAGCGTATAGCGGATGCGCAACATGGTGAGCATTTATTGCTAGTGGCGCATGCTGGGGTGATTCGTGTTTTGATCTGTCATGCACTTGGTTTGCCAGTTGAACAGATGTTTCGCTTGCAGGTATCTAACGCATCGATCTCTCGCATTATATTAGACCAGAGGTGTCCGCCAGTGTTGCAATTTCATAACGGACGGCTGGGTATCTTCTAAGTTGCGATCTCCTTTGGCTAGTCCTATTTTGCGGCAATCTCATTGAGTTTTGGTGTGTCGATCCCGGCCTCGGCGGCCAGGGCTAATGCGCGTCCCAGTCTGGCGGGGGCTGAACGGCCCATGCATTCATGCGCTCTGTCGCCATCAAAGGCCTCTACCATGCCGTTGACCAGTTTTGTGCGCGGCAGGCTGTTACCGGTGAGATACTCCTGAATGTCGATGACCTCATTAGCAACGGCACTCGCAAATTCACGATGGTCTGCCCATAGCTCGCCGACGTTACCGCCCGCTACAATGCCAGCAATATTAGATGTCAGGATGTAAACATTTTTTCGTACCAGTTCATAAAGTAGTTCATCCTCATGGCTGAGTATGTTACTGGCGATATCGATTGATTCCAATCCATCGCTAATTAATTTAGCATGCGGGCCAAACACTGGTGATGGGATGATTACTTTGCTCTCTTGCCCTTTCTTCTTTTCAAACCAGACCGAGATGACCGTTGGGTTTTCAAGTTGATGCTGTTGCCAGTCGCGTGGCAGCAGTTCATTTTGCAGCAACGTAAGTTTATTGCGCCACGCGTGAGGAATCTGTTCTAGCGTCGGCTGCAAATCGCCCTCTGCGAGGGCAACGAGAATCAGCTCGGGCTCAGGCATCGCGCTGGCTGCAGTGGCAATATCTTCGCCACGGGTGATGGGGTAGACGGGGTGCCCGCAGCGAAGAAAACCGCACGCAAAGACGCTGCCCATCTCCCCAATACCGATAACAACGATTGCTGAGTTCATTTCATCTCCAGTGATGCTTGCCTGATGTGCGCGTTCAGACTTCGTAAGTAATTGTTTGTGCATCATAAAGTGATTGGCGTTATTTTTGAAGCGGACTTTTCCTGAGGAGGGGTGGATTACTTGTGTGTGATGAAAAAACCATTGATATGTCGTGCTTGACATTAGTGTCAGGATAGTCATATAATTCAGTTATGGCAGATATAGCGGAAATTAATCGGGTGATGACGACGGGTGAAGTTGCAAAATATTGCGGCGTCAGCTTTCGCACGGTGATTCGCTGGATCGAGCGCGGCCACCTGAATGCCTATAAGCTACCCGGTCGTGGTGATAATCGGGTGCAGATGGCTGACTTCATGTTGTTTCTGAAGCAAAATAAAATGCCAGTGCCAGATGAGTTGAAACATATTGAGGCAGTGGGAGTCGCAGCTAAACGCGTACTGATTGTTGAAGACGATGACATTATGGCGTGCGCGATTGAGTTTTTGCTTGAGCAAGCCGGTTATGAAACAAAGATCGCAGTAGATGGGTTTCAGGCGGGCGCAATGCTGGGTACCTTCAAGCCTGATGTGATGACACTCGATATGATGTTACCTGGCATGAGTGGTGTAGAGGTGTTGACGTTTATTCGCGGGATGTCGGAATTTAATGAATTGGGAATATTGGTGGTATCCGGCAGCGTGAGGGATGAACATGATAGGTACATGGCGGCAGGCGCGAGCGATGTATTGGCCAAACCATTTGAAAACATAACCCTGGTAGATAAGGTTGAAAGTTTATTAGCGAAAAGATGAGTAAAGGCGGTAGAGGAAAGAGAGAGATAATATATTTGGAAATGGGGTTTCTGAATATGCAGTGGACAGAGGTCTGTTATGGATACGGTAGTCTTTGTAGATGAAGCAAGCATAGTTGATCAAAAGTTTTGTCAGCTTGTTCGGAGTGATGGGTATCAGTTGGTATGTGCTGAAAATCGGCGTTCTGTATTTGAGTGCCTAGAGAGATATGACGTTGGTGTCGTGATGGTTGCGCAAGGCATCCGTGATAATAAACTGCGCGGTATCTTGAGTGATGTCAGTCAAAAATATCCCGATGTAGCAAGAATGACGCTCTGTACGGACTCATTCAAATATGAAGATATTGAAGAGTTCGATGAAAGCCTTCATGAAGATCATAGTGGATATGAGCGGATTAGGCGTAAGCTTCGCGCCGCGTACGATCACTATAAAGTCCGTAGCAAAGCCGGAATGGCGCAGCGTGTGATGGGAGAGAATGGCTTTGGCTATGCCGTTGTTGAACGTGATAGTGTCATCAGCGAAGTGTGTGAGTCATTCCTATTGTCGTTGAATCTGGAGGGGCATCAAGCGGTTGGTCGTAATTTCTGTCAGTTAATATTTGAAAGTACTGGCTTTGTAGTACCTCAGGTGGATGAGTGGTTTGATCAGGTGATTGAGCTTCCTGTTGACATGGGATTAAAAGATAACATTATATTTTTAACTTTTTCGATGAAGGTAGTTGAAGGGTCTAATTCGAAAGACACTACGTATAGTCTGTTGGTGTCGCGTAATAGGTGCCCATCGAATCTTCTTTTACGGAGTATTAAGCCCGCACCAATTGAGTACATTAGTGGTGTTTGTGATCGCACTGCGCTTAAAGAGAAATATAAATTTATCGCAGCAATGGCGAAGCGCTACAAATGGGCTGTGGGGCTAATTGCAATTCGAGTTGGTGGTGATGAGAGTCATTCTGTAGTAAATGGTTTTTCTGCTTATCTAGACTGTTTGATGAGAGAAACAGATGCAGTTTGCCTCTACCAAGAAAACTTAATTGTAGTGCTGCTTAGTCGGATTGAGAGTGATGATTGTATTCGTATCGTAAAAGAAAGAGTGGCATCTGTCGCGATGGAGCGCTATTCAAATGATAGAAAACCGGGTGGGGTGAGTATTGAGGTCGGTGCCTCTATTGGTAATGGAGAAGAGGATTTCTGTAGCCTGCTTCGCAATGCTGTTTCAGATGTGAAAGATGCGGATGAGGTTGAGCGAGAAAAAATAGCAGTCGCTTCGCAAGCGGCTGAATATTCTAGTGCCGATACAGAATTAAAAGCGTTTCATGGGATGCTCTCCTCCTCGCCACTCATGCATAGTCTATTTGAAAAAGTATGGCGTGTGACACTGCATGAAACATCGATATTTATTTGTGGTGAAACAGGCACCGGAAAAGAGCTTCTTGCAAGAGCAATTCATCAGGAGGGCGCACGAAAAGAGGCGCCATTTGTTGCCGTAAACTGCGCAAATCTGAGTGAGCAGTTATTGGAGTCCCAGCTCTTTGGGCATAAAAAAGGGGCATTCACTGGTGCAGTGAAAGACCAGGAGGGGATCTTTGCAGCAGCGGATGGTGGTACGCTATTTCTGGATGAGGTGACAGAACTGCCATTGTCACTGCAGGCAAAACTATTGCGTGTATTACAAGAGCGAGAATATATTCCGGTTGGCGATACAAAGCCGAGGAAGTTTGATGTACAGCTATTGTCAGCATCATCCACGCGACTTTCAGAGGCTGTTTCAAATGGTGAGTTCAGGCTTGATCTTCAATATCGAATTGAAGTGATCCCGCTGGAACTTCGACCATTAAGAGATAGAGGTTTAGATGCCGTACTATTATTTGAACGATTTGTGCGGGCGGGGTATGCCGAAAGGCATGGTGAAATTTCAGACGAAGGCGTCATGATCGATGACGATGTGTTACGTGCGATTAACGATTATTCATGGCCTGGTAATATTAGAGAGCTAAAGAATGTTTGTGATTATGTATTAGCGATGTCTCATGGCACTCATATTAGCCTGGATGTTTTACCGGATAAATTTACTCCGCAGAAAGATAATGAAATAAAGGCCGATGATAAGTCCGGTGGAAAAGCGATCATTTTAAATCCGGCTTTAGACAAGGAGCGGCTAGTAACGGCGCTGTCGATGCACAATGGAAATAGAACAGATACCGCCGATTATCTTGGTGTTAGCCGCATGACGCTCTGGCGGAAGATGAAAATTCATAATATTGCAGGGTAGCGACCGATAAGTTCAGAATAGCTTTCGAAGCAGATAGCCCACCCGCTTTAAAAGGCACCATCATATATTAAATATGATGGTGCCTTTTTCATTTTAGGGATTGGCCGCTGGACGGATAATTTTATTGGTTAGTTTATCGCGTAACTATTGTCGTAACAGTGATGTTACATGATACGTAACAATAAATTACCTTGTTACAAGGCAGTGCTAGTAAGTGGTTGATTTTATATGATTCTAAGATTGGCATGGCCTATGCAGTAGCCTAATCATGATTGAATGACAATGTTCACTCTAAATTTTAAGGAAGCATTCTACTAATTTTGGTGAGTGCACGTAAAAGGAGAAGGATTATGAAACTGAATAAAATTATTGCTGCTATTGGTGTTGCGACTGCCCTTACACTACCAGGTATTTCATCTGCTGCATTGGATACAGACTCAGCGACAGTCTCTATGAGCGTAGGTCTTTATGCCTCATTAACAGGGCTTGATAACTTTGTGTTGTCACCATCAAGTACTAATGGTGCTGCGGGTAGTATCTACTCTGGAAGTGACACGTTTAACCTGGAATCAAATGGCCAGGTGCGCGTTAGCCTGAGTGGCGGTGATTTAAGCAACGGTAGTGATAGCGTAACCACTACCTATGAAATGGATGACGACGGCGTTACCTTTGATACAACCGCTAGTTCAATCCACAATGCGAATCATAGTGTTTCGGCCTCTGCTGAACTTGGGGATATCTCATCTCAGAAGGCGGGTTCATACTCCTCTACTATTACGATCACAGTCTCTGCGATCTAATCCCGTCAATTTAAAAAGAGGCCTGATATCTATTGGGCCTCTTTTTATCTTCATAATATGTGAGGGAACAATATGTCAAACGTTGCAGTTATCCAGGTTAAACAAAAGATGCGGTTATTAATGGCATCAATATTTGTTGCCTGTCTTATTTTTCAGGCCGGCCTTGTTTATTCAGCTGAGTTTGCAGTGAGCCCAATGATGATTGAGATCGATGCTAAGCCAGACCAGGTGAAGGAATTTTCATTTAATATTCGTGCCAATACTGCTGGGCGAGTGATCTTGCGCCCCTTTGATATGCGCCAGGAGAAGAGTGGCCATATGGGGTTTATAGAGGCGGATCTTTCTAAAAAAGAGATTGCTGCATCGTGGGTTTCATTAAAGAGGGATCGTTACCGCCTGCGAAAAGGTCAAGATGTACATGTGACAGGAAAGGTCAATGTCCCTCGAAAGACACATGGCACTTATCTTGTATCAGTGATGGTAGAAGAAGACCGTAGTGGTAGTGAAGAAACTGGTATTGCGGTGACCGTGCGGTACGCGGTGATATTAAAGGTGAATGTTAAAGGGCGAAGAGATCGCGCTAAATCAAGAATTTCTGATATTGATATATTGGCCTATAAGGGGAAATTGATTTTATCTGGAATTTTGAAAAATCAATCAAAAAGTGATTACTGGGTAAAAGCCACTGCGCAGATCCGTGACGAGAGGGGGCGTCTGGTTGAAAAGGTGACCATGAAGACTCAGTCAGCGTGGGAGCGCCATGACCCTAAATCTCGTGTATTTCCAGGTGCTGTGGTTGATCTCGTCGGCCCGATAGGAAAGTTAAATAAACCAGGTGAATATCAACTGTTGCTGCAGACCCGTTTAGGTAAGCATGGCCAGCCAAGTATTAGAAAGAAATTCATTGTCACAAAAGAGCAGTTGCTGGCGGCGAATGTTGTTATCACAAGTGATCAGCAGATGTTGGCGATGTCACCAGGTAAATTAAAGGCCCGCCTGAGAAAAAACAACACCACCTTTTCAAGTTTTACGATTACTAATAATGGTGATGAAGAAGTGGCATTGAATTTCCCGCAGTGGAACGATGATGGTGTCATCAATAAAAAAAATGGGAAGAATGAAAAGGGCCTGACGCATTATGAGTTTGTCCCTAAAAAACTCGTGCTGGCACCTAACCAGAGACATAGCGTTATTCTTAAGCAGCGCTTCCAAAAAGACGGTGCACATACCGTTGATTATGAAGTGAAATATATTGAGGGCGGCCGCTTAGAGGCAGACCCGCTTGAGAGTATTCTGCTTGTTAAAGCTGAGTTGGCTCAGTAGGTATTTGCCATGTTATTCAAGGTTAAAAGAATCCTCCTGTTAATTTTCGTTCTGTTTTTCATCTTGTCGGGGTGCTCTAGTAGTGGTCCGATACGTGAAACGGCTGTGAATGGCGATAAAATATCAGTGCCGATTTCGGTTCAGGCTCGGAGCTATATTGATCGCCAGCGAGCGGCTGCTGAGCAAGAGGTGGTGCAGGTTGAGCGCAATGTACCTCGCTTCTCATGCCCGGATAAATCGACTTTGATTGATTTAACAAACCTGTTGCCTATCAGCCTCTCATTGATTGAAACAGATATTCGAGAGGCCTTGCTAGAATTAAGTGCGATGACGGGTATTTCGATTGTGGCCGACGACATGGTTGAAGGGCTGATCTCTGCCAATTTGAATGAGCAGTCACTTGAATCGAGTCTACGCACCGTACTGGCGCCGGGTGGTTTTAGTTATAAAAAGATGCAGGACTATATTTTTGTCGGCAGTAGCTCGCCTGAGAGCCAGTCTTTTCATCTATTGTCAACGAGCTGTAATTTTAGACCGCAGTATATTCGCGCATCACAGATCTCATCACTATTGTCACCTTATTATCGTCAGTTTATGACCTTTAATGATGAATATGGTCTGGTGACTGTGATTGCGCCTGCAACGATTCAGCAGCGGATGCAAAAAGATCTGCTCAATCTTGACCGGCGACCACGTCAGGTATTGTTAGAGATGACTATCATTGAAGTGAGTTCAGATGCGATGGATATACTGGGGATAAACTGGGATCTGCGTAATCGTTTGGGCAATGGCTCATCAAACACCAGCGTTAATGTGGGTGGCTCGACTAGCCGTTCAAACATCAATGTTAGTTCGTATGTCAGTACGCTGAGTGCGCCGTTGTTAGATGCGCTTGGTTTCCTTGAGGCGAATGGTAAGGCGCATGTGCGCTCAAAGCCCAGTATTGTGACGCTTGATGGTCGCATGGCACAATTTTCATCGCTGGAAAATGTCTGGTTAGGTGCCTCATCTGAAGCAGGAAAAGATTCAAGGGTGGTGAGCTATGGGGTAATGATGAAAATAATCCCTTATATAGCAGAAGACAACAGTGTGCGCCTGGATATTATTTCGGCTTCAGTGAGTGATCTTGTTGAGCGAAATGATGGCGAACCGAAGGTGATAGAACATTCAATTTCAAACACGGTACGTGTTGCTAGTGGGCGTACATTAGTATTAGGTGGTTTACTGCACAAGACGCAGCGAACTCGACAGACTCAGCTACCGCTGCTAGGTAACATCCCAGGATTAGGTTGGCTTTTTAAGCAACGAGAGAAATTTATTCAAGAGAGTGAAGTGTTAATTGTAATTACCCCAAGAGTATTGAATTCATAATTAAGGGTGATATGGATGAATAGATTATTTAATTATCGTCTAAAAAATCATGCCATTATCTATGGTCTAGTTTTCTATTTATGCCTATTTAGCGGAAAGGTCTTCCCTGCGGTTAGTGGTAGTCTATCCGGTACAGCTGTAAGTGAGAATGCGACGGTCTGCTTTAGTATCGGTATTTATGCTTCGTTAACAGGGTTGGACGATTTTGTTCTGACCCCGATGGGACTCGATGGCGGAACGGGTTCATTATATTCTGGTGATGATGTGTTTCACCTGGAGTCTAATGGGCCGGTGAGGGTGCGTGCCACAGGGAGTGGTTTGTATAATGGTGATATGCATGTTGAGACGATCTACCAGATTGATAGTGGTGGAAGTTTGATGGATACCACGCCGCTTGAAGCGCATCAGGGTGATCATACATTGAATGCGATGGCTATTCTAGGAAATATCTCTGGCCAGGCGGCGGGGCAGTATGCAGGGCAGGTAACGTTAACGGTTACGCCGCAAATTAATGAGGCGGGTGGCACCTGTTCATTGGCGGTAACGACTTATCCCTTTATTGATAGTGGTGACGGTGACGCCTGGGCGACGATGGCCTTTGAAGACCTTTACCCCAACCCTGGTGATGCAGACTACAACGATATGGTGTTGAAGTTTAATATCAGTGAAACTTACAATGAGCAGAACAACCTGGAGAGTATGCACCTTGAGTTTGTGCCGCTGGCGCGAGGTGCCGGTTATAACCACCAACTATTGTTATCGCTTGATGGCGTGCTGGATGATTCATCTAATGTTACCACAGAGACGGCTGCTGCCTTTGTCGGTGGTGCGGAGGTTAAGGTGACCCGTCTGAATCTTCGTAACAACACTGGCGTGGTCTCTTACTATAATCCATGGGATGATTTAATGTTATTCCGCAATACACGAGCAACGCTGGCGGGGTTTGCCAATGTTTATGCGGGCGCTGATTATGTTGACCCAAAAATAAAGACGATGGTGGATATCACATTAACCAACCCCGAGCTTAATCCCTATGCTGAGCGTTTGGCCCCTGGTCTACCACCATACCGCCCATTTTTACATGTATTGAATACAAATAAGGATATCGACATCGCCGCGGTTAACCGTGCTGACGGTATGATCGATTCAAATGGTTATCCATTTGGTGTGGTGGTGCCAGGGGAGTGGGCGTGGCCACTGGAACGGGTTGATATCAACAGTGTCTACCCCTATTTTTCTGAATATCGCCAGTGGTTGAATGGTGAAATCACATCGCCATCTGAGCAGGCGCTGCACTGGTATGACCATCCAGCGGATGATGCCGATGGGAAGATATTTGATCGTAGTCTGTTTAACTAGGTCTGAATTATTTTTAGTTTCTTGCGATAGCACTTATTATCCATCAGGGTCTTTCTTCTAAGATGGCTGTGAATTAAATTATTATTTTCTCAGGTGTTTTGTAACGCTTGAAATTTAATATTATAATCTGAATATTAACGTCTTAATCAGTGTTTCGCACAATTCATATCAAGCTGTGCTGTAAAATTATACAGGTGATATCCATTTGTTCTTTATGGTTTAGTCGGGGTTCTTCGTAGAAGTGTGTGAATGCTATGGAGCCATATCCAGGTGCCTGCAGTAGAAAAGCATGCTGTTTCTGAAACCGTTGAATGAGCGATAACCGCTAGCATTCGACTTGACCGTTTGTATCTTTTAGCTAGACTACGCTGAACTGCCCGAGCTTTAACCGCCTCAGCTTGATGCCAACTCAAGCCCAGCAGCTTGCGCGCTTCCTCAACGCTACGGGCGGCCGTAAGGACGCGAATGGCAAAGGCCTCCAACAGCAACGTAAAGCGACTGTTTTTGCCTGCCCAAGGAATCGCAACTGTTTTCGCTCCATGTGTCACAGCGAACCCGGGGGACTTCACAATACAGGTAGGTTGAGAATTGCATTGTGTCGAGATGACGCCAAGTGCGCTTTTTACGGTTATCATGTTTGGGGCAGATGGCCCCGCACTCTGGGCAGCGCCCTTGATCGTCGGCGTACTCAATGACAATATCTACTCGATGACCCTGGATTTTGAGATCAACGCTAGCGATTTCCTAGGGGACTGCTAGC
The DNA here is from genome assembly GCA_002401765.2 of Thiotrichaceae bacterium. Classification (GTDB taxonomy): domain Bacteria; phylum Pseudomonadota; class Gammaproteobacteria; order SZUA-140; family SZUA-140; genus SZUA-76. The sequence continues at coordinate 29,666 of NVTY02000040.1, forward strand.
CGTAGTGTTCTTCTCGTTCCATGCTGATTAATCCAGGGTAGCATGGCTATTGAAAATCTCAATTTTAACGGATATTTCACACTAATCTACGAAGAACCGTTTTTATAGATCTCTTTGAGTTTTGCCTTCTGCTCGTCGGTTAGCGCTGCCTTTGAATCAATGCTGAACTGTAACCATGAGATTTTGATATCCGCTTTTTTAGCGGCGATGCCTTTGATGGTTGCGGCGCTGGCAGCCATGTCGACGGTTGCGGCATATTTCAGCGTTTTCAGATCGATCTTTGCAACATCGATTTCAGCCTGGAGCATGATGGTGGTTTTTTTGTTTTCACGTAACAGCGCCTTCACCTGTTTTACCTGATCCTCGGATAGTTCAAGTTCACGCTTATATCTCAGAATGCCACTTTTTTTACCGTATTTTCCTTTGGATACATGTTTGCCATGTTTCTTGCTGTCACACTGTTTTTTATGATGGCCATCACCATGGGTGCTCATTGGTGTCCATTCACCATGGGCTTTTGAATGGTGCATCTCTTTCTCTGCTGCCACCGGGCCACTTAATAGCAGCAGTGCTGTAAAGATGCCAAGTATTGATATGGTTCTATTCTTCATGGGTATCCTCATTTTGGTTGATACAACGGTTTCGATTTTATTAAAGGCGGCCTTGCTGTCCCATATTCTGGTATCAATTGCATGCCTTGATGTTTTTTCATCACGATTGGCAATATAGCGTATTAGTGGTTTTATTGTTTGGTTGGGGGCAGAATCTTTATCTTTTAAACGCTGGGACCCGGTTAAAAATGCAGGGGCGACCAGTCAAATTGCAAATACTCACAGCTGTGTACCTTGCTATAACCAAAGAAAGCGCCGTAACAGCACTTATTGGGCGGTTATTATCATGCGTCGTGAGCGCTGTTGTTGCTTATTCTTGTATTGGGTTTAATGAATAGTGACCAAGTTTTTACTTATAAAAGTAGATCAACAGCGTTAGAAAAAAAGGGGGGTTAAGCGGTTTTCTGCGCCATCTTTTTATACCAGCAAACCAGCGCAGGCAATAGAAAGATAGCCCCGAGCATATTCACCAGGAACATAAAGGTTAGCAAAATCCCCATGTCTGCCTGAAACTTGAGTGGTGAGAAGATCCAGCTGGTGAGGCCGATGGCGGTAAAGAGTACCCCGCTGCCGGTCTGGCACAGGGTTTTCCAGTAGGCCTCATAAAGTGAGCTCTCGGTTGCCATAAACTCGCGCAGACGGCTGTAGATGTAAATGCCGTAGTCGACACCGACACCGACGCCGGAAAACAAACAAACAGAAACAAAAAACCAAAACAAAAACAAACAGCAACAAACAGGACAGCCAAAATAGCCAAAATAGCCAAAATAATAAATTGACAATATCAGTAAATAGATATATTTTTTGCTACTAGCGTTTAAATTAAACATTGAGTCAAAGGAGTTGACCGATGCCCAAACCTCGAAAAGCTCAGGTTTCACTGGCGAGCACCCCCTATTACCAC
>NVTY02000041.1 GCA_002401765.2 Thiotrichaceae bacterium
TTCAAACGTGATGCCTTTAGCGCTATGAATAGAGAGGCATTTCAATGTTCTTTCGTATTTGCTCGCATAGAGATATTTTCCCGAAAAACATTGTCAAGTGTTTTTTAGTGGAGGGAGCTGAATAGTTACAAAAAAATAAGATGAGATAGAATGCCCTTTAGACTGGATCCCGTTTAGAGGCACAACGGAATGACGGGCGTAGGCTGTATGGCATAACAAGGTCTAGAAGACCCCGAGAACCCCAGGGACCGAACCTCACTAACTCACTGAAGCAAAAAAACTACCCGTCAAAAAATAGCGGTTATAAACGCTTAACCAGCGATTATTGGCATCAAAATGAGGGCAACATACCGTACCCTCTTCCTGAATCGCACCCCCATCACCAGCAGGCACAGTCTTCCTTGCCTGCACCGTTAAACCAGGCTGATTTTTAATCACCTCGATATAATCCTTACCACGTGCGAACTCAAGCACCCCCCCCGCTTATAGCAGCGATGAATGACGTGCCAAACATAGCCGGGTAAAAAGTAGCGATTCACTATTGGCATCCCTCTTCACTCCTTGAAAGACAGGGTTTCACCGCTAACAGGGGCCGTTTAAGGCCTGTTTACGCCTCTTTAGGCCAATAGAAAAACCCCTCTAATGCATGTGAGACGATTGTCCGATATAATAAGGACAAGTGAAATTTATTGGGGATTTTTTATGCTGTCAGAAAAACACATTACTGATGTCCTGGGGGGAACCAGATTACTCGGTAAATTAGCGCTAACCTCGCTAGATCTGGCAGATATGATCCAGAAAGGACTGCCTACTAAATCTGTATTTTTTCTCCAAAAACAGATGGAGTTAACGGATGACGATTATTCCGTAACACTGGGTGTAAGCACCAAGTGGCTAGGTCGCTATAGAAAAGATCCTCGTGAACACATGGATGCAAATGTGAGTGACCGCCTTTACCGAATAGCCCGGATATACACGCTGACCGAAGAGGTGCTGGAAGACAAGGGAGCGGCCAATCACTGGTTACATCGACCTCAGTCAGGACTCGGGGAGCGAACCCCGCTTGAGCTAATGAAAAACGACGCGGGTGCGCGTGAAGTGGAAGAATTACTTTATCGCATCGAGTACGGCATCTATTCATGATAAGAGCCATCCGCATCACCAAAGCTAAATATGCAAATCAGGCGTTCACGGGCCAGGGCGGCCTATTTGTGAGTGGTCGCTGGCATCGTAAAATGGTTCCGATGGTGTACTGCTCTAGCACATGCTCCCTGGCTACATTAGAAGTATTTGTGAACCTTCAGGAAGGGGCTAAAAAAATTAAGTTTGTTTCATTTGAGGTGTCAATGCCCGATGGTCTAGTCATCGACATTGAAAGTATTACTTCTTTACCAAAGCGCTGGAGAAATGAACCACCTGAAGAGGGGACTAAAAAGATCGGTAGCGATTGGGCGAGATCTATGGGCTCAGCCGTTCTTAGTGTTCCCTCTGCCACCGTACCGAGTGAGCGGAATTACTTGCTGAACCCTATGCATCTGGATTTTAGTAAGGTAACGATTAATAAGGCAGTGCCATTTAGCTTCGATTCCCGGCTGTGGAAATAGAGCCGATTCCAACCACCAGAGTCACACCCAAGATCGGACCTCACCAACTCACTGAAGCAAAAAAACTACCCGCCAAAAAATAGCGGTTATAAGCGCTTAAGCAGCGATTGTTGGCATCAAAATAAGGCAACAGACCGCACCCGCTTCCTGAATCGTACCCGCATCACCAGCAGGCACAATCTTCCTTGCCTTCACCTTTAAACCAGGCTGATTTTTAATCACCTCGGTATAATCCTTGCCACCCACTGCTACACTGCTTGTCCAGACCGGGTGCCGTTCATTGGAGGGTATAGCTTAATAAATTAGTAACTTACTGCCACCATGATTGGGATAACTTATAATGGCTGTCCAGGTAAGCAGGTAAGCAGGTAAGCAGGTAAGCAGGTAAGCAGGTAAGCTTACATTTTTCAAATTGAGGGTGGCGATCAGAAATTGAGAGCAATCCCAATATTGGTGCGATAGTCCACCTCGGCCTGCGTGCCAGTAGTAGCATCGAACACGGGAATGCCAACGGATACATGCAGGCTCCATCTATCAGCCACCATGACGCGAATGCCAGGTGAAAGGTATATCAGGTTGCCGCCACTGTGCATCTCTTTTAACCCCTGTACTTCATTTTTAGCGCGTCGTTCGCCATTCAATTCTATAACGGCATCCCACTTTACATGAAGATGTTCACCATGGTCGTGATTCTCATCCGTGGCATGGTCGCTAAAGCGGTGCGACCATGCCACGTTATACTGGAGCAGGCTACCGATGCGGGTCTGTTGTGAACCTTCGCGGGTGTGCAAATAGAGCAGGTTGGCATCAATGTTATGTTGACCAAAGACCTTGCTTGCGGAGAGGCCTACCATCGGGTGCCATGTACCACTGCCCGGCTGGAATTCCCCTTCGACTAGAGCCCCACCTTCTGTCAACTCATCATCACCTGTCGCAAATTGTATCCCGGCCAGAATCGCAAGCTGGATGTTGTTCTTGTCAGGTTTGGCTAACTGATATTGCCCCAGAAGCGTGGCGTCACCCAGCCCATCGGCATCCTGGTGGTCATGAACCTCGGGGTTGCCATGATGCAGCGCCCCCTCCCTGATCCCCTCACGACTGATGTAGGGGAGGGTTAGCCCGATGGTGAGCTGGTCGCTGATACCAAATGCCAGGCTTGCGTAGTGGGTTGTCAGTTCATTGACACTATGTACATCTTCACCATTGAGGGCCGACTGCTCAAGCACGGTGGCGGAAAGCGGAGCGCGAGTAACTCTCTCCGTACGCAAGCCTGTCGACCACTGGCCAGCTGGCAGCGTGGCCGCGGGAATGGTGATCAGAGGTCCTGCCTGACTAGCCCCAAAAGTGACAGAAGGATGGTCTGCAAACACCAGCGGGGAAGATAGAGGCAAGATAAGCCCAAATAAGAGCGAAATTCGATTAGCTTTGTTCATTCTTTGTGGTATCGGTTATGCCATAACGAGGTCAAAGAGCGTATCTGAGAATAGTAACGGCGGGAATGTGGCAAATTGTCGCAGTTCAGCTTAGATAAATGCACCCAAAACACCCGGGAAGCGAATCTCAGCCAGACACTGAAATAAAATTTAATCCCTTTCAAAAGCCAGCCAGATTAGTGGCGGAACATATGGCTGCAATTGCAGCTTAGGGGGTTATGTACCTCATTGTTACGCAGTACTAGCGACTCAACTAAATGACTTGAGCACTTTAAATTACCACCTTAAAAACCACCACAGATCGCATCTCGTCTCGACTACTCACCGTAAAAATAACCGATCAATAACCACTCAAGGCATAGAACTTGATATTTTTCATAAGCACGCGTATTAATATGGTTCAGCATTCAAACTGATGTCTATTGCAATGCAATGCCTACAAAAAACACAACATAAAAATTTTGATATTACAACTCAGCCTATTGAAATAAAACATAAAGAATAGCGGTATCTTGAGCGGCACGGCATAGACACAGGGATTTTTATTCAGGAGGTAGGAATATGCGTTATCCCAAAGGTTTTTCTGCATGGGCGGTTAGTTGTACTTTTTTACTCGCGTCGTGTGGTGGTACAGACAATGATGTTGAAGGCGATCTCCAGATCGACCGCTCAAACACCGGTTTCGCTGCGCTCTTCGCCCCTGCTGATGGCATTATCCCTTTCCCATCCAACCTGCTATTCAGTGGTTCAGCTGATGGAACACTCAACATCCCAGTTGCCAATGCAAATGACTTTTCCGACCCTTCGGTGGCACTTAATATACTAGACGGCTTTTCAACCATCGCGCCGATCAAAACAACCTTTAGCCGAGCGATAGAAGCCGCCACGCTCACATCACAGACCGTGCATCTATACGAAGTCACCCTCAGTATTGGTGGCGCCGTCACTAGCGTGGTGCGCCCCCTGACTTACGGCACCGAGTTTATCGCCAGCGTCTCACCGGTAGACCCTGATGGCAAAACACTGATCATCTCGCCACTGGCACCGCTTAAAGCGAAAACAAGTTACATGGTCGCGCTTACCAGTGGCATTCAGAGCACTGATGGCCGCACTGCAGCTGCGGAGGCCACTTACATCTTCACCCAGTCGACTTCTCCACTGGTCGATGGTGGCGGAGTGAGTCAGGTTGCCACCCTTTTAGATGCCCAGGCAGTCGCCCTTGAGCCACTGCGCACACTGACCAACTTTCAGGAAATAGCACTCGCAGGCCAGGGTATTCACAGCGAATCAGTAGTGCTTAGCTGGAGCTTTACCACTCAGTCTATTGGTGATGTGTTAACTCAAGCTAGAGCTCAAGCTCTAGCCAATGCCACATCAGCAATCAGCTCTGTCTCGATTGGCGATACCGCATTCCTACTCAATGCTGGCCCTGGCCTGGCAGATGTATATGCTGGCTCACTCACCCTACCGTACTACTTAACCAATGGCACAACGCCGACCGACCCACTAAGCAACTTCTGGCAGGGAGTGGGTGGCTCAAACCTAACCCAGTTTAATCCCACCCCCGTGAAGACCAGCGATGAAACGGTGCCGTTACTGGTTTCTATTCCGAAAACAGGCTCAGCCCCGTGGCCTGTGGTGATCTTTCAACACGGCATCACCAGCAACCGCACCGCCATGCTGGCCATTGCCGATGCCCTCGCCTCTGCTGGTTTTGCTGCCGTCGCAATTGATATGCCACTGCATGGGCTCCCCGTCGGGCACCCACTACGCTTTGGCCCCGAGCGTACCTTTGACCTAGATTTAGCTAACAACACAACCGGCGCACCCGGCAGTGACGCCATTGCTGACACATCAGGCACACACTACATCAACCTCACCAATCTGGCGGTCACGCGTGACAATGTACGCCAAAGTGTCGCGGACCTGTTTGCGCTATTTGATTCGCTGAGCACCATGGACTATGACGGCGGCGGGGTAGATTTTGATACCAGCAATGTCTATTTCGTCGGCCACTCTCTCGGCGCGATGGCGGGCATCCCCTTTCTCGCACTGGAGCCTGGCGTTAAAGAGGCGGTGCTCGGCATGCCGGGGAGCGGCATCGCTAAATTACTGGATGGCTCCGCTTCATTTGGCCCCAGAATCGCAGCTGGATTGGCAGCTTCGGGTGTCGTTAAAGGAACGGCTGATTACGAAAGTTTTATGGGGGCCGCGCAAACATTGGTCGATAGTGGCGACCCCGGCAACTACGCCGCTTTAGCCGCCAGCGGGCGCGGCATTCTGCTGCTTGAAGTGATCGGCGATGGCGCGAGCAATCTGCCAGACCAGGTGATTCCGATCAATGTGATGGCCGATGCACCCGCCGACACCACACCGGCACCGCTTTCCGGCACCGACCCACTGGCAACGCTACTCGGGCTAACTCGCTTCAGTAGCACAACATTGTCGGGCACTAGCCAGCTGGCACAGATTCGCTTCACTGCGGGTGACCACGCATCACTGCTTGACCCAAGCGAAAGCGCAGCCGCAACCACCGTGATGCAAACGGCAGCAGTCACATTTCTGGCAAGTGACGGTCTTCAGATCACCATCAGCGACACCGCTGTTGTCGAATAACCGGCCTGACGAACAGGGAGAAATAAAATGAATAACAAACTCATCGTCATCACCACCGCGTCCACCTTGCTGCTAACCTGCGGCCTCAGTCATGCGGCCAGCTTTAGTCACAACGGCCTTCAGGCGCAGCTCGACACCACCCTCTCATACGGCCTCGCCACTCGCGTGGAAAGCCGCGACCAAGGCATTATCAGCCTTGCCAACGGCGGCACCGCCTTTGGTGCCAATAGTGACGACGGCAACCTCAACTATGACAGAGGCATTTTCAGCAACGCCTTCAAAATAACCTCTGAAATGGAATTGAGCTATCGCAACTATGGTGCCTTTGTGCGTGCCTCCGCCTTCTATGACATTGAAAATAAAGACGGTGACCGTGCACGCACGCCGCTCAGTGAAGAGACGCAAGATCTGGCAGGTAGCGATGTGCAACTGCTGGATGCCTACCTGTGGAGCCACTTTGACCTCGGCACACAACCCGCCGAAGTGCGTATTGGCAACCAGCTACTGAGCTGGGGCGAGAGTACCTTTATTCAAAACAGCATCAACACCATTAACCCGGTGGATGTCTCCAAGATACGCGTGCCCGGTGCGGAACTGCGCGAGGCGTTAATCCCGGTACCCATTCTATCCGCCTCAATGGACACCGGTGACAACACCAGTATTGAACTCTTCTACCAGCTCAAATGGGAGAAGACCAGGGCAGACCCCGTCGGCTCCTATTTTAGTACCAACGACTTTGCCGCCGATGGTGGCACCCGCGTGATGCTCGGCTGGGGAGCCGTCCCCGATCAAATTTCACCAGGCACAGTCGTGTCACCACCCGCCACCACGGCAGTGGTGGCGCGCGCGCCAGACCAGGAAGCGAAAGACAGTGGCCAGTTTGGCATCGCCTTCCGCCACTATTCAGAAGCGCTCAACAACACCGAGTTTGGCTTTTATTACATCAACTACCACAGTCGCCTGCCATTGATTGGTGCCATCACCGGCACCGCTGCTGCTACCTTGGGGGTTGATCCAAACGGCCAGAGTTATGTTGAGACCTCTCGTTACTTCATCAGCTACCCAGAAGATATCAAACTTTACGGCCTGAGTTTTAACACCCTGCTGGGGCGTTCCGGCATTGCACTGCAAGGGGAAATTTCCTACCGACAGGATGTACCGCTACAGATTGATGACATTGAAATACTACTCGCAGCCCTCGGTGCCCAGGCCAACGTAGCCCCCACCCCAGCGGCATTGCTGCTGGCTAACGAGGGGCAGCTAGGGTTAGTCGGATTTGATACCGTTATCCCCGGCTATCTACGTCGTGATGTTACCCAGACCCAGGTCACTGCTACCAAGATGTTCGGCCCTGCCTGGGGTGCCAACGCCACCGTGTTACTGGGTGAAGTGGGTGTTACCACTGTGCTCGATATGCCCGACAAAGAGGTGTTGCGCCTCAACGGCCCCGGTACCTTTGTGAGTGGTAACCCCAACCTCGCAGCCATTCACCAGGGTTATGCTGAGACCGCAGACCGCTTTGCGGACCAGGTCTCATGGGGCTACCGCCTGCTGGCCAGAATGCAGTTCAATAATGTTTATAGGAGCATCAACTTGGCACCGCGCATCGCCTGGCAGCATGATGTTAACGGCACCTCACCCGGCCCGGCCGGTAACTTTATTGAAGACCGCAAGGCGCTTACACTGGCCCTCAGCGGCGTCTATCAAAATATCTACAGCGCAGACATCAGCTACACCCGTTTCAGCGGCGCAGGGCGCTACAACCTGATTAACGATCGCGATTTCATTGCGGCCAACATCAAATACTCGTTCTAAGGGAGCAGTGCAATGACAACATTGACTCAATATTCAAGCAGCAAACGCTTCTCAACCAGCCGTGCCGTGTCACTCCTGCTGGCGATGACGCTCAGCACGCTATCTGCCACCGCAATGGCCCAGCCGAGCGCCGCTGAAATTGCGCGCCTTGGCAATGACCTGACCCCCATGGGGGCGATTAAGGCGGGTAATAGCGACGGCACCATCCCACCATGGGAAGGCGGCATTACCACCCCACCGGCGGGTTATAAAAAGGGCGACCATCACCCAGACCCTTTTGCGGATGACAAAATACGCATCACCATCACCCAAGATAATATGGCGGAACATTCAGACAAACTCTCTGCCGGTCACCAGGCGATGCTCGCAGCCTACGACAGCTTCTATATCAATGTCTATCCAACCCACCGCAGTGCGGCGGCACCGCAACGCATCTATGATGCGGCGATAAAGAATGCCTCGCGCGCCACGTTAACCGAGAATGGCAATGGCGTTACCGGTGCTGAGATCACCATCCCTTTTCCAATCCCCGCATCAGGACTTGAGGCGATCTGGAACCATGTTTTACGCTGGCGCGGTGTTACCACGGCGCGTCATTTTTCGCAGGCGGCACCGAATCGAAATGGCGACTACACCCTGGTGAAGTTTTACGATGAGTTCAACATGCAATACGCCAAAGAGGGCATGACCGAAGAGAAGCTCAACAACATCACACTACACTTTAAGCAGCAGGTACTGGCACCGCCACGCCTTGCCGGTGGAATACTGTTAGTGCATGACACCATGGATCAGTTTAAAGAACCGCGTAAGGCGTGGCTCTACAACCCCGGCCAACGACGGGTACGGCGCGCCCCTAACGTTGCCTTTGATAACCCCGGCACCGCGTCAGACGGCATGCGTACTACCGATCAGTACGATATGTTTACCGGCAGCCCAGAGCGTTATGACTGGGAGCTGGTGGGCCGCAAGGAAATTTACGTCCCCTACAACAGCTATAAATTACATAGTGACGACCTAAAATACGATGACATCCTAAAACCACTGCACATCAACCCAGAACATCTGCGTTACGAACTGCACCGCGTGTGGGTAGTGGAAGCCACGGTAAAAGAGGGCATGCGTCACCTCTATAAACGCCGTACCTTTTATATCGATGAAGATTCGTGGCAAATTCTGCTGGTAGACCAGTATGACAACCGTGACCAATTGTGGCGCGTCTCTGAGGGCCATGTGATCAACTACTATGAAATGCCGATGTTGTGGACCACACTTGAAGTCCATACCGATCTACAGGCTGGGCGCTACCTCGCTTTTGGCCTCGATAATGAAGATAAAATGTATGAGTTTGGCTTTGAACGTAGCGCGGCGGATTACACCCCGGCAGCACTGCGACGTGCGGGTCGCCGCTAATATCAGCGAGCAGCGATAGTGATTTAACACGGCATGATGCGTCGACTATTTCACTCGTCATTAACCGCGTGTGCGCTGGGTGCCACGCTGTTATTCGCGGCATCACTGCCTGCCCTGGCTAGCGATGACGCGGCTTCCATGCCATCAAAACTCGCGGTTCATTCACTGCTTCTCGACGGCGCGCAACAAACGGGGCTCATGGTTGCGGTTGGCGAGCGCGGCCATATTCTCTATAGCCATGACGAAGGCCATAACTGGTTACAGGCAAGCGTACCGACTCAGGTATTATTAACCGGCGTTCATCTACACGATGCACAGCTTGGCTGGGCAGTGGGGCATGACGCCACCATTCTGCGCACCCAGGACGGCGCCAAAACCTGGCAACGGGTGTATCGCGATATTGATGAGCAGGCGCCGCTATTGGATATCTGGTTCAGCAGTGCGCAACATGGCATTGCCATCGGTGCCTATGGCCTATTACTCACCACGCAAGATGGTGGCGACAGCTGGCAACGAAATATGATCAGCGACAGCGAAGAGGATGACTTTCACCTTAACCACATCACCGCGACCCATGATGGCGCGTTAATCATCGCCGCTGAAGCGGGCATGGTCTATCGCTCTGATGACAATGGCAAGCAGTGGCGAACACTGCCCTCGCCCTATCACGGTTCTTTTTTTGGCTCACTGCCCGTCAGTGAGCCATCACTGTTTTTATTCGGCCTGAGAGGCCACCTGTTCTTCTCCAGTAACCATGGAGAGCAGTGGCAAGTGATCCAGACCCACACCACCGCAATGCTCACCGCCGGGTTAAAAGGCAGTGATGGCCGCTGCTATATCAGCGGCCTGAGTGGCGTGTTACTCATCGCGCCCCACTGCAACAAAGATGAGATTGAGCTAAAACAGCTACCCGGGCGCAGTGGTGTTTCCGCGCTACTACAAGGTGATGACGCCATCATCCTCATTGGTGAGTCAGGCATCATCCGGTTCACGCTCCCATGAGTCAGGTAAGCGCCGTTCTAGAACGCATCCTGTTCGCTCACCGCTTAGTGGTGATTGCCCTCTTTGTGGTGATCACCGCGGTGATGCTCTACTTCACCACCCAACTGCGCATCGATGCCGGTTTTACCAAACTGCTGCCGATGGAGCATGAATACATGCAGACCTTTAGCAAACACCAGCAATCCTTTGGTGGTGCTAACCGAATTCTTATCGCATTGATGGTGAAAGAAGGGGATATCTTTAATAAGCCCTTTTTTGATCATCTGGCCGCCGTCACCGATGAAGTCTTTTTTATCCCCGGTGTCGACCGCACCCGCGTCACCTCGCTCTTCACCCCCAATGTGCGCTTCACCGAGGTAGTGGAAGATGGCATTGCCGGTGGCAATGTGATTCCCGCTGACTTTGAGCCGACGCCAGAAGGGCTACAGCAGGTACGGCAAAACATTATCAAGGCCGGTATTGTCGGCCGCCTGGTTGCTAATGATTTCAGTGGCGCGCTGATCAGCGTGCAGCTACAGGAGTTCCACCCTCAAACGGGTGAACCACTCAACTACATCGAAGTGGCTGATCTGCTAGAAGAGAAGATTCGACAGAAATACCAGAACGACAATATCAATATCTCACTCGACATCCACCTCATCGGCTTTGCCAAGGCAGTGGGTGACATTGCCAACGGTGCGACGCGCGTGGTGATGTTTTTTGCGATTGCATTTTTCATCACCGCCCTGCTCGCCTACGCCAACACACGCTCAATTCGCCTCACCACCGTACTGCTTAGCAGCGCATTGATTGCGGTGGTATGGCAATTGGGGCTGTTGCCAATCCTGGGTTACGGGATTGACCCGATGTCAGTGCTCATTCCTTTTCTGGTGTTCGCCATTGCCGTTAGTCACGGGGTGCAGATGGTGAGCAACCAACTCACTGAGATTGCCGGCGGGCAATCCTCCGAGCTCGCTGCGCGCACCTGCTTTCGCCGCCTGCTGATTCCCAGCACCATCGCGCTGGCGAGCGATACGCTCGGTTTCATCACCATCTACCTGATCGAAATCCAGGTGATTCAGGAGATGGCGATCACCGCCAGCCTTGGCATCGCGGTGATCATTCTCACCAACCTGCTACTACTGCCAGTTCTAATATCGTACATCACACCACGCGCGCAACAGATGAGTAAACTAAAACAGCGCGCCGAGAAGATGAAAAAGGTATGGCGCATTGTTGCGCTGGCCGCCACCACCAAACCCGCCACGATCATTATCGCACTGTCACTACTGTTGACTGTCATAGGCGGTTGGAAGGCATTAGAGGTGAGCATTGGTGATCTGCAACGCGGCGTACCCGAGCTGCGCAGTGACGCTCAGTACAACATTGACACGCAGGTAATCACCGAGAAGTTTTCAATCGGCGTTGATGTGTTAACGGTGATCGTTGAGACCCGTGCGGAAGGGTGTATTAAACATAGCGTGATGAGTGCCATCGATCGGTTTCAGTGGCATATGCAAAATATTGCGGGGGTACAGTCCGTCGTCACGATGCCCGGCATTGCCAAAACCATTAATGCAGGCTGGAATGAAGGGGCGATGAAATGGCGCGTATTGCCACGCAATCAGTCCGCCCTCGCCCAGTCAGTCGCCTACATTCCGACCAGTAGCGGCCTGCTGAATACCGATTGCAGCGTCATGCCTGTGCTCATTTTTACCAACGACCATAAAGCAACCACCATCAGTACCATCGTGACCGCGGTTAAAGATTACCGCGCCCAACACCCGCATGATGACGTGAAGTTTTTACTCGCCACCGGTAACGTCGGCGTGATGGCGGCCACCAATGAAGAGATCGAACGCTCACAGTTCCCGATTCTGTTCTACCTCTTCAGCGCCATCTTTGCGCTATGCTTCATTACCTTTCGCTCTGTCGGTGCCGCACTCTGCATTATGCTACCACTCGGTCTGGTATCACTGCTCGCCTATGCACTGATGGCGATTATGGATATCGGCCTCAAGGTCGCCACCCTGCCCGTGGTCGCCCTCGGCGTCGGTGTCGGTGTCGATTATGGTATTTACATCTACAGCCGCCTACGCGAGTTTATGGCAACCGAAAGCTCACTCTATGAGGCCTACTGGAAAACCCTCTGCCAAACTGGCAGCGGGGTACTCTTTACCGCCATCACCTTCGCCATCGGCCTCACCAGCTGGATCTTCTCACCGCTCAAATTCCAGGCAGACATGGGCATACTGCTCACGTTTATGTTTCTGGTGAATATGCTCGGGGCCATTTTTCTATTGCCTGCGTTGGTTTGCTGGTTTAAAAAGATCACGATAAAAGCCGGCTAAAGTCCGTACGGCTTTTCCCATCGCTGCTGCTCAAGGCATCACTTTACCTAGCAACCCACGCAGCATACCCTATGCTGACACCAGCGCCCACGCAGATGACAGCTTAAATGCCGTGTAGCAACAAACGAGACATCCATCGTTTGAAAAATAGGTATAGTTTAATAAATCAGTAACTGACTACCACCATGATTAAGATGGCTTATCATGGCTGTCCAGGTAAGCTCTATTAAGCTCTATTAAGCTCTATCAGGGACTAGCGGCCATCGCTTCGCTTTCATGGCCGCCAGCGGATGAAGTATTAAGACGCAACCCTGTGGTTTGCTGAGCGCTTACTATTAATCATATTGATACCCCAGATTTACCCATAATGAACTATGAGATCCTTTGTCATCATTAATTATGGATGGACTAAACCCTATACTCCATCCTTGTGAATCCATTCCTTTAAAATAATAGCCGTATGTAACCCCATAGAATAACTCTATATCATCTCTATTGTCATGGGTGTTATATGTGGCACTGACATGCAGTCCAATTCCATGGTTGTCATTCTTAGTTGTTATAATATCTGATCTCATCCATCCAGCACCAAAACCACAATTAGACTCAATTGCATTATTAGATGATGACCCAATACTCATACACCCAAAAGAGATATATTTGAGGTCTGCATTATTGATGAACCCATAATTGATCCCAATCCCTGTGTATGGTGCACCAGCGCCTATTCCTAATGAATTTTCTGAAGCATTACATATATTCTCCACTACTGCCTGGCTAAGAATTAGGCATATCACAGAAAGGTTTTTTAAAATCATACTTAAATATTTTTCCTTATTGGTTACTACAATACAATTGTAAAACCATTGCAGCCCAGTAATATTGGAAAGGAATACACTGGCCTAGATCTCAGTGTATTCCTTATTAGTTTTTGTGATGCGAAGAAATTACCAAGCTGCAGGATTAGTACCACAGCCTGATCGTGTTGTTGTCCTCCATGTCACACCGTTCTTCGTGGATGTATGGACAGCTAGTGCACCACATATTTTCCCTAAATTATACCCAAACAGTCGAGAGGTATTAGATCCATCCACAAAACTTGTATTGTATGCTACTTTTGAAAATGCAGCTCTTGGTGTACCTGAACTCAGCGTTTTGGAATGGCAACACTATTTCGTACCTAGATTCTTTTCAATTTCCTTCACCTGATCAATCCTCACTTGCTCAAATTTCACGGGTGATAAATACTTATTAAAGCTGTGGGGCCGATCATGATTGTAGTGCCCAATAAATCCATCAACTAACCATTTCATTTCAAGCATCTCAATCAATCGAGAATGCTGATAAATTGTTTCGACCTTGAGCGTTTTAAAAAAGCTTTCAATTACTGCATTATCCCAACAGTTCCCTCGTCGACTCATGCTTTGCTTTAAGCCCCATGCGGCCAGTAATTTTCGATAATCATTACTGATAAACTGACTACCTTGATCAGTATGCACCATGAGCCCCCTAGGTGGCTTACGGCTCCACAATGCGCGCTGTAAAGCTAACTCGGTTAATTCAGAGCGCATATGGGGGGCAGTTGCGAACCCAACTACCCGTCGCGAATAAAGATCGACATATACTGCCAGGTAAAGCTTTCCTTGCCGCGTCTTAATTTCAGTAATATCACCTACCCAGACTTGATTCGGATAACTCACTTCGAAGTGCCTATTTAAAATATTCGGCATAATTCGAGGATCATTAACTGCTGCAGTGCTTTGTTTTTTAAACTTTTTCTGTGTTTTCACTGCTAGTCCAAGGGTTGCCATATCTTGCCTATTTTACGACGACTGATTTGCTCGTCATTTTTATGTAAAAGATGGCCCTTTACAATGTTCCCGATAAATCGAGACGCTGGTATTTAAAGTATGTTGAGGATTACATTAAGGCTCACCCTGGTCGGCCACTTAAGCAGCATACGGAGCAATACCCGACTAAATACCTCAACGACTTAGGCGGAAACGAACACCTTCAAACATGGCAATTTAAGCAAGCTATCGATGCGATTCGATCAATGGGGTCAGAGTAGAATGGCACTAACTTAAGGGTAATTACCATAGCCTGCTCAGTTACTTAAGCCCTTTATACATGACGTTTATGGGGAACAGATGAATGCTGTAATGGCTTAAGTTAGTGCCATTCTGGTCTGACCCCTACATCTCAATTCGGAGGGCTGGTTTCGACCGGGAGAAGCCATTAAAGTTTCATACACTGCCCCCAGGCTCTGTCATTCCGGCGAAGGCCAGAATCTAGAAGCCACTGCTCTAGCGACGGTGGATGCCGGTATTTCAAGCACCCGACCTTTCAGATCAAATCAATGACTCTGACGCTTTTGAATTTATTTCCGCTTTACGTATTGAAGTTATTAGCCCCGAGCGAATAAAGAAATGATTGTGATTAATGATTTTAATATGTTAAGTCAAGATTTGACCCCTTAGTTTCCTTCGTTTCTCTGATTTGTTCAAGTACAAGGCATAAATTCGCACGGCGACAGGGATGTAAGGAGTTAGCGCAGCGCAGGAGCCAAAGCCGAGTTTACAAATTGTAAATGAGCAGCACAGGCATTTCCTACCGTCAATTTAAACGCCGTAATCAGGCAAATCAGCATGCGCTGGCGCAGCTAAAAATGGAGGCGGCCCATACCCACCACACCCCGGCACACGGGTCGACTGCTGCCGCTGCTCCCTTCCAGGTCTGACGGGGTTCACAGTTTACCGTTGCGAGGGGACCGATACAGGCCACCATAAACTTATCATATGGCGGAGAGGGAGGGATTCGAACCCTCGGTACGCGCAAACGTACACACACTTTCCAGGCGTGCTCCTTCGGCCACTCGGACACCTCTCCTCTTATCCGCTTAACGACTCAGCGAGACAAGGCGCAGAAGATTAAAGCAGGCGACTCTTCTATGCAAACAATAATTTAACATCACCGCCAGTCAAATTAGCGCCATACCAGCCAAAAAGATCAAATAAATACCTAATTCACTAGGTTTATCATGTACTTAAAGAAAAAATAAAGTTCCCTAATTAGAAATAAATAAATAACCCAGTCAATTTCACGTCATATTATTTTATACTAATTTTCAATAACTTAGACTCTTAATGCCTTGCAATGTCAAAATTTTCTTTGCCACCCCCGCCAGATCGTATAAAATGCGCCCAACTTGAATGTATGGTTATTTACAGCGCATTCATGAGGGCTAAGCATCAGGGAAGGGTCCTAATCATAGACAGCACATTTAAACGTCATTGGGATTTAGCTCATACAGCATGAAATTTAGTCACTTACAGCATCGCATCAGCCAACGCATCATCACCATGGTGATTGCCACCTCAATGGGTTTAACGCTAACAGGCTGCGTCGAAACACCATCAATGCTTGAGCAGGTTAAAAGCCAGGGCGAACTAGTCATCGTGACCCGTAATGGCCCCACTACCTACTATGAAGGCCCCTTTGGCGCCACTGGCCCCGAATACGATCTCGCCAACCTGTTTGCAGAGCACCTCGGGGTCACGCTCAGAGTCAAGACGGCTACCCGCCTGAATGAGATTATTCCAATGGTGGCAGAGCGTGAAGCTCACTTTGCCGCCGCCGGCTTAACTATTACGGATGAACGTCGAAAACGCATCCGTTTCAGCTCGGCCTATCAGACCATTTCACAACAAGTGGTGTACCGCGCTAGCGATACACGCCCTAAAAGCCTGCATGATATCACTGACGACTCAATCGAAGTGATCGCCGGCAGCAGCCATGCCGCACACCTACATAAGATCAGCAGGGAATATCCAGCACTGAAATGGTCTGAAACCAACGAGATCAGCAGTGACGAACTACTGTCCAAAGTGTGGCATAAAGAGCGTCGCTATGCGATTGCCGATTCTAACAATGTGCAGATGAATCAACGCTTCTATCCTGAACTACGCGTCGCCTTTGACCTCACTGGCCCGCAACAACTCGCGTGGGCCTTTCCGCTGGGGGACGACCACAGTCTCTATCTTGAGGCGCAACAGTTCCTTAAAATGGTCAAGAAGAATGGCCAACTCGATCAAATCATGGAGCGCCACTACGGCCATATTCAGGACTTTGATTACGTCGGCACGCGCACCTTTATGCGCCACATCAACAAGCGCCTGCCTCGCTACATTGATTATTTCCACGAAGCTTCAGCACAAAACAATATTGACTGGCACCTACTCGCGGCCGTCGGCTATCAGGAATCTCACTGGAACGCGCGTGCGGTCTCTCCCACAGGAGTGCGCGGCATCATGATGCTGACCCGCGCCACTGCCGCTGACATGGGCTATACAAACCGCGTCAAACCACGCAATAGTATTATGGGCGGCGGGCGTTACCTGGCTCAGCTGATCAAACGCCTGCCAAAACGCATTCAAAACCCAGACCGTACCTGGTTTGCACTGGCTGCCTACAACATCGGCATGGGCCACCTGCATGATGCACGCATCATCACTCAAACACGTGGCGGCAATCCAGACAAGTGGATAGACGTTAAAGAGAACCTGCCACTATTGATGCAGAAACGCTGGTATAAAAACACAAAATACGGTTACGCACGAGGTAACGAGGCGCTTCAATATGTGGAGAATATCCGCAGTTACTATGATATTCTGGTATGGCGCACAGAGAATGGCAAGATAGAACAGCCACTCAAAGTCACTCAGACTCAGCATGTACAGCACTCAATCTTTGAGCGTGGCTTAACGGTTGTCCCTGCGGTAATGTAATACCCAAAGGCCTTAGCGACGACGCTTAAAAAACGCTCGCAACAGCGCCGCACAAGGCTCAACCAACACCCCGCCTTCACACACCACATTGTGATTAAACTTTCCTGGCTGCATCAATTCAAATGCACTCTCCACCGCGCCTCGCTTTGGGTCAGGCGCACCAAATACCAAACGTTCAACCCGCGCGTGCGTAATCGCCCCGACACACATCACACAAGGTTCTAGGGTCACATACAGCGTCGTATCACAGAGACGATAGTTACCCTGCGCACGGCCCCCAGTACGTAGCACCACTATCTCTGCATGCGCTGTGGGGTCATGCAATCCAATCGGCTGATTCCACCCCTCAGCAAGTAGCTCGCCACCTTTGACCAACACAGCACCGACTGGCACCTCACCAGCCAGCTCTGCACGCTCGGCCAACTGCAATGCATGTCGCATCCACTGCTGATCAATTTCTAACTGGTTACTCATTTCCCTTCAACACCTCTAGACTAAATTAACATCACATTCGCTTAAAGCAGCACTCACTGCTACCACATGGTTAATGAACCAAAACAGCCCCTCCACATAAAACAACGCACCTCAAACGAGCAGAGCAAATACGCCAGGAGAACATGAACACACCACAACCATTTGTTTATTATCAATAATCCAACATGGCACAGCCTTTGCTAAAGAGCCTATATTACTATTATCGCAGCGGGGCAACCATCATGTCTTCAATAGACAACCATGAACATTCAAAATTCACCCTACTGGGATTTTCAGGCAAGACTCGCATCCTCCACCTGACCTGGCTCGCCTTCTTTATGTCCTTTGTAGTCTGGCTAGGCCTCGGCCCCTTAATGCCATTCATCAAAGAGGCATTAGACCTGAGTGATCAACAGGCCAAGGTACTCCTGATCCTTAACGTTGCTCTCACCATTCCAGCTCGCGTGGTGGTCGGTATGTTAGTCGACAAATACGGGCCGCGCATCATGTACTGCGCCATTCTTGTTTTAGGCGGTTTAATCAGTATTGGCTTTGCATGGGCTGATAGCTATGAAGCACTCGCGCTGATGCGCTTTCTCTCTGGCTTCATCGGCGCAGGCTTTGTGGTCGGTATTCGCATGATTGGCGAGTGGTATCCCGCCAGACAGACGGGTATCGCGCAGGGCATTTATGGCGGCTGGGGGAACTTTGGTTCCGCCGGTGCTGCGATGGTGCTGCCAGTGATTGCCATCAATTTCGGTGGTGATGATGGCTGGCGCATCGCACTCACTGCCGCCAGCATCGCAGCGATCGCATACGGCCTATTCTATTTCCGCAGCGTCACCGACACCCCTGAAGGCTCAACCTATTTCAAACCTAAAAAGAGCGGAGCAATGGAAATCACCAGCAAAGGGGATCTAGTGCTTTACATCTTAATGAACATCCCGCTCTATTTAGCACTGGGGGTGCTCGCGTGGAAATTGTCACCTGCACAGATGGGACTTATCGGTGACGGCACCACCTACGCCATCTACGCAGTCTTATTGACAATCTACCTCTGCCAGCTCTGGAAAATATGGCAGGTCAATGCGCACATACTGACCAAGCCGGTACCTGAGCTCCATCGTTACAAATTCAAACAGGTCGCGATCCTCGACTGGGCCTATCTCGTCACCTTCGGTACTGAACTCGCAATCGTCTTAATGCTCGCAATGTTCTATGTTGAATGGTTCGAGCTGCCCAAAATCACCGCGGCATTATTGGCGGGTATCTATCCTTTCATTAACCTCATCGCACGCCCTGGTGGTGGCTGGCTCAGTGACCGTATCGGTCGCAAACTGACACTCACCATCGCTTTTGCCGGCATTACTGCCAGTTATCTGGTGCTTGGCATGGTCGAAAACAGCTGGCCAATATGGCTGGTCCTCGGCATGACCATCACCGCAGGCATCTTCTCTCAGGCTGGCTCCGGAGCGGTCTTTGCGATGGTACCACTGGTACAACGACGCATGACGGGGCAGATTGCGGGCATGGCAGGCGCCTATGGCAACGTCGGTGCAGTGACCTTTCTCACCGTAAACTCATTAGTCAGCTACGACCAGTTCTTCCTTTTCATCGGTATCGTCGCCGGCCTTGTGTTTGCTTTGATCCTTTTTTTCCTTGATGAACCTAAAGGACAAATTGCAGAAACCATGCCTGACGGCACCGTGAAAATGATCGACATTAAGTAGCACACTGCATCTTTTTGATAGATGAGGCAACATAATCAGATGGCGGCAACATCACTCAGCATCAACGCGGGTCAATACAGCGAAAAAGGCAATAAGCCTCAAAATGAAGACTCCTGCGGCATTCTAGTGCCCGAGGAGCCAACACTCACCAGTAAAGGCATCGCGATTATCATTGCCGATGGTGTGAGTAGTGCCGAGGGCGGACGTGAAGCGGCAGAGTCCTGCGTAAGCGGCTTTCTTAACGACTACTTTAGCACCCCAGAATCATGGACGGTTAAGTCATCCGGCCAACGTATTCTCGGCGCGTTGAACCATTGGCTCTATAGTCAAAACCAACGCGCGGGTGCGACATCGCAAAACCTGCTCACCACCATGAGCAGCGTGGTGATCAAATCCACTACCGCCCACCTCTTTCATGTCGGCGACAGCCGTATCTACCACATGTCAAAACAGGGCGACCTTGAATGCATGACACGCGACCACCAGACCTGGGCGAGCAGTGAAAAGGCCTTTCTAAACCGCGCCATGGGGGCGGACACATTGGTCGAGATTGACTATCGAAATCTAGCCATTGAAGCAGGTGATCTCTTTTTACTAACCACCGATGGCGTACATGAACACATCAATCACAAAGCGCTCACCCAGACACTGCGTGAGATGCGTGACCAACCCGAACGTGCGGCAAAACAACTGGTTCGACAAGCATTAAAAAATGGCAGTGACGATAATGCGACCTGCCAGGTGGTCGTCATCGAAAGTTTGCCGGTGCAGAATGAAGAGGAGTTTTTTCAACACCTCACCGACCTGCCCTTCCCACCGTATTTAGAACCCGGCATGATTTTGGACGGCTACAAAATTTTGCGTGAACTGCATGCC
>NVTY02000042.1 GCA_002401765.2 Thiotrichaceae bacterium
GGTGTAGGTGTAGGCACCGGTTACATTATTAATGACAACCGCCCCCAATGTAGCTGGCGTTGCAGGGTCAAGACTATAGGTTAATACATCACCATCGATATCACTTGCCAGTGGTGCCAAGGTACCATTCAGCAACGTATTTTGATCGACGGTCACATTGCTACCAATGGTAATTGGTGCATTATTGATTGTGACAGTCACTGAATCCGCAATTGACTGCGCCCCATCATTATCTGTTACCACCAGATCAAAGGTCACATAAACTCCAGCAAGTACGGTGAAAGTTGGAGTTGCAGTGGTTTCACCTGCCAAGGTTGCGCTCACATCTGGGCCTGCTGTTTGTGTCCAGGCATACGCGGTGATTGTTCCGTCTGAGTCATTGCTTAGCGTGCCATTCAAATTATAGACATCGCCTTCATTGGCAGTTTGATCCGGGCCTGCGTTTGCGACAGGAGTAACATTAACTGGATTGACAGCGATCACCACACTACTTGCTGCGGAGGCACCACCTTCGTTGTCGGTTACCACCAGTTCAAAGGTCAACATTTCAATAGCAGTTACCGTTGGCGCAGTGAAGCTCGGCATCGCCGTATTCGCACCATTCAGGATCACTGTCGCAGTAGGCGTCTGTGTCCACACATAGGTCATGATCGGCCCTTCAACATCACTACTGCCACTGCCGTCAAGATTAACAACCGTCTGCTCGTCGGTAGACGTACTCAAGCCTGCATTTGCTACCGGCAGGTCATTGACCGGATTAACCGTGACACTTGCTGTAAATGCTACTGTGAACAAACCATCACTCACAGTGACGGCAAAGGTATCAACACCATTTTCATTAGAATTCGGAATATAACTAAAGTCACCAGTAGCTGCATTGGTAATGAATGCCATTCCAAATATGCCGTTTGTCTGAATACTAAAATTCAATACATCGCCATCAGGGTCTGTAGCTTGCAGGGTACTATTTAGAGCAACATCCTCGTCAGTGTAGAAGTCATTCACGCCAGGAATGGGGGCTTCGTTCACAGGATTAACGGTAACCACTATCGTATCAGCTGGCGACAGACCACCGTCATTATCTGTCGCGACCAGTTCAAAAATAAGTATGGTCACTACCGTCACTTCAGGGGCGGTGAATGAGGGGCTAGCCACTGCGGCATTGCTTAGCATCACCGCTGGGCCAACGGTTTGTGTCCAGGCATAACCTGCTATCGTACCGTCACTATCCGTAGCACTACCATTTAATGTAACCAGTGCCTGCTCATCTACACCCTGATCAATGCCAGCATCAGCCATCGGCACGATATTACTACCACTCTGCACACTCTCAACAGGGCCCATTCCAGCAGGAACATAGGCATCGTTAGTGGTGAGTATGAGTTTATCCAGCACTAAACCATCTTCATGCATCCATACATTTAGGGTATGCAGACCAACTGTTGTCACGTCAATGGTGGCCACAACACTATCCATCGTCGCATTCGACCAATTCCATGCAGTGGTAAACCCATTAAGTTGATCACTGCTTGCGACTTCAACGCCATCGAGCCCTATATGGAGAGAATCACTTTCAGAACTCGACCCGATACCACGCGCCCAAATATAATGAGTACCCAACTTAGTAAAGTTCACCTGATAATCCATGCGTGGGCTATTAACTGCGTAATCGATACTAATACTCGAACCACTGTCAGGTAAGACACTCATAGCACTATCACCAGAATATCCTGCTGTATTATCGATATTCCAGCTTTCACTTCCAGGAGTGAAATTATCATCAAAATTTTCGGCTTCAATCGAGACCAAACCATCGACACCCACATCTTGCTGGAATGCATAATCAAGAGGGTAAACATGAATAGCGACCGTATCTGCAACCACTGATGGTAGTCCATCATTATCTGTCACTGTCAATTCAAAGGTGAGCATGGTCAGTTCATCCACTAGCGGCGCTGTAAAGGTCGGACTGCCCACAGTGGTATCACTCAGGGTCACTGTCGGTGTACCTACCTGCGTCCATACATAACTCACAACCGTGCCATCACTATCCGTGCCACTACCGCTCAAGGTTACTAACGTCGCCTCATCAATATTCTGATCAGTACCCGCGCCTGCAATTGGTGCCACATTGTCAGCAATGCTCACCATTGTCGTTGCAACATCGGTCAATCCATCATCATCGGTAACTGTCAATGTCACCGTGTAATCATTCGCCACCGTGTAGGTATGCGCCAGGCTAGACAGTGTGGATGTTGTTCCATCGCCCAGGCTCCATAAATACGAGATAACATTACCATCTCCATCATATGAGTCAGCGCCGTTAAAACTAATATTCGTTACTGAGGTCTTGCCTGAAGTGGGCGCAGTAATGATTGCCGTTGGTGCAATTGCATTCTCAATCGTTACAGTTGTCGTCGTAGTTCCAGTTAGACCAGCATTATCCGTTACCTGCAAAGAAATAGTATATTGCCCGCTTATCGAGTAAACATGGGAAGTTTGGGCTGAAGTCGAAGTAGTACCATCACCGAAGCTCCATAGGTAAGAGGAAATCGTACCATCAAGGTCACTTGAGGCTGATGTATCAAATGAAAATATTGTCAGGCCTGCTTTACCTGCATCAGTAGCTGGCCCACTTATATTTGCCACAGGATCTACCAGCAGCGTTTGCAAATTAGTCGCATATTCCAGGCCAGAAAGGCTTGCAACATTAGTTCCACGCAAATCCAGGCTGGTTATGGTTAGGAGCTCGCCTTGCGTTAAGTTATCGAACGCATTATTTCCCAGCTGCTGATTGATTATCTGTCTGAGTGTTTGATCTTCAATTGATACCCTGCTGGCATTTTGAGCGCTATCCAGCCCCAGTAAAGATGACAACAACCGACTTATGGTCGCGGTGGTATAGATATCACCCCAGTCTCCAGCCAGGTTTTGGCGTGCTAACAATTCAGTAATGTTTGTATCAACCAGTGGTGTTAAACCATTTTGGCTATAGATAGCGCGCGTTACTGTTGCTAGTACCAGCGTGCTACTGCCAACCGGGGCAGTTGAAAGATAGCTAATAGCACTATTCAATGCCGTTGTTACTTCCGCAGAAGGGGTACTGATTAGTGACAAACTCAGAACAACATTGGCACTTATCCAGTAATCGCTCACTGAGCTATTAACAACAGACCAGCCGCCATCGGCAAGCTGTGAGGAAAGTAAATAGGTTATTGCAGAGGCCTCTCCGGCCGTATCTCCAGCTTGAATCATCGCGCCCAGCGCCAACGCCGAGTCAATAGCACTACTATTATAGATAGCACTCAAACCCCAACCGGCCTGAAGCAGATCGAGCTTTGATTCATTAAGTTGAAACAGGTCGGAGGTTATATTATTACCATGCGGCAGTAGCGCCTCTATTTTCCGTGACAGATCATCGACATTATTCGCACGATGGTTTTCAACCCAGGCTAATCCTGAGTAGTAAGCGGCATTGTTATTGTTTGATGATTTAAGTGTATCGATGACCGTGGCGGTAGCCGAATAACGTAACGCAGCATCCTGCCCCCAGCTACCATCCTGGTTTTGCTGTTGCTCAAGCCAGGCAGTCGCGCTCTCCAGAGCCACTTTATTCTCGGCTTCGCCTGCCACTACAACTGAGCAGAATAGGCCTATCACCAGCATTAAGGCCATACGTGAACAATTGATTTTAATTTTCCATTTATTCATTTTATTGTTCTCACTTAATACCCATTCATGCCGAAGCTTCATTCTTACTACAACGAGCAAGGTTTATTTTTTAGAGTAATCGTAACGTTATCAACAAACAATTCATTTTCTGCATACGTTTATTATCATTTCAACCCACTTGCTCCGCTAATCTAAAATCTATCGAACCTAATCCCATTGGCCTTTCTGATCTTATAAACTAAGTTTTACTACCACAAACGAATATTTCTCCAAAACTAAATGCTTAAAAATTAGGTTTAAGAAAAAATATTTTCTTAATTGAAAAAACATAAGTACTTGTTATTTCAATAGCATAAAAATGACTAGTAACACCATAATTTTGATTAAACAGAGCGCACGTGTACTCAAAATTTTTTCTGAAAAGCCTAGCCCACTTATTTAGGGCAACGCGCTTCCCTCCTTCTCCCATAAGCAATACTTTTGTATCAGCACTAAATACATCATGACTAATTTTAAATTCAGGGGCATAAAAACAAACATAAAAAAAAGGCTCATCTATAGATAGCTCCTGCTTAATTTCGATTGTATTTTCAGCTATAACTTTGATTTGTGACTCCTCCACTTCCATCCATTCATTTTCACTGCAACTTTGGATCATGAATATTGTGAAAATTAGCCCTATACTCACTACCCCACCTAAAACATATCTACTTTTCATATACGCGAGTCATATTATTCAAATTCAATTGATTTGGGTATAAAACAAAACCACCAGATGCACTTGAGCCTGGGGAATTCGACAAAAAACCTAACTCAGGTAAATCCGTAGCGTAAGGTGCAGTATACCCGTCAGATGCTACTGATGCAGGGTACAGCGTTGTATCTATTACAACCCCGATACTATCCAAGGAATTCGCCAAAGAATTAGGTGTAATATTAATTCCCAAATCAAAGCCCAAACTTTCTAGGCTACTTTCTATTGGATCAGTACAATTACAAGAAAGCACGCTGTATAAATTACTTGCTTCAAAGTTAGACAAATCAAATCTAAGCATAGTTTCTTCCAACCAAGTAAGGTCCAGCGTTAGACCAACTCCATCACGAAAATTATTAGCATCCATATACTCACTCATAGTCACCACTGTCATACCGTTTGGGCCCCAAGAGTATATTGTTCCATTAATATTCGCGGCTACATGCCCTTGAGAAGATGCTCCACTACCTACACCTTCAAATACAATCACTTCCGATAACAATCCAGATGGGTCTCTAGTATGAATAGGGGCATTTTCTACATATGTGTAAAAATTAATTCCCGCCTCAAACCCTAATGGATCCTCAGAAATAAACCGTCCAACCTCAGGATCATAATAACGCGCTCGATAGTAATAGAGGCCACCTTCGTTATCTTGTTCACGCCCGGTATACGCGAGCGAATTGGTACTTTCACCGCTAGAACCTAAATCCAATCCAAACGGTGTATAAGTTCTTGCCTGCGCTGTCGCTCCATTATGATCACTCAGTGCTACCACGGAGTTAACCTGGTCATGATGAAAGGTGCGGTTGAGCATATTGCCATTGGCATCCCGCTCAAAGCCATTAATGATCTCATCGACCACCACCCCACGCAGGTAGCTTGATTTAAGCTGATTGTTTTCATCATAAACAGACTCAAGATGCTCCGCTTCCAGCAGATAGTGATTTGTTCCAGCCGAGGATGACTTCTGGATGCGGTATAGGTTTGGGTCATATGCAAAGTCTGTTACTGAACCAGCGCTGTTCATCTGAGTAATCAGGCATTTCTGATTATATTGATAGCTTTCAACAACAGCGCCAGCACTATTACGTTTATTGATACGGCTGCCGTTGTCATCATAGTCATAGCTAAAAACCAGTGCGGTGCCATGCCTCAGCGCATCCAGTCGATTACCAATCGAATAGGTATAGTTATTTATCACGCCATTATGAGTTTTACTCAATCGATTACCGACACCGTCATAACTAAACGTTTGACTGTTTGTGACATCAGATGCGTTCACCTGAGTGAGACGATATGCAGGGTCATACAGATAATCTGTGGTATCGCCCCCCGTAATGGCGACCTGGGTGATATTCCCCACAC
>NVTY02000043.1 GCA_002401765.2 Thiotrichaceae bacterium
CATCGAATACGAAAATGCTTATTACCATGTTATGAATCGTGGGCAGGGAAGGCGGCAGGTATTCCCGAATGTTGATCACTATGCCGATTTCCAGCAATGCTTATCAGAAGCTCATATACGATCTGGCAAGGCACGGCGAGTAACGAGACCTACACCGCAGGCGGGAGTCCGGTTACACATGACCAACTGGCCTATGAAAGTACTGGCGTGACATTGGATGTTAACTACTCCGGCGTTGAAACAGTCACGAGCAATGTGGTCGCCAATACCTTAACGATCAACAACAGTGGCAACACTGGCGATACGATTAGTTTAGGCGATAGTGTTTTTGCAGCCAGCACCAGCCTGGCTCATGTGAATTATAGCGCCGGGGATAAAACGAATATCACCGTGCGAGCACTGGGGTTAAGTGACCTCAATCTGACGGATGGTATTCTGATTAGCGGTGACTTTACAGTGACCGCCGATGCCATTAATGATGCGCGTGCAGATACGACGACACCTTTAATTACCGCTGATCATCTGGTGCTGGATGGCGTTAATAACGCAGGTAGTGAATCGAGTCGGTTGACGACGGATGTGAATGAACTGAGTGTGCTCAACCATAGCGGTGAGGTCTATCTTGTTGAGCAGGATACGATTGAACTGGTTGAACTCTCAAACTCGACGGGTGTGATTGATATCACAACAGTGACGGGTTCTATCGCCAGCAGTGCGAATCTGCAAACCAGTGGCGCACTTAACCTGAATGCTGCCACTGATATTATCTTATCAGGTAATAATCAGTTCGCTGCGACTGCATTGGATGCCGGTGCTAATATTGTTTTAGCGGGTAATAATCAGTTCGCTGGCGCAGCGGCATTTGATGCGGGCCTTGATATTAATTTAGCAGGCAACAATCAGTTCATCGGTGTGACGAGATTTGATGCCGGCGATAGCATTCGTTTTAACGGCGGTAACCAATTCTCAGGCGCAACGAATTTAACCGCTCTCAACAGTATTGTTGCCAGTGGTATTAATACTGTCTCTGCACCGATGTCGCTGAATGCAACCAATATCAGCCTGACCGGCAATAACCAGATATCGGCTGCATTAACACTGAATGGCTCAACGGTTACGGTGAACAACCGTCAGGATACTCATCTTGCTAGTGTGACGGCGAACGACTTAACGATCACCTCACTGGGTGGCATTATCGGTTCGGGCGCTATCGTGGTGACTAATGGTAGCTCAACCGGATTGGCCAGGTTCACTTCATCAACGGGAAGCATTCTCCTAAATAATGCCAATAATAACTTTGATGTGGTGACTCTGCAGGCAGCTAATGATGCAAGTCTGGTGGAATCAAATAACATGACGATAAGAGAAACGGCGGTTGGCGGCGCGCTTAACGTCTCCTCGAATGGCAATATGAGGGTGGGTGAACTCACTGCGCAGACGATGACACTTCACTCTGAATCAGGTGCGATTGTCGATGCGTCTAGTCGTTTAACGGCAAGCACAGTGACGCTCTCTGCCGCAAGGGGAATCGGCGGTGGTACCGTTAGCCATGTGAATGGCAACGAAGGGTTTGGAAATTTGGATACCTCAGGGGCGATCAATACCCAAACGGCCACCCTGAGCGCAATCAACACCACCACGGGCACCGTCAATATCAGTAACCGCGGCGACCTTAACGTGCGTGACCTGCGTAATCGTGGTGATATTATTCTGAGGAATTCAGGCGAAATATCGTTACAAGTGACGCAGAATGGAAGCACTTCGCTTGGCGCCATTGATGCCAACTATGGCGCGAATATCAGCTCGACAGAGTACACGGGTAGCGTGGTGATACTGAATGAAAGCGAGCACTCAGTAAGAACGACGGGCTTTGGTTTGAGTGAGGCGGATATCATCGCCGAGAGCCTGTTTGTGAACAGCGTGACAGACTTTGGTGAGCAAGGGCAACCGATTCGCTTGCGGGTGAATGACCAATTTACATTGATTGGTAGCCGTGGCTCAGTGATCTCGATTGGCGGCGAACCGCGCCACACCACCACCAGTGCTGACTTAATTGAAGGGGATGCGACGAGTGGTCTGAGTGGGCAGCAGCGAGTGGACATTGGTTCGCTGGCGAATATAGACCCCGCCATCTTTGCCGAGGTTAGAAACTATAACTATGGCGATACCTCGTTACGCCTGCCAGCAGACCAGGGCACAGGCAGTGACGAAGAAGAGGAGGAGTGGGATGAGGAAGAAGCGGCGGCGGTAGAAGAAGGGGTGTGATTGCATGCAGAGCGATACTCATAAGTTGACGCCGAGTACTTTAGTGAAAAAAAGTAAAACAATTAAGCTTCCTATAGTTAAAAAACCAATAACCAGATATAAATAACTCAAAAAAATATCGAACAGCGGGGCATTGCCGCGAAAATCATAACCATTGGTGACATCGTGTATGACACGATGGCGTTTGCTGTGGATGAGTTTTTTAAAAATGATAAGCCCAGAATAGTAACCAGTTCGCACCACTGCTCCCATAAGTAAGGGCAATGGTACGATAATATTCAGGAAACATCGCATCATATTTTCGTGTCAATCGAAAATACAGACAGAGAAGCAAAATCATACCGACCAAACAACCAAAACCAAAACCAAGCGCAAATATCGACGCAAGCCATTCTTTAGTTTCGAGCGAAATCCCCATGTTTGGTATTGACTGTTGCGTTTACAACAGGCTTATTGCATCTCTGACAAGAGTTGTTTTTTCCGTTCAGCGGGCAGCGCTACCTCGTAGGCTGAGATCTGCTCGTAGAGTGCCTTGCCAAACTCACGTCCACCTTCTGCACCCAACAGCGCACTAACACCACCCACTACGGTAAGAAGAATCAGTCCTGGCCCAGCAAAAAGAACGATGCCAGCGATTGCTAAGCTCGCTAATGCAATCTCCCCAATCAACGCCCCATACTCCTCATACGCTACTTTCTCGGCATTCTCGCCCGCATCACGCGCATTGTTCACTTTCTGTCCTGCGAATGTCGCATCAATCACAATGGCCCCAAGGGCACTGACTCTGGCGATTTTCAGGAAACGTTTGAGGCGTTGGACGTCTTCGATATTGGTGAGATCAATGCTGCGTTGACGGTTGCGCAGTACACGCATGCCCCGCTTGGGGCTTCTTAGGGCTGCGGTGTTGCGAAACATGCTGCTGAGTTCGCCGTTGTATTGCTGTAGTAGCTTGTTCAAGACCTGGCTTTCCTGTGGGGTAAACCGTGGCCCGATGCCATTGACTCGGGGTGTGTTGCGTTTGAGTTGTTGTTCGAGGTCATCGGGGATCGCCAGGCATTCACCGCCAAGCAGGGGCCGATTAGGATAGTGCCCGTTATATTTCGCCAAAATCTTGCAGATAGACGCTTGCTCTGTGGCGGGCACTTCATGGCCATGCTGGGCGACGAAATCAGGTAATGTCTGGAATTTATCAGTGACATACCGTGTCGGCATGATGCTTTTCCTTACCACGAGAATAGACGGGATCAAACAGGGCTGAAAGTGAGCAAAACAGTACCATGAAACCGTTATGCCCTACTATAAAATAGCGTGAAATTGACCCATACTGTTTATTTTATCTATTGATCACATCATCAGGATGCCGTTGTTTCTGCCTTTTTAAGTGTCACATTATTCGCTTTGGCGGCTCTTTAATATATCAGTGGGCTAGTCTGGGTATAGTGACAGACTCCTGGAGTGGTTTGATGATAACCGCTGAAAGTGGTGGTAGGGTGATCGAGAGCGAAAACGGTTGTTTCATCCAGGGGATATCATCAGCAGGAATTCGCTTTAGATTGAATCGATCTTCGCCGCCAAAAGCGCGTGCATCTGAATTGAAAATTTCTCGGTAGTGTTGGTTTTTTTCGATGCCAATGCGGTATCCATTTCTAGTGATAGCAGAAAAATTAAGCGCCACAATAAGGTGGCATTCTTCGCCATTCCGCCTGAAGACAATTAATGACTGACTGGAATCATGGCGCTCAATCCATTCAAACCCCTGCTCATTGAAATCGTAGTAATGCAGAGCTTGAATATTACGATAGAGCGCGTTGAGCTTGCATACCATGAGGGATAAACCGCCATGCAGTGCATCGTCAGTCAGTGCCCATGGTAGTTCTCCTTCAGGCCGCCATTCTATATTTGAGGCGAATTCATTGCCCATGAATAGTAGTTTTTTTCCGGGATGTGTAAACATGTAGCTATAGAGTAGCCGCAGGTTTGCAAAACGTTGAGACTTGTTCCCAGGCATTTGATCGAGTAAAGGTGCTTTATTTTGTGCATTATTCTGTGGTGAAAATGGCAGCATGAAATGTTCACTAAAAGCATAGTTTTGGCTGAAAGTGAGTGTGTCATGATGCGCTTGTCGTGTGCTGGTGTCATGCGTGAGATACCTGAGGGTGTCGTGATGCCACCCTATGTTCCATTTTATGCTAAACCCTAATCCACCTAAAGCAGTTGGCGTGGTCACCATTGGCCAAACGGTATTCTCTTCTGCTAGCATTAAAACGCCGGGATGATGTTGCTGTGCAAGGAGATTGATTTCACGCAACAGCGATAACGCATCATTATTTTGTTGCCCTTTTTGGTAGATCATCGAGGTTGATGTGCGCAGCTTAAGGCCGTCGAGATGAAAATCGTTGAGCCAGAAAAGAGCGCTTGAGATGAGAAAATTTCTGCTACCATTTTTACTGTAATCAAAAACACCAGGGTTGTGGCTAGCCTGCTCGTACAGGCGTTCGCCATCATAGCGATAAAGGCTATCAGGGGTGGTTGGGAGGTGGTCGATATGCCAATTGAAGATCACACCAACACGATGTTGATGGCAGTAATCGATGAAGTATCTAAAATCATCAGGTGTGCCGTGGCGACTATCGGGGGCGAAAAAACCGCAGCCAGGCCGTATGAGTGATTCTGAAAATAGTTGGATATGGGTAAAACCAAGGTCACGTACGTATGTGACCAGTTGTTCGGCCAGGGCTTGATAGTTGAGTGATGCGTGATCATGATCGCGTCGCCATGAAGCGAGATCGACTTCATAGATCGATAGTGGTTTATGCTGCCAGTCGTCAGTTGTGCGGCGAGCCATCCACTGCTGGTCTTGCCATTGATATTCATTCTGGCTAGTGACGAGCGCATTTTTATCATTGTCGGCAGCCAGTTGTTGGGCATAGGGATCTGTTTTTAGTTGTGCTATGCCGTTGTGATGGTTTCTTATTTCAAATTGATATTGATCATTTGCGGTGAGACCGGGAATGAAGATCTCCCAGATACCCGATGCCCCGCGGGCTCTCATCGCATGACAGCGATTATCCCAGTGGTTGAATGGGCCGACGACGCTGACGCGTTCCGCATTGGGGGCCCAAGTGGCGAATAGTACCCCATCAATATGATCGATGGTGGTGAAATGTGCGCCTAATATATCGCTGGCATTAAGCAGTTTTCCGTTGATAAAAAGTGCGAGTTCGGCTTCTGCTATCTGTTCCTGAAAGCGATAGGCGTCGTAGTGTTGATGAGCGCTGCCATCACTGCCTAGCCATTCAATAACGTAGTGTTCTGGGATGGTTGTATCGCTGCTCGTGAGTTCAAAAATGACATTGTCACCGAGGCGTTTGAATGCCAGTTGCGGTGCGACTAGCGAGGCGCTAACCGCATGGGGAAGGATCGTGCGAATAACGGTTTCTTGCTGTCCATTGTGCTGCCTAATATGCCGGCCAAGGTAGACAAATGGGTTGTGATGGCGTGCCTGTAGTATCTTGTGAGCAAGCGGTGCCAAAGCCTGTTGACGCCGGCTTTCCTTTGACGAATCCATCCCATTGCCTTGCATTGGCTATTTTCTCGCGTTGGCAGGTGCTCTATCATTCGCACATTCTTACTATAACATGCGGCCGAAATGGGTGCTTTTTGTCTCTGTGACGGCGCTTTAACAGGCTGTTTAGAGGGCGGAGGTGAAATAGAGTGGCCTGCTTGTGCTATCATTGCACCCCTTTGGCGGTGCTTTTGAAAACAGCTGAAGGAATTCGCATGAGCGAGAAAATAAAATAAAATAAAATAAAATAAAATAAAATAAAATAATAATGGTGCCGAGGGAGAGACTCGAACTCTCACGACCAAAGGCCACCGGATTTTGAATCCGACGCGTCTACCAGTTCCGCCACCCCGGCAAAGGGAACGCGGATTATACAAGTGATCGATGCGATGTGACAAGCACGTCGTGTCGAGAATATAAAAACAGATGAACAACCGCAGTAGAGATGATGCAGCTTTCCGATTTTAATTTTGATTTACCAATAGACCTAATCGCACAGCAGCCGCTGGCAGAGCGCACTCAGAGTCGATTGTTATGCCTTAATGGTGTGACGGGCGACTATCAAGATCAGCAGTTTGCGCAGCTACCCTCGCTGCTGAATGAGAATGATCTGTTAGTGCTTAATAATACGCGCGTGATTCCAGCCCGACTCTTGGGTAAAAAGGCGAGTGGTGGTGGTATTGAGGTGATGTTAGAACGCGTGCTTAGTGACAGTGACATGCTGGTGCAGATACGAGCCAGTAAGGCGCCGAAGGTTGGTGGGCAGCTATTCTTGGGCGATGAAGCGGTTGACGCGACGGTGATCTCGCGTGAAAATGGTTTTTATCAGTTGCGTCTGAACGATGCGCGTAGCGCGATTGATGTTTTGCAGGCGATCGGCCACGTGCCTTTGCCGCCTTATATAGAGCGCCCTGACGATGAACTCGACCAGCAGCGTTATCAGACGGTGTTTGCTGAACATCCCGGTGCCGTGGCAGCGCCGACGGCTGGGCTTCATTTTGATCAAGCGATTCTCAATGAGATAAGTGCCAAAGGGGTTCGTCAGGTAACGGTGACCCTGCATGTGGGGGCGGGTACCTTTCAGCCGGTGCGGGTGGATGATGTCGCGATGCACGAGATGCATTATGAATATGTTGAGGTGTCGCAGGCCACATGTGATGCCATAGCAGAGACACGGCGACGCGGAGGGCGAGTGATAGCGGTTGGTACCACCGTGGTGCGCAGTCTTGAAACGGCGGTTCAAAATGGCGTAGTAGCACCGTATAGCGGTGAGACCAATATTTTTATCTACCCCGGTTACCGATTCAGTGTGATTGATCGGTTGATCACCAATTTTCACATGCCTGAATCAACATTACTGATGTTGGTGAGCGCCTTTTGTGGCCGTGACCATATGATGGCGGCTTATCAACATGCAATTGAGCAGCGTTACCGGTTTTATAGTTATGGCGATGCGATGTTTATTGCACCGTCTATAGCAGCAAAGTTTGAGGAATAGCAGCAGATGCAGTTTGAGTTATTAGGCAGTGATGGCGAGGCACGGCGCGGACGTTTACGCTTTGAGCGAGGCGATGTTGAAACCCCCGCCTTTATGCCGGTTGGCACTTGTGCCACGGTAAAATCGATGACGCCAGAGTCTGTGCGCGAAACGGGTGCCGACATCATTTTGGGTAATACCTTTCACCTGATGCTACGCCCGGGCACTGAAATTGTTGAGGCCCACGGCGGGCTGCATCATTTTATGAACTGGCAGCGCCCCATTTTGACTGATTCGGGTGGTTTTCAGGTCTTTAGTCTGGGTAAACTACGTAAAATCACTGAGGAAGGGGTGACATTTCGTTCACCAGTCAATGGTGACAAAATCTTCCTTGGGCCTGAAGAGTCGATTGCGGTGCAGCGTTCATTGGGTTCTGATGTGGTGATGATCTTTGATGAGTGCACCCCTCACCCTGCGACTGAAGAGGAAGCGCGCACCTCGATGGCGTTGTCGTTGCGTTGGGCAGATCGCAGT
The DNA here is from genome assembly GCA_002401765.2 of Thiotrichaceae bacterium. Taxonomy (GTDB): domain Bacteria; phylum Pseudomonadota; class Gammaproteobacteria; order SZUA-140; family SZUA-140; genus SZUA-76. Next base: position 7,842 of record NVTY02000043.1, read on the forward strand.
AAAACCGCTCATGGTGAATCAACATCGGCGCTGTTTGGCATTATCCAGGGTGGCATGTTTGAGTCGTTGCGAGACCGTTCATTGCGGGGCTTGCTCGATATTGGTTTTGATGGTTACGCGATCGGCGGCCTGTCAGTGGGTGAGCCGAAAGAGGATATGATGCGTGTTCTGAGCCATATCACGCCGCACATGCCGGCGTCCAAACCACGCTATCTAATGGGCGTCGGTAAGCCAGAAGATATCGTTGAGGCGGTGCGCCGCGGCATTGATATGTTTGACTGCGTGATGCCAACGCGAAACGCGCGTAATGGCCATCTTTTTGTTCATAGCGGCGTGATACGCATTCGTAATGCACAATATCGCAATGACACTCAGCCGCTTGATCTGGGCTGTGGCTGTTACACCTGCCAAAATTATAGCCGCGCCTATCTGCGTCATCTGGCGGCGAGCAATGAAATGTTAGGGGCAACGCTCAATTCGATGCATAACCTTTTTTACTATCAGGAGGTTATGTCTGGATTACGGGCGGCGATAGACGCGGGCGAGCTAGAACTATTTGTTGCGGAATTTTATGCAAAACGCGCGCAAGCGGTGCCGCCTGTGTCATAATGTTGCGCTGTTGAATTAGTAACTATTCAGCTCACTGCTGAAATCCAGCATTTCTTCGCTAAAAGATGATCATTTACACTTGTAAATTCACATTTTTCGCCTTGAACTGACGAATTTCAGCTGCAATCTGAACAGTTACATTGATTATACCTAGAACCTGCACGCACGATCGCTAGCGGGGCTAGGTGATAGTTACTTGAGTTATTAGGTTTTGATCTAGGAGAGGGGAGATGATGAACTTTTTTATTGGTGATGTGTGGGCTGAGGGTGCTGCACCCGCCGGGGATGGTGGGTTAATGGGCCTGTTGCCATTGCTACTGATTTTTGTAATTTTTTACTTTTTACTGCTGCGGCCTCAGATGAAACGCAGCAAAGAGCATCGCACCATGGTGGTCGCGCTAGCTAAGGGTGACGAAGTGGTTACTTCTGGTGGTGTGCTGGGCAAGATCACCAGTGTCGATGAGAGCTTTGTTGGCCTGGATATCGCGAATGGACTGGAAATTAAAGTTCAGCGTAGTGCCGTGTCATCATTGATGCCTAAAGGCACAATGAAAGGAAAAGCATAAAAAGCTACTGTAGCAAGTAAAGGCTAGTCGACGATGAATCAATACCCTACCTGGAAATATGTCCTGATCATAACAGTGATCCTGACAGGCGTTCTTTATGCACTTCCTAATCTCTATGGTGATGACCCTGCGCTGCAGATTTCACCATTGAGAGGGGCAACGGTTGATGAGGCGAGTATGATGCGCGTGACCGATATCCTGAAGGGGGAAGGGATTCCGTTTAAGTCGATTGAGCAGATTGAACGCGGCATGTTAGTGCGCTTCAATAACACCAACACACAGATGAAAGCGAAGGATCTAATCGCTGAAACGATGGCGGATAACTATGTGCTGGCCCTCAACCTTTCACCTGCGACGCCAGATTGGTTGACGGCACTCAATGCCGCACCGATGTATCTCGGTCTTGATTTGCGTGGTGGTGTTCACTTCTTGATGGAAGTCGATATGGTGGCTGCCGCACGTCAGGCGGGAGAGCGCTATGTGAGTGACCTGCGTTCCATTTTACGTGGTGAAAAAGTGCGTTATCTCTCGATTGCGAGGACCAACAGTGGTCATTCCATTGAGATCAAGTTTCGCAATGAAGCGGATCGAGACACTGCTCGCAGCATTATCCGTAAAGAGTATCCACGTTTGTTACTGGATCCGGAATTGCGTGGTGACGATGCGTTTCTGGTGGTGACGATCAGTGACGATGAGCTTCGTGAGACTAAAAAAATGGCGTTGCAGCAAAACATTATTACACTGCGCAATCGTGTTAACGAGCTGGGCGTTGCGGAACCGGTGGTGCAGCAGCAGGGTGAAAACCGTATTGTGGTTCAGCTACCGGGTATTCAGGACACGGCACGTGCCAAAGAAATTTTGGGTGCGACAGCAACACTTGAATTTAGAATGGTGGTTGAAAATGCGAATATCGAAGCGGCCCTGACGGGGCGCCCGCCAGTGGGGACTCGCCTCTATAAAACCCGTGACGCGGCTAGTTACGGCAGCCATTTACTGTTAAAAAAACGCATCATTGTGACCGGTGATCAAATCACAGACGCCGCTTCTGGTATTGACCAGGACAATGGTGCCGCGGCAGTGTTTGTTTCGCTTGATGGCAACGGCGCGCGCAAGATGGGTGACAATACGCGCGAAAACCTGGGTAAACGAATGGCGGTGGTCTTTATTGAAAATAAGGTCGTTAGCAAGCGTGTTGACGGTGAGCTGGTTAAGACAAAGAGAAAAATCGAAGAGGTTATTAATGCGGCCACGATTCAAGGCGTGTTTAGTAATCGCTTTCAAATTACCGGTGTGGGCACGCCTGACGAGGCACGTGATCTTGCACTGCTATTGAGGGCCGGTGCACTGGCGGCCCCGATTGAAATTATTGAAGAGCGTACCGTTGGGCCAAGCCTTGGACAGGATAATATCGACCAAGGGGTCATCTCAGTGATCGTCGGTTTTATTATCGTCATGATCTTTATGGCGGTGTGGTATCGCGTTTTTGGCCTGGTCGCCATTATCGCATTGACGGTGAACCTGGTGATGATTGTGGCGGTGCTGTCGATGTTACAGGCGACACTGACATTGCCTGGTATTGCCGGTATCGTCTTGACAGTCGGCATGGCGGTGGATGCCAATGTGCTTATTTTTGAGCGTATTCGAGAGGAGGTTCGAAGTGGTAATTCTCCTCAGGCGAGTATAAACGCGGGTTACGACAAGGCACTTTCTACGATTGCCGATGCGAACATCACCACATTGATCGCCGCATTAGTGCTCTATACCTTTGGCTCCGGCCCCATTAAAGGGTTTGCGATTACCTTGTCGATCGGGATTGTCACATCGATGTTTACTGCGATTATGGGCACGCGTGCTGTCATCAATCTGATCTATGGCGGTCGAAAAGTCAAAAAGCTGTCAATTTAACAGCAACGAATGGATGAGCGATTAGATGCAAATATTTAATAAAGAACCTTCATTTGACTTTATGGGCAAGCGTAAGCTTGCGCTGATCTTATCGATTCTGCTGGTGATTATTTCCATCGCCTCGCTTGCAACGCGTGGTTTAAATTTCGGCATCGATTTCACGGGTGGTACGTTGATTGAAGTGGGTTATGAAAACTCGGCCGATCTTTCAGAGGTTCGTGCGACCCTGGAGAGTGCTGGCTACGGTGATGCGATCACACAGCATTTTGGCAGTTCAAAGGATGTCCTGATTCGGGTGCCGCCGTATGAAGGGATGACGAATGCTGATTTGAGTACCGGTGTGCTTAATGCGCTGCATGCTGCCGCCGGTGCGGGCGAGGTTGAGATGCGCCGTGTTGAGTTTGTTGGACCACAGGTGGGCGAAGAGCTCACCGAGAAGGGTGGGCTGGCGATGATCTACGCGCTGTTTGGCATCCTTATCTACATTACATTGCGTTTTGAAAAACGTTTTGCAGTGGGCTCAGTGGTGGCGCTGGTGCATGATGTGATTATTACGCTGGGCATCTTCTCAATATTACGGCTGGAATTTGATCTCACCACGCTTGCGGCCATTCTGGCGGTGATTGGTTATTCGTTGAACGATACCATTGTTGTATTTGATAGAATCCGAGAAAATTTCCGCAAAATGCGTAAAGGATCGCCCGTTGAGGTCGCAAATCGTTCGATCAACCAGATGCTTTCTCGTACCCTGGTGACATCGTTTACGACGTTGTTTGTATTGCTCGCCTTGTTTGTATTGGGTGGCGAGATTATTCATAGCTTTGCAACGGCACTGATTATCGGGATTGTGGTGGGTACCTATTCATCTGTTTATGTCGCGAGTGCGACTGCATTGGCACTGGGTGTCAGTAAACAAGACCTGATGCCTGTTAAGAAAGAGGGTGAAGATGAGCCTGACATTCTTGGTGACCAGCCTTGATCAGCCGCTGTTAGCATTCAACGGCTTTTTTGCACGATTGAGATGAGGTGATGTAGAAATCACCGCATCTTCAGTTATCTCAATGAGATTGCGTGCCATCCGCTTGATGCGATAAAGTGCTTTCTCTACACGTCCTATCAGTGACGCGACTGCTTTGCCCCTTTCGCCGCCTCCAGTGCGTGCAGCGGCACCATTGATACCTGTATTGAGCTGGAAATCGGAAATTCCTCAGCGCCATATCTTGATGCCAGGTTGTGGCTGGCCAATGATGACGGGTACCGCATCTTGCTAATGAGTAATTTTGTCTGATCAGGTATGATACGTCGCTTAAGTTTTGATGACATTACGGTGGCCTTTTATCGGGTTGCTAGCGCTAGCCTGGAGAAGTGAATAGATGTTTACATCGGATATGACCATTAGTGGTTTTGATGACGAATTATTTTCAGCAATGGAGAAAGAGGCTGTTCGTCAGGAGGAGCATATTGAGCTGATTGCGTCTGAAAATTACACCAGTCCTCGCGTGATGGAAGCACAGGGCTCTGTGTTGACCAATAAATACGCCGAAGGCTATCCGTTTAAACGTTATTACGGTGGTTGTGAGCATGTTGATATTGTTGAGCAGCTGGCGATTGATCGCCTGAAAGAGCTGTTTGATGCCGATTACGCCAATGTACAGCCGCATTCGGGTTCGCAGGCGAATGCGGCGGTTTACCTCGCGCTGTTAAATGCAGGTGACACCATCATGGGGATGAGCCTGGCACATGGTGGCCATCTCACTCACGGTTCAAAGGTTAACTTTTCGGGTAAAATTTTTAACGCAGTACAATACGGGCTAAATGAAGCAACGGGTGAAATCGATTACGATCAGGCGGAAGCACTGGCACTTGAACATAAGCCTAAAATGGTGATTGCTGGTTTTAGCGCCTATTCACGCGTGGTGGATTGGCAGCGTTTCCGTGATATCGCCGATAAGATTGGAGCCTACTTGGTGGTTGATATGGCGCATGTGGCTGGGCTGGTTGCGGCTGGCGTCTATCCTAGCCCTGTTAATATTGCGGATGTCACGACCTCGACCACGCATAAAACATTGCGCGGCCCACGTGGCGGCATCATCCTGGCAAAGAGTAATCCTGACATTGAGAAGAAGCTAAACTCAATGGTATTTCCTGGCACCCAGGGTGGGCCGTTGATGCATGTGATTGCAGGTAAGGCGGTGGCTTTCAAAGAGGCGTTGTTGCCTGAATTTAAAATTTACCAAACACAGGTGGTTGCCAATGCACAGGCGATGGCGACGGTGATCCAGTCGCGCGGTTATAAAATCGTTTCTGGCGGCACTGATAATCATCTTTTTCTGGTAGACCTGATTGATAAAGGCATGAGCGGTAAAGCCGCCGATGCGGCACTCGGTGCTAGCAATATTACGATTAACAAAAATAGCGTACCGAATGATCCACAGTCACCTTTTGTCACCAGTGGTATTCGTATCGGAACAGCGGCGATTACCACGCGTGGCTTTACCGTTGACGAGTCTACTCAGCTGGCTGGCTGGATCTGCGATGTGCTGGATAATCTTGGTAATGATGAGGTGGTGGCGCGCGTTAAAGGTGACGTGTTAGCGCTCTGCAAACGTTTCCCCGTCTATCAATAGCGCACAAGCGGCAGCGCAATGCGCTGCCGCTTGATGTATAGTTTCTTTTTTCTCGCTACGCTGAGTGTCCCAATATGCACTGTCCATTCTGTGGTGAAGCTGATACCAAAGTGATCGACTCACGCCTTGCCAGTGATGGTGATGTGGTGCGTCGTCGTCGAGAGTGTGTGACTTGTAGTGAGCGTTATACAACCTTTGAGACGGCTGAACTTGCATTGCCTCGTATGGTAAAAAATGATGGTTCGCGTGAGCCGTTTAATGAAGAAAAGTTGCGTGCGGGTGTACTGCGCGCGATGGAAAAACGACCCGTTAATATCGAAGATATTGATACCGCGATTAGTCGCATCAAACATAAACTGCGAGCCAGTGGCGAGCGTGAGCTGCCCTCAAACCAGCTGGGTGAATGGGTGATGGCAGAGTTGCGTGATCTGGATGAAGTGGCTTATGTCCGTTTTGCCTCTGTGTACCGACGTTTTCAGGATGTGAATGCCTTTCGTGAAGAAATCGAGCGGCTGCAAAATGAGTCCTCACCTGAGCTGAAAAAACGTCAGATAACACTGTTACCGGGCGAGAATGATAAAAAGCCGCGTGATAAAAAATAGCGCGTCAGATTTTCAGTTGATGGCGCGAGCGATTCAGCTGGCACAGCGCGGCCTCTACACCACTCACCCTAATCCACGAGTTGGTTGTGTGATTACCTTGCAGGGTGAGGTTATCGGCGAAGGGTGGCATATGCGTGCGGGTGAACCTCATGCTGAAATTCATGCGCTGAATGCAGCGGGTGGAAAGAGTGTGGGTGCGACAGCTTATGTGACGTTGGAACCCTGTAGTCACTTTGGGCGTACACCGCCCTGTGCCGATGCGTTGATCAAAGCAGGCGTCAGTCGTGTGGTGATGGCGATGCAAGACCCTAATCCGCGCGTGGCAGGCGAAGGGATTGCACGATTGAAGGCGGCGGGTGTTGAGGTTGACGTTGGCGTTTTGCAGGCGCAAGCGACAGCGCTGAATCCGGGTTTTATTGCGCGCCTGACACGTGGGCGGCCATTTGTACGTTGTAAACTGGCGATGTCACTGGATGGCCGCACGGCAATGGCATCTGGTGAGAGCAAGTGGATCACCTCGCTGGCGGCGCGACAGGATGTGCAGCGACTACGCGCGAGAAGTGACGCCGTCATGACCGGTATCGGCACCATGTTGGCGGATGATCCGCAGCTTGATGTGCGACCGGAGGGTATCGATGAACTGCATGTGGTGCTGGCTGGTGAAACACCGCGAGCGCCAATGCGGGTGATTGTCGATTCGACACTGCGCACACCGATGGCGAGCCGCGCCCTCTCTTTACCCGGAAAAAAATTGATTGCGACGGCGGTTGAGTACTCTGAAATACTCGATACGCTGCGTCAGAAGCATGTTAATGTGTGTCGTTTCGCAGGCACTGGTAAGCGCGTTAACCTACCGTTATTGTTGGAATACCTGGCCGCGTTAGAGATTAATGAATTGCTGGTTGAAGCGGGCCCGGTGTTGAGTGGCGCAATGTTACAGGCGGGGCTGATAGATGAGCTGATTATCTACATGGCACCACACTTGATGGGCGACCAGGCACAGGGGTTGATGACCTTGCCGGGTCTGGAAAAAATGTCGCAGCGCATTTCGTTTAAGACAAAAGAGATACGCGCGGTGGGTGATGACTGGCGGATAACGTTACAGCCAGCGGCATCGTAATAAAAATGAGGCGCTTATGTTTACAGGGTTGGTAGAGGCAGTTGGCAAAATTGCCTCAATCGAAAGCCGGGGTGGTGAGTCACGCATGCGTTTTGCGTCGGCCTCAAGCGGCCTGAGTGATGCGCAGCTGGGTGACAGCATTGCGATCAATGGCGTTTGCCTGACCGTGGTGAGTAAATCGGATGAGCAGTTTGCTGCCGATGTTTCGGCTGAAACACTCTCCTGTACAACATTAGGTGCGCTTAAAGCGGGTAGCCACGTTAATCTGGAAAGGGCGTTGTTGCCGACCACGCGTCTGGGTGGCCATATGGTCAGTGGGCACGTTGATGGGGTGGCGCATGTGGCCAGTATTAAACCGCAGGGCGAGTCGATCATTATCACTTTTGAGGTGCCATCATCGTTATCGAAGTATATTGCCTCAAAAGGCTCTATCTGTGTCGATGGGGTGAGCCTGACGACCAATATGGTCAGTGACAGTGGCTTTGAGGTGAATATTATTCCGCATACTCAGCAGCAGACGATTATTGGACAGTATCAACAGGGTACCCCGGTCAATATCGAGGTCGATGTGGTGGCGCGTTATCTTGAGCGTCTTCTTCAAGGTGGTCGCGTTAAACCAACATCAAACATCTCGCGTGAGTTACTGGCATCACAAGGTTTTGTCGACTAATGATTAGCCATGCCGTAAACGGAGTTGAACCCGATGCCTTTGAGTAGTGCAGAAGAGATTATCGATGAGATTCGTCAGGGACGAATGGTGGTGTTGGTCGATGATGAAGATCGTGAAAACGAAGGTGATTTAATCATGGCAGCGACGGCGGTCACGGCTGATGATATTAATTTCATGGCGCGTTACGGGCGAGGCCTAATTTGTTTGACCTTAACGCGTGAGCGTTGTGAAAAGTTAAATCTGCCGTTGATGGTGAGTGATACCCATAGCAACCATGCAACTAACTTTACCGTTTCAATTGAAGCGGCAGAGGGGGTGACGACGGGCATTTCGGCGGCAGATCGCGCAACGACGGTGCTGGCGGCAGTTAAGCCAGAGCCAGGCCCTGATGATCTGACCCAGCCTGGCCATATTTTCCCTTTGATGGCGCAAGATGGCGGTGTGTTAACGCGCGCGGGCCATACTGAGGCGGGTTGCGATCTGACGCGTCTGGCGGGGCTCGAGCCTGCGAGTGTCATTGTGGAGATCCTCAATGAGGATGGCACCATGGCACGCCGCCCAGAATTAGAACTGTTTGCTGAAAAACATGGCTTGAAGATGGGGGCGATTGCCGACCTCATTCACTATCGTGTGCAGAATGAAAAGACCGTTGAGCGAGTGGCTGAATGTACTCTTTCGACGCTGTATGGTACTTTTAGAGTGATATCCTATCAGGATGTGGTCGATGCTCAATTGCATCTGGCACTGGTGTTTGGTGAACCGGATATGAGCGAGCCAGTGCTGGTGCGTGTTCACCTTGAAGATCACCTAGCGGATATGTTGTCTGCTGATCGTCTTGATGGTGCCTGGCCGCTGAAGTCGGCGATGGAACGGCTCGCCAAAGAGGGCGCGGGGGTGCTCGTGATTCTTAAAAAAGAACCCGATGCCGATGCTACCATTCGCCAGGTGATGGATTATCAGTTGCGTGAGCGGGGCATTCATCAGCCGCAAATGACGCATGGCAATGAGTTGCGTACCTACGGCGTGGGTGCACAGATCTTACTCGATGTGGGCGTCCATGAAATGCGGGTATTGGGACAACCAAGACGTCTGCATGGCCTCTCCGGTTTTGGGCTGGAAGTAGTAGAATATGTGTCGTGTCAATAAGTGAAATAAGCGGCTACGTTAGTTAATGATTTTTGTGGTGAGCATGAATATGACGATTAAAACCTTTGAAGGCGATTTCAACGTTGCAAATACGCGCTTTGTGATTGTTGCGGCGAAGTTTAATAGCTTTATTGTTGACCACCTGTTGAAAGGTGCCTTGGCAGTATTAAAGCAGCACGGTGTGACAGAAGATAACATTCACATTGTGCAGGTGCCGGGTGCCTTTGAGTTGCCGACGGTGGTAAAAAAAGTGGCGGCGAGTCAGCGTTATGATGCCGTGATTACACTGGGTGCAGTAATCAGAGGTGGTACCCCTCATTTTGAATATGTTGCCGGCGAATGTGTTAAAGGGATTGGCGCTGTGGCAATGGCATATGATATTCCCGTGGCCTTTGGTGTATTGACCGTTGACACTATTGAACAGGCGATAGAACGCGCCGGCACAAAGGCGGGTAACAAAGGTGCTGAAGCGGCGATTAGCGCGATTGAGATGGCAAGTTTAATGCGCTCGTTAGACGCATAGTTTTTAGTTTATTAAATTAGTAAAAGGTATTATGAGTCGAACACGTAGTCAGGCGCGTCGTTGCGCCGTACAAGCATTATATCAGTGGCAACTGACTGGCGCGGATGTTGCCGAGGTTGTTGCACAGATCCTTGAAGAGAAAGATGTTAAGAAAGTCGATAGTAGTTATTTTCGCGGCCTGTTTGGTGGCGTGGTAAAGCAGGTTGATAAGATGGATGCGTTATTGACCCCTGCGCTGGATCGTTCAATTAAAAGCATTGACCCGGTTGAGCTTGCGATTATGCGCCTGGGAGCCTATGAGCTTCAGTATAATATTGAAGTGCCTTATCGTGTGGTGATTAATGAAGCGGTTGAGCTGGCCAAAACCTTTGGTGCAGATCAAGGGCATAAGTATGTGAATGGTGTACTTGATAAATTAGCCGTGACCTTGCGTGGGCCAGAAGTTAAGCAGAAGAAATCCTCGCGGTAACGGTTATACTGTTGTGGCCGATCATTTTTCCTGTCTGACTATGAGACTAGAATAACCGCCATGGCCGTGATGGAGTTTGAATTGATCGAGCGTTACTTCACGGGCGCCGGCAGCGAGCGTGATGACGTGGTGCTCGGAGTCGGGGATGACGCGGCGATTTTATCGCTTCCAGTCGGCCATGAACTGGTGGTTTCTACCGACACGCTGGTTTCTGGCGTGCACTTTTTTCCTGAAGTTGATCCCCATTCATTGGGCCATAAAGCACTGGCGGTTAACCTGAGTGATCTGGCTGCAATGGGTGCCAGGCCGGCATGGGTGACGCTCGCGCTAACGCTACCGCAAGTGGACGAGGCGTGGCTTGCCGCATTTAGCCAGGGCTTTGCTGTGCTGGCTCATCAACATGGGGTGCAGTTGATTGGTGGCGATACCACCAGTGGGCCGTTGTCGATCACGGTGCAGGCGATGGGCTTTGTTGAACAGGGCTGTGCATGGCGCCGTGATGCCGCAAAACCGGGTGATTTGATCTATGTGAGCGGCACGCTGGGTGATGCGGGGCTGGCACTGGAAGCGATTCAGCAGCAGATAGCATTCCCGCAAGATGAACTGATTGGCATCATCTCTCGTTTAGAAAAACCGACGCCTAGAATTGTGGATGCGTTAGCATTGCATGGGTTGGTGAATGCCGCCATTGATCTATCGGATGGCCTGCTGAGTGACCTTGGCCATATTCTGAAGGCGAGTGGTGTTGGTGCTGTGATTGAGCTCGCACAGCTGCCCTTGTCGCCAGCATTTCGTGCCTGTCAGCAAAATAAAATGGCATCGCAATTAAGTGATGAATGCTGGCAGATGCTGCCACTTTCTGCTGGTGATGATTATGAACTCTGTTTTACCGTTAAACGGCAAGCGCAGGGTGACGTCGAGTTGTTATTACTTGCTCAGGGAATTGAGGCTTGTTGTATTGGTGTGATTGATGCTGATACTGAAGCTGGATTGCGTTGCATGCAGAAAAATGGTGAGCAGTATCAAACAGAACAATCAGGTTATGAGCACTTCAAAGGTTCCGCGTAGATGAAACAACATAATAGACGGTTGCGGTTATCCGATCTAAAAGATCCGGTTAACTTTTTTGCGCTGGGTTTTGGTTCTGGGTTATCAAAATATGCACCGGGAACGATGGGTACGTTGGTGGCCGTGCCGCTCTATCTATTATTGCAGCCTTTGGCATTGGCCTATTATATTGCGATCGCCATCGCAGTCACGTTGGTGGGTATCTGGCTGTGTGATCGTTCGGCAAAAAATTTGAAGGTGCATGACCATCCGGGTATCGTGTGGGATGAAATCGCAGGCTATCTACTGACGATGATTGCGGCACCCGTTGGCTGGCAATGGGTTGTGCTGGGCTTTGTCTTGTTTCGCCTATTTGATATCTGGAAGCCGTGGCCGATCAAGGTGATTGATCGGCAGGTGGAAGGTGGCTTCGGTATCATGCTGGACGATGTAGTGGCGGCGCTGTTTGCATGGGGTGCATTGCAGTTAATTGCGCTATTGGTTGTGTCGCGTTATTAGTTAGCTTGCTTCAGGCACCATTCAGAGTTTTGCAGCCATTGTAGAAAATCATCCGTTGATTTTGGCAGGCTAATATAGTTCCCCTGTGCCATATCACAACCCATTTTGTCGAGAGCATCCCATATCTCTGGTGATTCAACCCCTTCAGCGATGACTTTTCTGCCCATATTGTGAGCGAGGTCGATAGTCGAACGAACGATAATATAGTCATCTTTATCATTGATCATATCCATCACGAATGACTTATCAATCTTGATTTCATCCATCGGTAGCTGCTTGAGGTAGGCGAGTGATGAGTAGCCGGTTCCAAAATCATCGATTGAAAGGTGAATTCCCATAGCCGACAACTCTTCAAGTACTTTCATCGCACTAACGGGGTCAGACATCACCGCACTTTCTGTGATTTCTAGCACCAAGTAACTAGTGTCGACTTCGCACTCTTTGCTGGCTTGCTTAATGTGTTCTGTTAATTGAGGGTCGTGCAGATTATGGGTGGAGAGGTTTACCGCTACTTTTAGTTTGTGTCCCATCTTGTGCCACTGACGGCAAGTACTTAATGCTTCGCGTATTACCCATAACGCAAGAGGTCTAATGAGTCCCGTATGTTCTGAAAGCGCAATGAAATGATCTGGCGTCATCAGCCCAAAGCGAGGGTGTTGCCAGCGTACCAGTGCTTCTACTTCTGCCACATTGCCTGTTTTAAAATCGATTTTGGGTTGATAGTGCAAGCGCAGCTCATTGTTGTCGATGGCATGTCGTAACTCTGTGGTGAGTGCCAGGCGGTCACGGCTGTGCTGGTCGAGTGAGGGGTCATAAAAAGTGTAATCACCATTATTGTTTTTCGTCACATACATGGCGATATCGGCATGACGCATGAGAGTCGATGCGTCTGTACCATGTTCAGGAAACAGCGCAATTCCGATACTGGCGCCCACATGAAATGCCTGTTCTTCCAGTAAAAAGGGTTGGTCGATGGCATGGATAATCGCGCTGGCGACATTAGCCGGTTCTTTTCTGCTTTTAATGGCGGGGAGTAGAATGGCAAACTCATCACCACCAAGACGTGCGACGGTACACGATTGATGCAGCGTCTCACGCATACGCATGGCGACTTGTTGCAGAATGATGTCGCCATAGTGATGGCCAAGCGTGTCGTTGATCTCTTTGAAGCGGTCAAGGTCGATCATGAAGAGTGCCAGCTTTGTCTCATTGCGCTGATTGGTGAGAATTGCCTGGTTCAGGCGGTCTAGTAGTAAAACGCGATTAGGCAGATCTGTTAGTGAATCGTGCAGTGCCTGATGTTCTAGTTCTTCATTGGCAGCGGCCAATTCACTGGTGCGAATGATGACTCGACGTTCCAGTTCATTGTGCAGTTGTTTTAGCTCATTTTCAGCATTTTTTCTGGCTGTAATATCATGGGTGACATAAATATAATGAGTCTGATCATTCACGATCATTTTACTAACGGCCACTTCTAGTGGAAAGATTGCGCCGCTTTTGCGGTAACCCTCGGTTTCTTGAAGTTTACTTTGAGTGGCTGAAACGATGTTATCGGCCACTATATTCTGTTGTTCTATCTCTAGCAGTGCATTGACGTCGAGCAGGATATTGATGTGCTCTTCGATGAGCTCACCTTTGGTGTAATCAAACAGGCTAATGGCTGCCGGATTAAGTGACTCAATCATCCCTTCAGTGTTGGTGATGATGATGCCATCAACCACATTGTCCATGACCGAACGTAGGTGTGCTTCACGCGCAAGTGAATCTTGGCTATGTTTAATGAGCGATTTTTTCATTGTCTCTAGGTTGTCGGTAAGGCTAGCAACCTCGGAAATTGATGAGATGACGTTGAGTTGCTTGTCGGTATTCCCTGATGCGATGGCGCGCGCATCGTCACGTAATTTTCGTATTGGTCGGGTTAGCTGTTGGCCGAGCAAACCAGAAAGAATTAGTGTGATTAAGATGTATGCAAAGGCGAGTACGATACTGACTCGATAGGTATTTTGAATCTGCTCAGCAAGCGGTGTTTCATCAAAACTGGTTTGCAGAGTGGCCGTTATCCCCTTGCTAGTGATGAGTGAAGTACTGACATGGTAGGCATTATCATCATGCTGAGCAAATTGTTGATCTTCTTTAAATAGGATCAGCGCTGCGGCGTGTGATGGGCTCTGAATGGCATTGCCTGTTTCATAGATTAATGTTGCAGAGAGAATCTGATTGCTATTGACTGCATCATTGAGCAGGTTACTAATGTCTTGTTGATTGGTATTGTACGATACGAGTGTCGCTAGTAGTGCTGATTTTGAATTGGCTTGTTCGATAAAGCTTGATTCGTAGCCATCTTTGACGATGATATTGATGCCGAAAAATAGGGTGGGGATCAATATGGAGTGTATAAGGAGCTCCCCCAGTACCATGCGTCCGGTTAGGGTGCGAATAAAGCGGGTTATTCGTGTTGTCCTGGTCATTATTAAATTTAGTTCAGATTTGCCTAGGCTGTAGCCTAGGTATCATCACATAAATGACTGACTTAGCCAAATCACCATTCAGAATATGCCAAAGGCTGTGCGGATGAAAAGTCACCTTAATATCGAATTTGCAGAGCGGCATCGGCATTTCTATGTTTGAAGTTTAGAATGTTGCTTGTGATAGGGCAGCGTCATATTTTCCCTTTGAAATTAAGAGCGGTGTCTCTCATTTTACTTTTTCAATCAGGGCGTAGGCTGAATGATTATGGATCGATTCAAAGTTCTCTGATTCTAGGGTGTAAGCCGTGATACGGTCATCCGCATTAAGGCGTGCGGCAACATCACGCACCATGTCTTCAACAAACTTGGGGTTATCATAAGCGCGTTCAGTGACGAACTTTTCATCTGGGCGCTTTAACAGACCAAAGATCTCACATGAGGCCTCTTGTTCGACGATATCGATCAGGTCTTCAATCCATACAAATCCTTCTGTTTTTGCGGTGACGGTGACGTGAGAGCGCTGATTGTGTGCGCCGTAATCAGAAATTTCTTTGGAGCAGGGGCAGAGACTGGTGACCGGCACCACCACTTTAATGGTCATCACTGTTTTGCCGCCTGTGATCTCACCTATGAGTGTGACATCATAATCCAGCAGGCTTTTAACTTTACTGACAGGCGCTTCTTTATTGATGAAGTAGGGGAAGCTCATTTCAATATGGCCAGATTCAGCATCCAGCAGTGTGATCATGCTCTCCATTATTTCATCAAAAGATTCAACGCTGATTTCACGCTCGTTCGAGTTCAGCAGCTTTACAAAGCGGGACATGTGGGTCCCTTTAAAATTGTGTGGCAGGTCAACATACATGTTAAATGTGGCGATGGTGTGCTGCTCGCCTTCGCTGCGATCTTTTACCCGCACCGGATGGCGGATATCTTTGATGCCGACTTTATTGATCGGTATTTGTCGATTATCCGGGCTGTTCTGCACATCGGCAATCTGTGTGGTGTCGGTGTCGTTCATTACGTTTCATCCTCTGAGTAACGCACACAGGCGCGTTCGGTTTCCCATAGAGTGATTGCGCTGACACGCAATACCTCACTGTTTAATTTTTCTGATAGCCTTTTAAAAAGGAACGCTGCGATATTTTCAGCGGTTGGATTGATCTCATCAAACGGTGGTACCTCATTGAGGTAGCGATGATCTAGCTGATCCGCGATCGCGTTGGTTTCTTTTTTGATAGTCTTGAAATCGATGCCGATGCCGAGGTCATCGAGCTGGGTGCAAACCACTTCGGCTTCAACCTTCCAGTTGTGGCCATGCAGACGGCAGCAGTCGCCTGGGTAGTTGCGCAGCGAATGGGCGGCGGCAAAGTCGGTAACGATTTTGAGTGTGTAACGAGCGGGCATAGCTATAATCTTGACTGAATTAGTGGGAATTGGTGCGAGTGGCTATTATATTGCAAGACGCCCGTTGATGAAAGTCATTTACGGTGTCGATGATGCCTTCCTTGCTAAGGCCATAGGCCTCAAGCAGTGATTCATGGTCGCCTTGTACGCAATATTCATCGGGTAGACCGAGGTTGATCACGGGCATGACGACACGATGAGCGTTGAGTACTTCATTTATCGCACTGCCAGCACCGCCCATAATGACGTTTTCTTCGATGGTGAGCAGTAAATCGTGGCCATTGGCCATCTCTAATATAAGGACTTCATCGATCGGTTTGACAAAACGCATATCGACAACCGTGGCATTAAGCGCTTCGCCAGCCGCAAGTGCGACTTGAACGCGGCTGCCAAAGGCGAGAATGGCGCTGGATTTCCCTTTACGCAGGATACGCCCTTTGCCAAACTCGATTGTTTGCATCTTTTTTTCAACCGTTGTGCCTGGGCCACGGCCACGTGGGTAACGCACGGCTGTGGGGCCGTCATGTTTGGCTGCAGTGTAGAGCATCTGACGACATTCGTTTTCATCGCTCGGCGTCATCACCACCAGATTAGGGATGCAGCGCAGGTAGCTGATATCAAAGCTGCCAGCATGGGTCGGGCCATCGGCACCGACAAGCCCGGCACGATCAATGGCAAAGAGTACGGGCAGGTTCTGAATCGCGACATCGTGGATCAGTTGATCATAGGCGCGTTGTAGAAAAGTTGAGTAAATCGCGACCACCGGCCTGATGCCATCGCAGGCGAGCCCCGCCGCCAATGTGACCGCGTGTTGCTCGGCAATGCCGACATCATAAAATCGATCAGCAAAGAGGCGGGAAAATTTAACCATGCCAGAGCCTTCACACATGGCTGGGGTAATGGCGATGAGGCTGGGGTCTTCTTTTGCCATATCACACAGCCAGTCACCAAATACCTGGGTGTAGCTCGGGCCGCCTGATTTGCTTGCGTGCATCTTGCCATTGCTGGGGTCAAACGGGGTCACGCCGTGATAGGTGCAGGGGTTCTCTTCTGCGGGTTGGTAGCCACGTCCTTTTTTTGTCACTACATGCAAGAACTGCGGGCCTTTGTGTAACTGTAGGTTTTTCATTGTGGTGATGAGTGTGGGTATATCATGACCATCGACCGGGCCGTAATAATGAAAACCAAGCTCTTCAAACAACGTGCCGGGGATCACCATCCCTTTCATATGTTCTTCGGCGCGGCGTGCCAGCTCACGTATCGGTGGCACCGCGCTTAACATCTTCTTGCCGCCTTCGCGTACCGAGGTGTAGAATTTGCCAGAGAGCAGTTTCGCCAGGTAGTTCGACATCCCGCCGACGTTAGGTGAAATCGACATCTCATTGTCATTGAGGATCACCAGCAGGTCGTTATCGAGATGACCGGCGTGGTTGAGCGCCTCAAAGGCCATGCCAGCCGTCAGTGCACCATCACCAATGATTGCCACCGCTTTGCGTTTACTACCAGTCTTCTCTGCTGCGATGGCCATGCCGAGTGCGGCACTGATCGAAGTGCTGGAGTGGCCTACGCCAAAGGTGTCGTATTCGCTTTCTGAGCGTTTGATAAAGCCGCACAGACCATCTTTTTTGCGCAGGGTATTCATGCGCTCACGGCGACCGGTGAGGATTTTATGTGGGTAGGCCTGATGACCCACGTCCCATACCAGGCGGTCATCGGGGGTGTTGTAGACGTAATGCAGTGCGACGGTCAGCTCAACCGTGCCGAGGCTCGATGAGAGATGGCCGCCTGTTTTGGAGACCGACTGGATCAGGAAATCACGCAGTTCACGCGCGAGCGGCTCCAGCTCCGTTTCAGAAAGCTGGCGAAGATCCGCTGGGGAATCTATCTTGTGTAGCAATGGGTATCGCTTGTTGTCAGTGGTTGTCATCGAGCTCTAATCGGCTATTTTACGCAATCGCGCAATATAGCATAAAAAATGCAGGTTCTGGCTGTTTGAACAGACCTTTTTTGGCCGAGAAAACTGAACTAATTAGGGCGCTGTACGATATATTCCGAGATCCAGCGTAGTGAATCTGCTTCACTGCCCAAGGTAGCGAGGTTTTCTAGCGCCGATTCATGCAGCTGTTGTGCCTTCTGCTTCGCCCCATCCATCCCCAGTAGCGCGGGGTAAGTGGGTTTGTTTCGGGCGATATCAGCCCCCTGATTTTTGCCGAGTACGTCGGTAGATGCCTCGATATCAAGGATATCGTCGCGAATTTGGAAGGCAAGACCAATGTCAGCGGCGTACTGATCAAGGCGGGTGAGCAGTGCTTCATCACAATCTGGCGCGCTTAATGCCCCGAGACGCACGCTAGCGCGGATCAATGCGCCGGTCTTTTGTGAGTGCATGTATTGTAGTGACGCTAGGGTGAAGTCTGTGCCTTTGCCATCTGCTTCGAGATCAATTGCCTGGCCGCCCGCCATCCCGAGCGAGCCACTGGCATGGGCCAATGTTACGATCATTTTGATGCGAAGTTCAGCGTGCACCTGAATCGAGGAATCTACCGCAAGTATATGAAATGCCAGTGACTGGAGTGCATCACCGACTAATACGGCGGTCGCCTCATCAAACGCCTTATGGCAGGTCAATTTGCCACGACGCAGGTCATCATCATCCATCGCGGGCAGGTCATCATGTACTAGCGAGTAGCTATGAATCAACTCAATTGCACAGGCTGGGCCATTCAATGCCGCCGCATTGACGCCGAGTGCCTTACCCGTGGTGTAGACCAGCAGTGGCCGCACATATTTGCCGCCAGAGAGTGCCGAGTAACGCATCGCCCGGTGCAGGGTTTCGGGTTTGCAATCTTCAGCTGGTAACCAGCGATTAAGTGCAGACTGCACTTGAGCTTTACATTGTGAAATCAGTGCCTTAAAGGTAATGCTGTTATTTATGGTGGTACTGGGGCTGATTTTAGTCACGGTCGGTATCAAACGGTTGAGTGTCGGCATCAGTGCTGTTTTCTAGCAAAATTTCGACTTTTTGTTCCGCGGTTTTTAGTGCCTCCTGACAGGTGCGGGTGAGCAAAATACCGCGCTCAAAGTGCAGCAGGGATTCCTCCAGGGTGATTTCACCCGCTTCCATCTGCGCTACCAGCAACTCCAGTTCTTCGAGAGCGGTTTCAAAATCGGCTGGGGAATTCTTTTTATTGCGTTTTTTTATGACCAAAATTGGCTCCGTACGGCATGGATGGCCCGCCAATTGGGCGAGATTTAGTTTTGGGCTGGATTCTACTATAAAAATCGGTGGCCGACATAATGGACATAAATGGCGCTTTTATTCGCCGTCGGCTTGGTGCTAGACTCCATGCCCGTCGGCAACCCTAATAAAAGCATGGCCGCAATTGAACTGGAAAAGGGAACAGGAACGTACATGAGTAAAGATTATGATGCCTCGTCGATTGAGGTATTAACCGGCCTGGAACCGGTACGCAAACGCCCCGGTATGTATACCGACACCACGCGTCCTAACCATCTGGCGCAAGAGGTGATCGATAACAGTGTCGATGAGGCAGTTGCAGGCCATGCCAAAACACTTTCGGTCACGCTTTACAAAGACGGCTCTCTGGAGGTCGAAGATGACGGCCGCGGCATGCCGGTCGATCAACACCCGGTAGAGAAGATCCCTGGTGTTGAAGTCATCATGACCAAATTGCATGCGGGCGGTAAATTTTCCAATAAAAACTATCAATTCTCCGGTGGCCTGCATGGCGTCGGCGTGTCGGTGGTGAATGCGCTCTCTAAACGTGTTGATGTCAAGATCAGGCGTGATGGCAAAGAACATACCATGGCATTTGAACATGGCTTCAAGGTTGAAGGCCTCAAGGTGATCGGTACCGTTGGCAAAAAAAATACCGGTACTTCGATCCGCTTCTGGGCGGATGGGAAATATTTTGATTCAGCCAAATACTCAGTCTCGCGCCTGCGCCATGTATTGCGTGCAAAAGCAGTATTATGCCCTGGCCTGCATGTCTCCTTTTTTGATGAGAAGGCGAATGCCAGTGAAGAGTGGTATTTCGAAGACGGCTTGAGTGACTATCTCAATGACGCGGTTAAGGGTTACACCTTGTTGCCAGATGAACTATTGATTGGCAGCATCTCCTCTGAGCGTGAAGCGGCCGACTGGGCAGTGGTGTGGTTGCCAGAAGGCGGCGAGCTAGTGACCGAAAGTTACGTCAACCTGATTCCAACCGGGCAGGGCGGTACCCATGTGAATGGCTTGCGCACCGGTCTGACTGATGCGATTCGTGAGTTCTGTGAATACCGCAGCCTGCTACCACGAGGGGTTAAGCTAGCACCGGATGATGTGTGGGAACGTTGTGCCTATGTGTTATCGATAAAGTTGGAAGATCCGCAGTTTAGTGGCCAGACCAAAGAGCGTCTGTCGTCACGTCAATGTGCCGCGTTTGTCTCCGGGGTAGTCAAAGACTCCTTTAGCCTGTGGCTCAATCAACACACCGATGCCGGTGAGCAGATTGCGATGTTGGCGATTAGTAACGCACAGTCTCGGATGCGTGCTGGCAAAAAGGTGGTGCGTAAAAAGGTTACCACCGGTCCAGCACTACCGGGTAAATTGGCAGATTGCAGCTCGCAGGATCTTGAACGCACCGAACTCTTTTTAGTGGAAGGTGACTCGGCGGGTGGTTCTGCCAAGCAGGCGAGAGATCGTAGCTTTCAGGCAATCATGCCGTTGCGTGGTAAAATTTTGAATACCTGGGAAGTCGACTCGCAAGAAGTGCTCGGTTCTCAGGAGGTACATGATGTCTCGGTCGCGATTGGTGTAGAGCCAGGTTCCGATGATCTTAAAGGACTGCGTTATGGTAAAGTTTGTATTCTTGCCGACGCGGATTCCGATGGGCTGCACATCGCAACCCTGCTTTGTGCGCTATTTTTAAGGCATTTCCGTCCATTGGTTGCAGCCGGGCATGTCTATGTGGCGATGCCACCGCTTTATCGAATTGATGTTGGTAAGCATGTTTTCTACGCACTCGATGATGACGAACAGCGTGGTATATTAAGCCGCATCGAAGCCGAAAAGCTCAAAGGAAAAATCAACGTACAGCGCTTTAAAGGCCTGGGTGAAATGAACCCGCTGCAACTGCGTGAAACCACGATTGACCCTGATACCCGTAGACTGGTTCAGCTGGTACTGGATAGCGATGATGATACCGACGAAATGATGGACATGTTGCTGGCCAAAAAACGCGCCTCAGACCGTCGTAGCTGGCTAGAAAAGAAAGGTAACCTCGCCGAAGTTTAATCAACGGGCTTCTGATTAAATGTCATTGCGAAGAGTGGCGCGACGAAGCAACCTCGTATAACCATGGCAATGGTTTTGGCCTTCGTTTGGCCGCTCTTGGCTCTATTCGTCCCGGTTGATTTCCGACTGTTTTTTGTGCGATCAATATAAACAATATTCCTTCATCCATTTGAGCGCCACTCTTTTGTGTTTGCTGGCACCATGCTAACCATAGTTGCACGGTGTGCTTGAATGCGAACCCACTAGCAGCCCCATGTTCCGCTATAATCCCATCATGCTAAAAACAGAAAATACCCAAAACCATGCCCGATAAAATCATCAACCAACTAGACCCTGGCTGGAAGGCCCATTTCGAACAGGAATTCGCGCAGGATTACATGATCAAACTGCGTGGATTTCTGAAAGCCGAAAAACAGAGCAGGCAGGTGATCTACCCGCCCAGTGATCTCTGGTTCAACGCTTTTTTACAGGCACCTTTTGAAAAAATCAGAGTGGTGATTGTGGGGCAGGACCCTTATCACGGTAAAGGGCAGGCGCATGGCTTGAGTTTTAGTGTGCCTGAGGGGATTAAAATTCCGCCGTCGTTACGTAATATCTACAAGGAACTTAACCGTGATCTGGGGGTGGCTGTTCCCACGTCCGGTAATTTAGAGGCGTGGGCGAAGCAGGGGGTGTTGTTGCTGAATGCCTCACTTACAGTGCGTGCGGGTGATGCCAATAGCCATAGTAAGCAGGGGTGGTTGCAATTCACCAATGGCTGCATTCAGCATATTAACCAACATAAATCAGCTGTGGTGTTTCTGGCGTGGGGACGTTTTGCACATGATGTCTGTTCGGTGGTGGATACGAGCAAGCACTGTGTGATTAAGACCTCGCACCCAAGTCCCTTGGGGGCGAGTAAAACTGGTCGAGACTTTAGTGCATTTATTGGTTCGGGCTGTTTCTCTTTGGCGAATGAGTATTTAATTTCGCAGGGCGAAGCGCCTGTTCGGTGGGCGTTGGATGGATGAGTGGGTGTGGGTGGTTTGTCGCTCTTTGATGGTTTTCGGGGTCCCGGCTGAAAGCACGCCGGGATGACGTTAAGAGGCGCAGGTAGGGATGACGTTAAGAGGAACGTCGGGATGACGAACTAATGCCGTGAGTTAACAAAACCGTCTCTGCGCATCCACGGTTAACCCCAGCAGCCCCACACTACCAAAGCGATAATTCACAATCGCTAAAGATCGCCTGTACTGCATTGCGTACTGAGGGCAGGGCAGTGGTGCCGCTGGTGAGGAAGACGTTGTTAATCTGTTCGGGTTTGAGTTGTGCACTTTTCAGACTCGCTTTTATTGTTTTGCTGATGCTGCGGACTTCTGCCTGGGTGGCCTCATCAAATTCACTGCGTTGGCAAGTTAGGCTAAGCGATTGCTCGATGAAGCTAAGGTCTAGTTCGGTTTCCAGTTGATTGGCGAGTCTGATTTTACACGCTTCGATCTGGCTTATCAGGCAGTGGCCTTTTTGATTTTTGAGCAGGCGAAGGGTCGCTTGCGCGGCATCATCGACAAAATGAACCGGGCGAGCGGCGACCACATACTCCAATGGTGCATTGAGTTGCAACTCGGCGCGCTGTTTCATTTCGCTAATAAACTCACCGATGATCTTGGCAGTGTTAATTCATCACCTTCTAGTGGCAGTAGGCGCGGTTGGCCATCATCGATAACACCAATGGTGGCGTTGGAAGTAGCAAAATCGATGCCGCAAACCGAATGCATTAAGGGAGTCTCTGAATAAGTCATGATGGTTTTATACTGGCTGAAATCGCCCCAATTTTCCTCGACGATTGGCGCAATAGAAGCACTATTACAGCTCACTTCGAAACAAATTGGAACAATTTCTTATCAGTCTAAATTCAACCAGACTTATTCAGAGGTTCCCTGGCCTTGTCTCAAATTCAAGAAACGATGCGCATATACTGGATGTGCAGCGGTGGGCCACCACTTGCGGTGCCTGTTACAATGAGGTTCCTTAATTAGCGAGTGTATTTGTCTCAATGACTAAGATTTCAAATTCCTGTGCACAAACGGTGGTCGTGCTCGATTTCGAGACCTCAGGGCTTTCGCCCAACCAGGGTGACCGTGCGATTGAGGTTGGCGCAGTGCGCATTGAGGATGGTGTGATCACCGATCGCTTTCAGCGCTTGATGAACCCAGGGCGACGCATTGATGGCTTTATCGAATCCTATACCGGCATCACCAATGCGATGCTGGCAAAGGCGGCCCCTTGTGCCGAGGTGATGGATGAATTTGCCGACTTTATCGGCGACGATGACCTGGTGGCACATAACGCCTCGTTTGACCAACGCTTTCTAGATGCCGAACTGAAACGGGTACAACGTCGATACGGTGGTTCGTTTGCCTGCTCAATGTTGGCTGCGCGTAGGCTTTACCCCGGTGCATTTAATCATAAGCTCGGCACGTTGGTGGAATATAAGGCGCTGCCCAATGACGGCTCCTTTCATCGTGCATTGGCGGACGCCGAGATGACGGCCTATCTCTGGCTGGCAATGTTGGCAGACATCGAACGAGACCATGCGTTGGAGAGTGTTAGCTTTGAGGTAATGCAGCAGTTGACTAAAGTGCCCAAGGCCTCGGTAGATAAATTTTTTCGGCGGTATCACTAAAGGTCGTTGTGAGTAGTGCTTAGTGAAACGCTATCCGTCACCCCGTATATGGACTTCCCCTTTTTACAACAACCATTCACTAAAAGTAGTGAATGTGTTTTAAAGTATGCAGGGTAACGGGCCATCATTATCGGAAAACCCGAGGGTTATAAGGCACTTAATAAACGTTAAAATATAAATATGAGTGACACATGGTGATAGCGCCTACATGCCAGAAAGAAAGCGTTCAATCAATTTCTCAGGAAAATTAAATCTTTCCATATCATCTAGTGTTTTTGCCATTTTGTAGAAAATCTTATAGAACTTGATATCTAGTGTCTTTCGGTTGAAAACAGAAAATTCAGCCTGTGGTACCTGGCTTCTTGTTTTACCGACGGAACCAGAGCAAACGAGTGATGCTTGATGGTTCAGTGTGAGTGAAGATTCATTACTCAGCTTATCACCTGATCCTTCCCTGTAATAAACCGTCGAAAGATGTGAATGACCATGGAAACATATTGGAATATTACGCTTCTCTAGGTTATTTAGATTGTCTTCGTATGTCATTTTATAGACATAGGCATTGAAGAACGTCTTGTCAACCGGCGCGCCGTGCAGTGCGAGCCAGTTATCTTGTCGTATGTAGGGGGGGAGCTGTTCTAGCCACTCTTTATGCTGTTGAGATAGCCGTTCTCTACTCCAGTCGACTAGCCAGCGAGCAAGATGAAAAAGCCCTCGGGAGCTATTGCCAGTGGCTACCGCGTTATCATGATTTCCTTTTATAACGCTAAAGCCTGATTCAATTAACAACTGTATACAGGCGTCTGGGTGTGGGCCGTAACCAACGATGTCACCGAGTACGATACCGTTCTTGACACCAAGGTTATCGAGTTCTGCTAAAACGGCTACCAGCGCGGATTCATTGCTGTGTATGTCTGTAATGACAGCCATTAAGTCATCAGTTTCGATGTCGGGCATCTGATGGTTGGCGGCGCTTGTGTCTATATTATGAATGGTTTGGTTAGGTTGATGTCTCAGGCTTTTGAATCGCGCCTGACCAGACCTCTGTTGCTGCTCATTGGCGATAAATCCATTTTTAATCTATTCAATAGCGACTACAATCCAGTAACTATCATTGAAATTATTTAATATATTTTCACCATATTTAAACTAGGTATCTTCATCGAATTGGTTTAGCTTTAGCAAAAGATGGCTAACGCTAGCGCCGAAGGCGGTAAAATCATCCCACTGATAGAGGTCATCATCCAGATAAAAAATCTTTCCAGTATTATCGATGGCAAAGTTTGATAAGCCAAGGTCAAGGCGTTTGTCATACTGCTTGGCAATCGAAAAATAATGCTCATTTATGCTAGATAAATAATCGATCAATACATCTGAGTTGGCTGTTTCACAAGTGATATGAAGCGGTTCAAGGATAGGCATCATATTGGCAATGATACCCCCTTCATCAGAGAGGATAACAAACCATTTTTTTGCAGGATGATAGATGTTATAAATACGTTCTTGTTCGATTGTTTTAGAGATCCAGCGGCGTGCTTCAACTGTTTTAAAGTTGAACTCAGACTTTAATTTTACAATGTAATTCTTATTGGCAAATATTCGTGTAGAGGGTCGGCGCTGTAAAGCGCTCGCCATGTTTAAGGTTTTCTTCTTTTTGAGAAAGTACGTCAACAACGTGTTGAACGTTAATCTGTGATTCAATACCTAGTGAGCCAATTATCTCAATGTAATGACTGCTGGGTTGAATCATGGGTATGTTTTTCCTGACCATGAAGAGAGGGAGGTGCCCTTTCTTCATCTTGTATGCGCGATTTTTTATGAGCCGCCGGGAACCAGCCTCTCTTGCCATCGTAATACTCAGCGCTAGAATCGCGCTGCTCATGGCAGAGAAGCGTTTTACATCAAAGTCGTTGGGAAGTACCTGAGCCCAGGGGAGACCGTCGCTACTAGTGATAATGGCTGCAACAATATCATCCGAATCATCTTTAAGACCGTTCAGTGTCGATAATATCTGTGCGATGACTTCATTGGGTGCACGTTGCCCATGATGTTGGTGTGTGACTTTATCAACAATTTCTGATGTGACATCCATGGTGATTTTCCCCTGAAAAATATAATTACAGCACGGCCATTAAGGCATACACAAGGTTTTTGACATCGTCTTCATTTTGAGCGTCAATTTCTAATACTGGGATTGGGTGGCCTTTTTCTATAATGACATCCTGTACCTGTTCATACTTGGTATTATCAGAAATATCAGCACGCGTAATGCCAATCATCGCACCGGTCTCTTGTATGAAACGATCAAATGCATCAAGGTAGAATTCGCAGTCTGATGCAGGGTCTGGACTGGTTGCATCGACTAAGAGTATTAATCCCATGCCACCCTGGCACAATATGTCCCACATAAAGTTAAATCGGTCCTGGCCCGGGGTACCGTATAAGTGGATGAATTCACCATCCTCGAGTTCAATATAGCCATAATCCATGGCGACAGTTGTGAGGTCTTTCTTATTTAATGTTTCATCGGTTGCTGCGACATCCGTTCCAACAACGGGTGCATCACTCAAGCAGGTAATGGCTGGCGTTTTGCCAGCCCCTACCAGGCCTGTAAATACAATTTTGTATTCGCCGATATGCATACCTGATTTTTCCTCTAAACCATTTATCCGGTAGTGCTCAGTTTTTTGGCAAGCCTGGATAATAGGCTTGAGTTTGTACTTTTCTTTTTGTCGTAAAATGCCGCGGCATTGGCCTTTTAATCAATGGTGCTTAAGCCAAGTGAATAAACAAGATTATAAAAATCAGTGACAATTTTGATGTCTAGTTGTGTCGCCTGCTGTAACTGATTTGCTGTCATCGATTTTCTGGTGAGCAGTGCTGACATTTTTAGATATTCAGGGTGTTTCCTCATATATTCACGTGGAAACCTGGGCATGGATTTTAGCTTAACAGGTGTATCGTGAGAGTGATTGGGTAATATTTGTCCACCGGCTCCAACCAGCGCGGTATGCCAGATGACGGTGTTAATTGGGTAGATATTTACCCCGTTACTTGACGCTTGTTCGTACTCCTCGATTGCGCTTAGGGCGGTTGCTTGGGGCGGGGTATCTTTTTCTCTAGCGATAACATGAATCTCAGGTAGTGTTGCACGTGTCGCCACTGAGGGAGAGATACCATTAATATAGAGCGGGCTATATGGTGGGCATTCGAGTTTGATTAGGCCATTTTTTTTACAGGCAGTGATGAACTCATGTAATAGCAGTGGCGTGTTGTTGGTGTAGGTGTTGGTAGAAGCTGAAACGTTAGCATGATGGCCTATTTCAATTTTTTTCCCTGTGCTTGATTGAAATCGTTCACAGACAGTATTGAAAGCATTGACTAGATCGTGAATTCTTACTGGGCGCTCAAGTAATCGAGTGCCTTGGGGCGTTGGTATGAAGTTTTTGGCTAACACTATCTTAGCCTGGTTAGGGCTTTCTTGCTGTAGATAATCAGAGCCAGCATCGGTATCGCTATTGATCAATATCACCTCGCCTGAGAGCATGCCGTCAGGAAGTATCGTCAGTGAGGTACCCGGCACATCTATCAATTTGATAGCAACGGCAAGGATGGTATGATCCTGTTTTGTGAGCCCAAGAAGGGATAAACGAATGCTCCGCATAATTTTTTTCAGCTGCGTTGCTGCCCCTCGTTACGTAATTTGACCCATCCAGGGCAAACTTCAATCCGGTTTACTAATACTAATGATATTTCGGATATCCTTATCACGTTACTTTAGTGTTGGTGCTTAAATTCAGAGGGATTCTTAGCTTGATTAGAGTCTTAAAATGCCAAGTTATGTCTGAATGTTATGAAAAATTGTATTTATGGCGGTCGGGTAGTCATTTCATCTATTGATGATGCCTGAAAACTAATCCTACTTGTCATATCTACTTTATCTGTATCGACGTGGTCTCTATTTACTTGAGCGCTAAGGTAGCCTTGTTGATAAAGAAAATAGAATTTTCTCAGCGGCGAGGGGGATTTCGTTATGGCATCAGTTGCTGTCGAATGGGCAGTTTTTTGTTACAAATATATAGATGCCGGGTGACAGTATTTGATGATATCAGCCGCAGGATTAAATTGAGGCCGCAGTATTATTGGGGTGACGCTAGAGGGCTATTCAATGTGATTGAACCAAATATCTTCCATTGAATTATTTATTTGACTCCAAACTGCGATGGTGTGGCCGTTGCTTCCAATTGCAATTTGAGGCTTGGCCGCTATGCCGCTACTATCGCTTTCAATCCGTGTGGCAGTGGACCAGCTACCGCTGACATAGTGACTCGCCCAGATATCCATCTGTGTTCCTCCTTCACTACTCTGACTCCACAGCGCGATCGCATTGCCGCTACTACCGGTGGCTACTTGCACATCATGGGCGGTTTCACTGATCTCCCTTGAGACTCGAACATCGCCTTCCCAGCTATTGGTCGCAGCGATGTAGCGGTTGGCACGAATGGTTCCCTCTGCTGTATATGTCCAAATGACTTGTACGTTGTTGTCGGCATCAGTTATGATTTGGGGGGCGCTCGCGTCACTAGTATCTTTATTTTCGATTAGTTGCTCTATGCTCCAGGATACGCCTGCCGTGTAACGATTAGTCCAGATGTTATACCGACTACCATCATAGTGGCTCCACGCAGCGATGGCATTACCCGCGCTGTCGAAAGTAATCTGTGGATTTTCGGCTGATCCGCTGTCGACAGACTCAAGTCGCTGCGCGTAAGGATTCCACCCTGTACCTGCTGTGTATCGATTAGTTTGAATGTTAAAGCGGAAGCTATCATCCTGGCTCCAAATGGCGATTGCATTACCTGCAGTATCCATAGTGACTTGTGGCGTGATGGCGTCTCTTGTATTGGGTTCGATGGTTTCTGCGCTGCCCCATGTGCCAGCAGAGGCGTAATGATTGGCCCAGATGTTACTAATATTTCCGCTATCAATTTGTTGCCATACTGCCACGGCATCACCATTACTGTTGACGGTGATTTGAGGTGCCGTTGCTGAGCCTGCGTCATCGGTTTCTATTTTCTGTGCGGTACCCCATGTGCCGCCAGCAGTATAGCGATTGGCCCAAATATTATTCCGAACGCCGTCACTTTGGCTCCAAACAGCTAGTGCATTGCCGCTGCCATCCATGGCAACCTGTGGTGTGACCGCATTACCAGTATCATCTGTTTCAATTAATTCTGCGCTGCCCCATGTGCCGTCGGCAGTATAGCGATTGGCCCAGATACTGGTTCGAGCGCCATCACTTTGTAGCCATACGGCAATAGCATTACCAATGGAATCGATGGTGATCTGAGGGCTTGATGCCAGTCCAGTATCATTATTCTCGATTAGTGTGGCGGTACCCCAGCTAGAGCAGGAGAGCAGTATGTTATCAATATCAGCACCATTGATGGTGCCGCTGCTGTTGGCAATAGAGCAGTTTTGCCCCAAGGGCTGGTTGGATACGGTGATGTGGTAGCCACTGCCATTGGGTAGAGTCGTCGCGAACTCAAATGATATACCGCCAATCGTTAATGTATCCCCGTTGTTGTTTTGCAGTGCCAGGCCTGTGTTAGGGGGGATATTGATACTGCCGCTAATTGAATAAGTTGGCACCGGCGTGGGTGGCGGCGTTGATGCAACTGGTGAGGATGAACCACTACAGGCAACTAGTGAGAGGCTGATGATAGACAAAGTGATTAATTTTTTTTTTACACTGATAGCCACTGACCGTATCCGTTATTTTACCAAAGGTTAAAAATAGTAAGGGAGGGTGATAATCTGGTTAATTATGAGTCTATATATATTTTATATCGGCAGGCTAGTGAGAATCTGAAAAATTGTATATCTTAAGTGATTAGCCACTTCAAATACGATGGCAATGGCGATTTGAAGTGCATTTGAAGGGAGTAAAGGCGCTGTAAGCGACGACTAGTCGGTGTTGACATAAGGGCAGCTCTATTCATTCATGAACGCACCGCTTAAACCCCCGGTTGCAGAGCTATATTGAACCTACTTTTGTTGTTCAATCTCCAGCACAGCTCGAGTCATCTGCAAAATACTATCAGGGTTAAGCGAGATAGAATCGATGCCCTGTTTAACCAGCCACTGTGTCATCTCTGGATAATCTGACGGTGCCTGGCCACAGATGCCGACGTATTTCCCCTGTTTTTTACAAGCGGTGATCGCCATTTCGATCAACTTGGTGACGGCAGGATTGCGTTCATCAAAGCCGCTGACGATGCCGGAGTCACGGTCGATGCCGAGCGTTAATTGAGTGAGGTCATTGGAACCGATTGAGAAACCATCGAAATGTTCCAGAAACTCATCGGCGAGTAGTGCGTTGGATGGGATTTCGCACATCATGTAAATTTTGAGGCCATTCTTGCCGCGCACCAACCCTTCACTAGCCATCAATTCAAGGGTTTTGATGCCTTCATCGATGGTGCGAACAAAGGGGATCATGAGGGCAATATTGTCGAGCCCCATTCGTTCACGAGCGCGTTTCATTGCAGCGCACTCGAGTTTAAAGCATTCTGCAAAGTGTTCTGAAAAATAACGGTTGGCACCGCGTAGGCCAATCATGGGGTTCTCTTCTTCCGGTTCAAACTGTGCGCCACCAATCAGCGAGGCGTATTCATTTGATTTGAAGTCACTCATGCGCACGATCACCGGCTTAGGGTAAAACGCGGCGGCGATGGTGCTGATTCCTTCGGCAAGGCGTTTGATGAAAAAACTTTTACGATCAGGATAGCCTGCGCAAATGGTATCGATCTCTTGTTGTGTCGCTTTGTTGAGTCGCTCATATTCGAGCAGGGCGCGTGGATGGACACGAATGGTGTTGTTGATAATAAACTCAAGCCTCGCTAGGCCCACACCACTGCTTGGCAGGTGTGAAAATTGATAGGCTTGTTCTGGGTTACCAAGGTTGAGCATGATATCGGTTTTGGTTTTTTTGAGTGTGCTGAGGTCTATCTCTTCGACTTCGAACTCTTGTTCGCCGCGATAGACATAACCACTGTCACCTTGCGCACATGAAACGGTAACCATTTCACCTGTTCGTAATGTCTGTGTCGCATCGCCACAGCCGACAATCGCCGGGATGCCGAGCTCGCGTGCGATAATGGCGGCGTGGCAGGTGCGCCCGCCACGATTGGTCACAAGACCGGCGGCGATCTTCATCACCGGCTCCCAGTCTGGATCGGTGATGTCAGTCACTAGTACTTCACCGGGCTGTAGTTCGCGCATTTGTGATGCTTCAAAGATGACACGCGCCTTACCGGACGCAATTTTCTGTCCCACGCTTTTGCCCTGTGCCAGCACTTCGCCTTCGCTTTTAAGGGTGTAGCTACGGTGTACATTGAGGTCTCGGTTGGCCTGCACGGTTTCCGGTCTCGCCTGCACGATAAAAATCTCGCCGGTGTTGCCATCTTTGGCCCACTCGATATCCATTGGGCGGTCAACGCCTGCATGCGCAGTGTAATGTTTTTCAATGATGATTGCGTCGCGCGCCAATTGTAGTACCTCGTCATCCGTGAGTACAAAGCGTTCCTGCTCTTCACGCAGCACATGCACGTTGTGGGTTGAGATGCCGGCGGTTGGGTCGCCGGAATAGATCATTTTGATTGCCTTTTCGCCCAGGTGGCGGCGTAGAATTGGGCGAAAGCCTTTTTCTAGCGTGGGTTTGAAGACGTAATACTCATCGGGATTGACGACGCCTTGTACGATGTTTTCACCAAGGCCGTAGGCGGCGGTGATGAAGACCACATCGCGGAAGCCACTTTCGGTGTCGAGAGTGAAGAGCACGCCAGAGGCGCCAAGGTCAGCACGCACCATTTTTTGCACCCCAATCGAGAGTGCCACGTCCATATGGCTGAAACCTTGGTGGACGCGGTATGAGATGGCGCGGTCGGTAAAGAGCGAGGCGAACACTTGCTTGCAGGCGAGCAGCAGGTTGTGGGTGCCGCGAATGTTGAGGTAGGAGTCTTGCTGGCCGGCAAAAGAGGCGGTGGGCAGGTCTTCTGCGGTGGCAGAACTGCGCACCGCGACGTCGGTATTGCTGCCGTATTCCTCTTCTAAGCGAGTGTAGGCGTCGCTGATGGCCTGTTCCAGGTCTTTGGGTAGCTCGGCGTGGGAGATCCAGGCACGGATACGTGCGCCAGTTTCAGCAAGCGCATCGACATCGCTGGCATCAAGCGCCTCAAGTGCCGTTTCGATCTTCTCATGCAGGTTGTTGTGCTGAATAAAGTGGCGGTAGGCATCTGCACTGGTGGCAAAGCCGTTGGGGATCTTGACGCCTAGCGGGGCTAGCGCGTTGTACATCTCGCCGAGGGAGGCGTTTTTGCCACCCACGCGCGGAATATCATCTAGGGTAAGCGCGGAGAAATGGTGTATATGCTGCATAAGCCCTCCATTTACATCGACGAAAAAGTGATCATTGTGTCAAACAACATCCCGTTCGTTCAGTATGCCCGAGAGTGCTATGGCATTGTCAATGGTATCGGTTACTGTTGTGCTGACTTTAGTGATTGATAATCTTTACTCGAGCGCGCTTGAAATTTAAACAGATGTCCCTATTTTATCCAGACGCACATCCCTTTATAATATGTCGCGATAACCGAATTCTAGCGGTTTGATACTGGCTTATTGGCCTGGAAGCCAATTCAAAGCGAGTGTCAGGCCCGACACAGTAACAATGAGAGGAGTTAGTTAGCACCATGACCACCACAGAGACCAGTACAGAAGCGCATAAGGAAACATTAGAGTTTCAAACAGAGGTTCAACAGCTATTGAAGCTGATGATTCACTCACTCTATTCAAATAAAGAGATTTTTCTGCGTGAATTGATCTCAAACGCCTCTGATGCCTGCGATAAGCTGCGTTTCGAAGCGCTGAGTGATGATGCGCTCTATGAAGGCGAGTCCGAATTAAAGCTGCATGTCTCGTTCGATAAAGAGGCGCGCACGGTGACCATTAGTGATAACGGTATTGGCATGAGCCGCTCTGAAGTGGTGGATAACATCGGTACCATTGCAAAATCGGGTACACGCCAGTTTTTTGATACACTAAGTGGTGACCAGGCCAAAGATAGCCAGCTAATTGGCCAGTTTGGTGTCGGCTTCTACTCGGCGTTTATTGTCGCAGACAAAGTGACACTCACCACCCGCCGTGCAGGCACGGGTGCTGAGCATGGTGTGCGCTGGACATCTAACGGTGAAGGCAGCTATGAGCTGGAAACCGTTGATAAGCCAGGCCGTGGTACTGAGGTGACCTTGCACCTGCGTGAAGACCAGGAAGAGTTCCTGGAAGACTATCGCCTACGTTCAACCATCAATAAATACTCGGATCACATCTCGCTGCCAATCATGATGCCATCGAAAGATGAAGAGAAAGCGGGAGAGTTTGAGGCGGTGAACAGTGCCTCTGCACTATGGGCGCGTGCCAAAAAAGATGTCACCGAAGAAGAGTACAATGAGTTCTATAAACATGTTGGCCATGATTTTCAGGATCCGCTGACTCATGTGCATAGCCATGTGGAAGGCAATCAGTCTTACACCTCGCTGCTCTATATTCCACAGCGCGCACCGTTTGATCTGTGGGATCGTGAGCAGAAACACGGGATTAAACTCTATGTGAAGCGTGTCTTCATCATGGACACCACCGACCAGCTGATGCCGACTTACCTGCGTTTTGTGCGTGGTGTGATCGATTCTAGCGATCTGCCATTGAATATTTCACGTGAAATCCTACAGCACAATCGCATGATCGATTCCATCCGTGGTGCCTCAGTGAAGAAGGTGCTGGGTATGTTGGAAGGGATGGTCAAAAAAGATGCTGAGAAATACAAAACATTCTGGGACCAATTTGGTTGTGTATTAAAAGAGGGTATCGCGGAAGATACCGGTAATCGTGAGCGTATCGCCAAGCTGCTGCGTTACACTTCAACCGAAAGCGATGGTGATGCACAGGATGTCTCACTGGCTGATTACATCTCACGCATGAAAGAGGGGCAGAGCAAGATCTATTATGTGACGGCTGATAACTATGCAGCGGCTAAAAATAGCCCTCATCTTGAAGTCTTCAAGACCAAGGGAATTGAAGTGCTGCTGATGAGTGACCGCGTGGATGAGTGGTCAATGTCTTATTTCACTGAGTTCGACGGCAAGTCACTGCAATCGGTTGCCAAAGGTGCACTAGAACTGGGCGAGCTAGAAGATGAAGGTGAAAAAGAGGCCTTTGAAAAAGCGGTTGATGAATGCAAAGACCTCACTACTCGGATGCAGGAATCGCTGGGTGAGCGGGTTAAAGAGGTGCGCTTAACCCACCGCCTAACCAATTCGCCTTCTTGCCTGGTGGTTGAAGAGCAGGAGATGGCGATTAACATGCAGAAGATCATGGAAGCAGCAGGGCAGGCGATGCCAACGAGTAAGCCGATCCTTGAAGTGAACCCACAGCACCCGATTGTGCTTAAGCTTAAAGCCGAAGCCGATGATGGCCGTTTTGGTGATATCACCTCTGTGTTGTTTGATCAGGCAATGCTGACCGAAGGTGGTCAGTTGGATGATCCATCCGCCTTTGTGACGAGAGTGAACTCGCTGCTAGTTTCAGCAGTCGCTTAGATAAAAAAGCCCCGTCCCTCATGGACGGGGCTTTTTTTATGGCAATATCCCGAGAATAAACCATCAAAACAGCCAACAAAACTGAGCAGGGTGTACGGCTCGACAAGTGGCTATGGGCCGCTCGTTTTTATAAAACTCGCTCACTCGCGACCGAGGCGATCAATGGTGGCAAGATTCACCTGAATGGTTTTCGTGCCAAACCCAGCAAAGAAGTTAAGCTCAATGACCAGCTACGCATTCGNCGCTCTTTAACCGANATGACNNTCGCNNTNCTNGCNGTNAGTGNTAAGCGAGGCTCNGCNACNATTGCACAGNNGCTTTATGCNGANACNGANNANAGCATTNCNGANCGNGANCGNNTGCAGGCNCTGCGTNAANTATCNNCANCTCCNGNTGGTTNNTCNGANCATAAACCGGATAANCNTCAGCGNCGTAAGATNATCCGTTTTATTGGNAAATAAATATTTAANTTAGAAAGAGGCTCCTGGAAATGAAAAGAAGTCGTTATAAACTGCCGTTGTTTCTAGGCCTGGCAATGGCTTCATTTATCACGCATGCGGGTTTACTAGATGATTTAAAAGAGGGTGCCGCAGATGCCCTGGAAGAGGTGAAGAAAGAGGCGGCTGAAGTCTCGAGGGATGTGAGTGATAAAGCAAAGAAATTTGCAGATGAGGCTGCTGACCACGCTGAGGAGATGAGTGATGATGTCAAAAGGAAAGTGGGGGAATTACTCAAAAAATATAAAGAAGAAGGTGGAAAGGTTGTCGGGCCAGTGAATGATGGCTTGAAAGAGGCTTAAGGTAACGCTTGTCGCCGTTAGTGTGACGATGCGTATCTTTGATGGTCTTTATTGCCAAAAGGGTCGCGACCAGAAGTCGCGGCCCTTTTGGGTTAATTATTGCGAGTGGCCATTAAAAAATGGGCTCTCTTTCACCTGTTATTATTGCCAGCTAGCCGCAATAATACCGTCGAGCGCTGCATGCTCATCTGCTGATAACTCCAACTGACCCAGCGGTGGAGGATTGAAAGCAGCCATTGCATCAACAAGTTGTTGGACTTGAGCGTTCAACAAAACAGAACCATCCATCAATTCTAGTTCTTCAACTTGATAAGAAGTGCTTNAGTACCAATCGTTGATAGTGATTTTATCACTCGTCCCAACAACACTTACTTCCAGGTCATTTTCACTTTGACTAAACCAGAGCTGATCATTAGCAACTCCCGCACCAAACGTCAGGGTGTCGGCCTGACTCGTTGGCCCATTCTCCCGGATGGTGTCCTGTCCATCGCCGAGGTTGAAGCGGTAGGTATCACCGTAATAGGTTCCTCTCAGAAGATCATTACCGGTGCCACCTTCATAGATGTTGCCGCCGCCATAGATCTCATTGTTGCTGGTACCGCCGAGGATATCGTCACCGGCGCCACCCAACAGGATATCTGCACCGTCCCCGCCGTTCAGGGTGTCGTTGCCATCGCCGCCTTCGAGGCGGTCAGCACCATCGCCCCCGTTCAGGGTGTCGTTGCCTTCATATCCTTTTAGTAAATCATCACCTGAACCAGCGTTTATCGTATCGTTAAATTGATTGCCGAGTAGCACTTCATCTTCAACGGTACCGGTATGTGTTGCATCAATAACATCTGATGGTGCTACATAAAGAAAACCTATTGCATCTATTACCGCTTGTATCTCATCTGTTATCGGAACCGACTGTATAACATCGCCGACAAAGTCCCACGGTTCCCAACCGGAATCGGCCATATTATCGCTGGTGAAATTAATGAACTCCAACATATCAACCACCCCATCCACGGGGTTCGCATCCACTCGCGCCTGCATTGCGGCTNCTACTGCCGTGAAGTCCAGGGCCAGGGTAGTGCCGTCGAAAGTAAGTCCAATGCTGTCGGAGAATTCACTTAATCGAGTCTGCATCGCAAGGCTCTGATAGGCATACTGACTTAGCGCCAAGTGACTTTCCTCCAGTAGTGCAAGTTGAGCAGCCGGAACCGTGATCTGATAGGTGGTTCTAAGGCCTGTCGGTGATGAAGGGTCGCTTTCATCTGAGACACTAAAGGTGATGTTATCCCGACCACCATTGGTCAGGGTGTGGTCAAAAAATAGTTGTCCGTTAAAGGTCTCCATCACGCGAATTTTATCCAAGGCCGCTGCGTACGCTTCCGGCTGAGTCGCTTCGTCTATGCCATCAAATTGATACTTCACGACAGGCCAGCCCTCGCCCGGCGAGGTTTCGAAGCCGCTGCTCTCCGCCCAGGTGAGCAGCAGATTGTCGAGCAGTGACAGCTGCCCGGCGCGGGAGGTTGTTGCGCTGTATTGTGTGACAAGCGTGGTAAGGTTGCCGCTGGTATCCAGGCTCATTGCTTCACGCAGATCACGTACCGGCCCCGTGGCAACAAGGTCTGGCAGGGCCTCTATTTCTGCGCTGAGGGTGACCTCATCGGTAAATTCACGGTAGATATCTTGTTCTTGTAAGGCAAGGTCTGCCATATCGCCCTGGCTACCATCACTCCAGGTAAATGTGCCTTCATTGATGACGCTGTTGCCGTTACCGAGATCGGTATTAACATCCAGAGTTCCGCCAGTATTGAGGGAGGTGATGCCCAGATCGTTAAGCGTGAAAAGTTCATCGGCCTGACTAATGCCGTCGCTATTGAGATCGCGCCACACATTAAGGTTGGCGAATTGTGCATCGCTCGCATCAATACGACCGTCGAGATTGGTGTCAAGATCTGCGAGTGCAGAGAGGCCATCGGCTGCGGTGCCGTCTGCCGTCGGCGTGTTGTTACCAAACAGCTCAGTACCGTTATCAATGGTACCGTTGCCGTTGCGGTCGAGCACCAACAGGCCATCATCGGAGGCGACCCAGCCGGTGGCGCGTTTTATCCCATCACCATTTTGATCAAACAGTACTCCGCTATAGCCGTCGGCGGCCAGTGTTTCGATGCCATCGCCATCGAGATCCAGCGCCAGTGGGTCACGTCGTGGCGGCGGTTCGACCCAGTCCAGGAACTGATCCCAGGTGAGGTTCATATCGTTGAGGATGTTGTTGATGTCCCCATTTAAGGAGCCCCAGAATTCATCCAGGTCCAGGTCCCGGTCCAGGTCTTGAATGAACTGATTCATGTATTGATTGAATCCATCAATACCGAGCCATTCGGCAAGTGACCATTGCTGAAGATCGCCTTGCTCCCAAAGCGAGGTCAATGTATCCAGAATATCATTGGCCAAGGTACTCACGGCCTCATCAAATGGAATATGATCGAATACGTTGGAAGGTTCGACACGCCCCTCTTCCATATCGAGCGCATCCCACCAGTCATAATAGCCTTGTGTGGCATCACCAATGCTTTGTGTGAATATGGCATCGAAGGCCGTAGTGGCGGGCATACCAAAAAATTCAACTGAATTTCGGTAACTGCTCTCTATAAACTGTGTACTTGGCCACTCACCTGTCTTATTCAATTGATCAATATAGTTATTCAGATGAAGTTCAGTTACCTGATCAAAGTATTGTTCATACGCCCCTTCACCGGCGGTATTATTCCAATGCTGTTCAACTAGCTCTCCATAGAAATCACCTGCCGGGGTATCCGGCCGACCTACTACATCATAGGCATTATCTGCGTAGGCATCCCCGAACTGCGCGAGCTGAGCCCAGGCGCCACCATAATTACGTGCATCGACTAATGCCTGGACTTGACCAATTTGCTCCGCTGTTAAACCACTTGAAATTGCCATTTTCTCATCTTCCTCTATATTAGATAATAAAATTAGTTAATACTCACTTTGAAACGATCAAGCAGTTTCACTGCGTTGTTCAATATTTCCTCCCAGTCAGACATATGTTTTCTTGCAAAGGTTAGTGTTAATTTTAATTCACCGTACTTCGTATGAAGTTTACAAGAAGGATATGTTGGGAATACTTTTGTGGATTCATGCTCGCACTGTATATAGAAATATTCATTAAAATCATTTACAGACTTAAAATATTTTTCAGAATAATTTTCATCATTTTCAATAATTCCCCCTCTGTGATCAATAATATGAATCAAGCTAGGTGCTTCGTTTGAAAATCCAAGTATTCTATATTTATGCTTATTCTTATTAAACCAAGCGCCAAAATCACCAATAACATTGTCATGAGACCACAATGTAATCCACATCTTATCCTTCCAACCACGTGCTTCAAATTTTTCCGCGGTTTGCTCTGAAAAAGGCAACATATTCGGTAGCACGACATCAATTTCAAACGACTTAACGGATTGTCGTTCCTTTTTCGGCGTAGGCCATCGATTTGTTTTTTGATAAATTAAATAATAATATTTTAGCGGTACATCAAATTGATAACCTTCTAGGTCATACAGAATGACACCGCTCTCCAGATTTTTTTCTGATATTTTTTCTTTGACACGTTCCAAATATTCCGAACCCAGTGGATAGGTTACGGTAATAATAATTAAACCAATAACTAGGTATTGTAGTTTTTTCACAGATATTCCTTTTATATCCAGACATACATTATTGTTCTATCCTCAGTCAATGTGCCATTTTCTATATCTTATATGTTTGTAGTTTCGGATTAATTAGCTCATCTTAAAACTATCAAGCAGTATTACAGAGCTATCCATGATTTTTTCCCAATCTGATACATGATTTCTTGAAAATGTTATCACTAATCTTGAGTTTCCATATGTCGTATAAAGCTTGCAGGAAGGAGTTAGATCGCTCTCTTCATTTAAATAGCGGCGACACGCTATGTAAAAGAAATCATTAAGTTCATTAATAGGCTTTACAAACATGTCTTTATGGACATGCTTATTTTTAACCATAGGGCCTTCGTCATCGATCACATGCAATAAATTTGGCACTTCATGCGAAAAACCTACAACAGTGATTGATGAGCTAGCAACAGTGAAATGATCCCGTAATTTTTGAAACCACCCTTGAAAACCACCGATGTCATATTTGTGCCCACGCAATCTGATTGATACTATATCTCCAAAATCTCGCGTCGAAAATTTATCTGAAGTTTTTTTTGAATAAGGAAGCATATCCGGAAATATCACAAATATATCAGGGCCAAAATTTGTTATTTCATTATTCGGCGTATGCCATTGTCCTGTTTTTTGATAAACGTTATCCACTTGCTTATAAAGTAAATAATTATATTTTAGTGGTACATTAAATTGATGGTTTTCCAAGGTATATAAGATAACACTGCTTTCCATGTTTCTAGCCGACTTCTCTTTTTCGCGGTTTTCCAAATATGCCGAACCCAGTGGATAGATAGAAGCAATAAGAATTAAACCAATAACCAGGTATTTTAGTTTTTTCACAAGCATTCCTTTCTCAATTAAAGCGGTTAATTAACCCGCAGTCATGTGACATTCTCCAGTAATCGCCTTCATTAACCATAAAAATACTCATTAGTGAGTGCCTTGTTTTTCGTGGTGTTCAAACTGATGAATGAATTTAATGACACGCTTATCTATCGTTTCCCATTCAGAAAGGTCTCCTTTAGGAAAACTGTAGCTTATAGTCACATGCTTTGAATATTCAATATTTGTACGACAACCAGGATTTACATGTTTACCTTCAGGCGAGCAGGTAACCCAGTAAAAGCTGCCATCACGCTTATGCGCAATATACATGTCGTCGTCTGTAACCAATGGCGGACGAAGTTGTCGAATCACAAGACCGTGTGGGCCAGGGTAATCCTCTATCACTCGTTTCCGCTCGGGAAAATATTTTCCTTCAGAAAAAACGCCATGTATTTTACGTTGATAGATCTCCTGACGCGTCATGGAAGTGCTAGTGGTTCTACTTCCTGGTATTGCATGTTCAAGAAGAAGGAGTCTTATCTTTCGCTTGCTTCTCGGATTATCGAAAATATGCTCATTAGATTTCGTTCTCGGTGAAAAGTCAGGTAATAAAGCATACATATTTACCCCCGGTGTCTTCCCTCCCTTCCAGTCTTCACGCGACCAGATATGGTTCTGGGGGATGGCGAAGACCTTATCTCCAATCTCCAGCCGCACCAGTCGGGGGCTCGTCGATGTCCCATAACCGCTATCGAGTCGTTTGCCCGTTTCATAGGATCCCCAGATGGCAAAGCCCATGACTAAGACAAAACCCACTATTAAGATTCCGGCGGTAGCAAAGAGCCATTTAAAAAACGTTCTCATGCTGTTCCTGTCAA
>NVTY02000002.1 GCA_002401765.2 Thiotrichaceae bacterium
CCTTCCCACAACACCTCGCGGACTTGCAGTTGCCGTCGACTAGTAATTATACTGTCTATAAATAGACAGGCGAATCTCTTACAGAGGACTTTCACCTCATAAGTTCACGCCCATGCTGGGCGTACCAAAACACTATAGCAGACGGGTATTGTCACCGTTTGTTTCCTGCAAATTTAGTGTGCCGCTGCTAAGTTAAAACGTTAGCTGCAAAAGTAAAACGAGAGAGAAATGGAAAATATACAGTTAAGTCATAGTCACCATCATGCCAAAAATAAAAATTATTCAGTATGTTTATTGGCGGATGATTTTGATGTTCCAATGAACATCGGTAGTCTATTTAGAATTGCTGATGCACTTGGCATTGAAAAAATATATTTATCTGGCACTTCGTTGGTACCGCCCAATAGCAAGATAAGAAAAACATCAAGAGCCACGGAAAAATATGTACCGTTTTCTTATGAGAAAAGACCGCTTGATATCATTAAAAAACTTAAATCAGACGGATACATAATTATAAGTTTAGAAATAACTTCATCCAGTATAGATATTAGTGAGTTGTCGCTTAATGGAACAGAAAAAATTTGCATTATTTTGGGTTCGGAAAAGTCTGGGGTATCTCAAGAATTACTTAATGAATCTGATTATACAATTCATATTTCGATGATGGGGAAAAATTCATCTATGAATGTTGCCACTGCATGTTCAATCGCTGCATATGAAATAACAAGGAGATATAAAAAATGAGTGGAAGGCCTCTTAATGAAGAACAATACAAAAAAGGAACTGATATAATCAATTATGTTGTTTACAAAAGCACTACAGGTGCAGGCAATGATGAAGTGCTACAACATAAGTTATTTGGAAAAACTGAAACAGCTCATATAACATTACATCCAGATGGTTCCGTCAATTTTCGGGTAAAACGTACCAAAAAATATCTTGAAAATACTATTCAAAGTGATTTGGTAGGTTTTGTTCCAAGTATCTCTCAAGCCGTTAAACAATTTATATCAAATGTTCGTGGTAAAATATGAGTTAGCAGCTAACAAACGCATCCAGCCGACGCCAAAAAACGGCGCGGCTGATTTTTAGCGTTAGCCCTACATGCAGGCTTACTGAGAAGTTTTATTTATTAATAAGTAAGAGGTTTTGTTATTAAGTATGATCGTTGATAAAATAAAGATCAATTTACCATCTGAAATAGATACACTGAAAACTGTAGTGATGTGTCTTGCAAATCCAGTCAATATTTCTTCAGTTTTTACGCAAGGGAGTATTGATATACCGTTGTTTTATCAACTATGGTACAACAGATTAAACCCATTTTTTGATTATAAAAAAGTCCATATTCAACAGCAGGTGTTGATAGATATATTGATTGAAAATGGGGTTCAGGTTTTATTCGCTGATCAAATTTCCGGATGTTCTACTCAGCACTATACTCGCGACGTAGGGTTTGCTATTGATGATGTGTTTTTTGTTGCTAGCCCTCGGCGTAACTATAGGAGGCGAGAGTTAGCGGGAATTGAAGACCTTCTTTCAACGTTCACTAAAGTTTCTTATGTTGATGATGGGGTAATAGAGGGCGGTGATGTCATTGTCGATGATAAATATATTATTGTTGGACTTGGAGAGGAGACCAATAAAAAGGGGATTGATTGCCTGAAAGATAAAATGAGTGAGGAAAATATAGATCGTGAAATAGTAACACTTGGGTTTTCACACAGGGGCGTAATTCACTTGGACACAAAATTCAATATTCCTGCTAAGGGTGTTGGCTTTATTCATCCCAAAAGTTTTGATTCAAAGAGTTTAAAGTGGCTTGAGAGTAAATTTGATCTAATTGAGGCGACAGATCAAGAGATGAGGAATATTGAAATAAACACTTTCTCCCTTTCCCCGACAAAAGTTGTAATGCAAGTTCAGAGTACCCGTCTCGCAGCATTACTTGAAAAAAGGGGAGTTGAGGTTATTTTCGTAGATTATTCTGAAGTTTTAAAACTGCCAGGATCTTTCCGGTGTACTACTTTGCCGATTGAAAGAGTTATAAATTAAATATGGCTAACAAGTAGCTCCAGCGGACAATTTACAGCGCATTTCGTTTGGCTACGCCAAGCCTCAACACTCTGTAAATTGCCGCTGAGCATGGCGTTAGGCCAGTAAAAAAGAAGCAAGCCCCACACAGTGGAGCTTGCTTCAAAAATAAACAAGAAAAATTTATGCGTTCTGAATAATTATTAATCGCCCTTTTTTAACTTGAACACGGATAGATGAACCAATGGCAAAACCAGCTTTCTCAAGCCATGTGCCTTTGAGCAAAACAAAAGGAACAATAGGGTTTCCTTTATGTCCTTTGTCTTTTAGGTGGTAGTCGCGGTGTCCTTCTCGAACTTTAAGCTTTCGTTCTCTCATGGTGGATTCCTTGTAGCAATTTCTAGGTTGCGTTCACCTCACAGAAGTAAGGTGGCCAGGGAGGCTAGAAACAGCTACAAGCGCTGCGCTGGGTATTCCCCGAAGGTTATTTCCCAACCCTCCCTGACCAAAACAGGGTATATTTCAGGCATAAAAAAACCGCACGAATCACAGGTTGCAGTTTGCCCGCTTGCAGGAGTTTCTAGGCTCCGTAAAAAAGAGCATAGTCATGTTGGGTAGTTCTTGTCAAGCAGTTGTGCCAGCGTCATGGCCTAACGAACAAGGATAGATCGCGTGAGGAACGAACCGCGATCTTATCCAGTTGTTGAACAAGCCCAGATTTCCCTTATATAAGCAGATATATAGATTATTGTTGTTTGTGATTGCGCCATCATTGGGGATGGCACTTTTTAATGGGCGAGCAGAACACTCGCCCATCACGGACGATAAAAATTTAGCGATCTGTCATAGCCTTAGCTCACCCCCTTTTTAACTAGTGCCAGCCCGAAAACCCATGAAATGAGCACTAGAACAAGAAAAGATAAATTTATAGCACAATACCTCGCCACAGAAAATGATTTGTTCAGGGTTTTATAGCGTCCTTGCCAACACCGTCGGGATTTAAGCTGCCTTTACGAAATGGGGGCTAATACCATCCCTACCGCAGGGCATAATCACAATAAAGTATTCCAGGGGAGCTGCTCAGGCAGCTAAGCGTCGGCTTCTTCGCTGTTCTTCTCGTCGCAGAAGCGCCAGCTCTTTGCGCTGTAAAAGCAACCCAATACGATGCAGGTTGGTGGCGACGATTGATAAGGCGACATGCCGTTCAAATCCATCTCGGCCATAGGACAAGCAGCGCTTCAATCCTCTTACTTCAAGATTGTTTATACAGGCCTCTACCCCGGAGTGTTTTCTCCTGGCCTCACCAAATATCTCACTCTCTTGCCAAGCTTTTTCTTCTTTGTTGCACCTGCCTTTCTTTGGCAGAATCACATTTTCTAGATGTTTGTTCAGTTCTATGACATTGTCTTTTGAGTAATAGCCTTTATCAAAGCTACACTGATTGATCTCTGGGTATCGTTGTTTGGCCTCTTCAATGAAAGGCACTGCAGCTTTGTCGTCCGTCTCTTGCCACATAATGCGGTGATGCAAAACAAACTGATACTGATCTTCTATTACACTCACTCGAACCCCTAACTCAACCGGCACTCCCGCCTTCCCTTTGCATACCCATTCGGTATGCTCTTCAAAAATAGAAAACACTTTTTCGCTATGAGGGATGATTTCCCCCTTTAATACACGCCGATCAATTTGGTCTACTTGACGCTCTGCATGCTTTATATAGTGCTCTATTTTCTCTACCTCGAACACCTTACCCAGGCGAGCTAACTTCATTATGGTGTGATCAATTTTTTCTATTAGACGCTCAGCTTCTAACCAGTAGTTTCGGTAAGCTTGATGAACGGCTTCGCTTCGAGCTGTTTTTTTAGCTTCATCTCTTGAGCTGGAGTGTTTGATTTTTTGGGCTTTACGATAGCGTTTCTTAAGCTGTTTCAAATTAAAGCGATGTTGTCGCCAGTCGCTTAAGCTTTCGTTTTCACATGCTTTCCCTGTTAGTTCAATCACCTTACGCATAGCGTCCCACAATAAGTTGATATCTGTTGGGTAGTGCACATCAGTTTCCACCANCAAGGAGTCACAGCGCGTTCGT
Organism: Thiotrichaceae bacterium; assembly: GCA_002401765.2. GTDB lineage: Bacteria > Pseudomonadota > Gammaproteobacteria > SZUA-140 > SZUA-140 > SZUA-76. The sequence continues at coordinate 4,124 of NVTY02000002.1, forward strand.
NATGTTTCTCCAGGCTTTTTTTTTGCGACTTCATGACCAGATGCTACAATCACTTGATTGATGTCCGCTAGCACGGAAGGTTTCAGTTTTGAAACATTATCAATGATGGTTTGAAGCTTGTAGGTANCGGTACCTTCCCAGACTGAATGACCTAACATTTAGTGAACATGGCGCCTTACGTCGTGNCGNACNGTATTATGATGATTCNCTAGCTCTTGCAGTCNGTCGAAATCACAGTTTAAACCAAGCTTCAATGTCGCTAATACAAAAATCTCCCACAGCTCCATACCAGGACGACCCACTTCGGTACTCACTGACGGATCAAGAGTCGCAGCCAGTGTACTAAATACCTTCTTCCGTGCTGCATCAAAGGTGTAAATATACTGCAGCCCTTTAAGGACGGCAGGAATATCATCACGAGAACGAGCATCGAATTCGATCTCGGCAATATTGACTTCGCCAAAATGAAGTGGTGGGTTTTTCACACGACGCATCTCATAAATCCTCGAAGTTTTATGAAAAATCTGAAAGATAGCTGCTTTCTGCGGGGTTTCAGCTGAAAGCGCACTTCATTATAACTTTCTTCGGGTGATTATTGGAGTGGTTTTCTTCATTAAATTATGAGGTTAACTCGTTTTCGTGCGGGCACTAAATAGATGTACCGATGCCTTTTCTCGTTATTGCTCGTCAGCCAGAACGAAACGTATTGCTGATCACNACCATCGGGGCACCGCACGATCGGCAACGATAACTCGGTCGTTTTNTCNCTTCCGGTTGGGTAANGATCACTTTTAGGATGAGTTGAACCAGGCGGCGTATCTTTTTAGCATTGCCATGCAAGAAGCCAAAATCCCGCGTCCGACGAAACCGTTTCGGCAGTACATGCTGAAAAACCAGCCACAAAAATGCTTCGCCTTTGACGGTTCTTGTCTGGTATGTTTTGGTCTGGCTGTCCAGATACCGAAAAGTAACATTGATACCATCATCAGAGAGAATGTTCTTTTCACTGATCACGCCTCGATAGAGGTAACGTGATAGATACTTTAACGCATGCAAGCCACGGCCAACCTGCTGGCAATCCACCACCCATTTGGTCGCTGTTTTGGGAATCCTGAACCTGGCAGCGTGTGCTGCGGCAAGGAAGCGGCCTCTGAATACTTTGGCTAGAGCAAATGCATTGAATAGATACTCGCCCTTCAATTTTGTCCACTGATTACGTTTTTTATTAAGGCAACCACCCGGGACAATGACATGCAGGTGTGGGTGATAATCGAGCCGCCTGTTGTGCGTGTGCAATACCGCCGTTAACCCGAGATCGCCACCAAGTTTTTTCTCGTTAACCCCGAAATTCTTCAACGTGCTGATCGCACACTGAATCAGCAGCGCATAGAGTTTTCTCTGGTTTCGCCATACCAGATCACGCAACTCATAGGGGAGTGTAAACGTCACCATAAAGTAATCGACAGGCAGCAGCTTTTGTTGCTGGCGCTCAAGCCACAGCGTGGTATCGTGATTCTGGCATCGAGGGCAGCTACGATGACCGCAGGAGTGAAAGCGCACGGTCTCTTCGTCACACGGCGTGCAGCCCAATCGCATCTCCCCATATCGCTCGGTTCGACAATATTGCGTAGCGGCCATCGCCTGGTGGTGCTTATGCTCAAGACGACCGCCATACTTTGCCATAAAAAGTGTTTGATAGTTCTGAATGATACTTTTCAACTCCATGGTTAGCCCTCCTGATCTAAGTTAATGGAAAGGCGATTGACCATCGTATTGACGATATCTAAGGTATTCTGCTGAACCTGTTTGGTTAGTTGAGTATAAATAGCGGTTGTCTTAGGGCTGCCATGGCCCATCTCATGCTGTATGGCGCGAAGGTTTAGCCCCGCTTCTAAGAGGTGAGTGCCGTAGCAGTGTCGCAGGCTGTGGATGGTCACTTTTTTATGGATATTACAACTCAGCACAATGGCTTTGAACGATTTTTGCAAGCCACCACGATCCATGACGATGTTGGCGCGGTGGCGGTCGGTCGCCGTTTTACCGGCTGGAAAGATAAACTGAGTATGTCGGTGTGTTGCCCAATATTGCCGTAGCGCGTCAAGCGCCCGATCAGGGAGTGTCACAAAGCGGTCTTTATGGCCTTTTCCCATGCGGATATGAACGCGATGTTGACGTGCATCTATGTCACCAATGCATAAGTTAAGCGCCTCACCAAGGCGTAACCCCATGCTGTAGAGTATAAGAATATAGGTTCGGTAACGTGCCTCACGCGTCGCATTAATGATCCGCTCGATCTCTTCATGAGTGAGGATATCGGGTAGCGTTTTCCGGCTGGGTGGTTTGATGATATCAACCCAGGCCCACTGCTTCTTCAGTATCTGTTTATAGAAAAACTGTAAGCCATTGCGGTCAATTTTGATGGTACTCCATGAGTGTGTTTTGAGTAAATCATCAAAATAGCGTTGTAAATCATCCACGCTGAGCTTGTCGGGGCAGCGATCAAAATAGTTTGCAATACGCCGCACGGCACGTGCATAGGCATCAACCGTTTTCTCAGATTTACCTTGGCGTATAAGTGCGTTAACATGTTTTTGGTACAGTGAATCGAACTTGTTTTGCTGTGCTTTTTTCATCGATAGCGCCTCGCGAGTTAATGTACCCGGGACTGGGTACGCGAGGGGTTATCGACCTAATTTAAGTCTGGGGGGAGTTCTGCCGCGGAGCGGCTTCGTTCAACAAGCACCTAGAGCAGACATATTTTGTCACTGGCGTTCTAAAATATGCAGCTCAGGTTTAACGTTATATTTTTTCGTGGAAGAGTAATTTTTTAAACAGGGGTAAGTAATGAAAAAAGTTTTTGTAGGAACCGTTTTATCAACTGTACTAGCCTTTCCTTTAGTGTGTTCCGCG
>NVTY02000003.1:0-2500 GCA_002401765.2 Thiotrichaceae bacterium
CAGACAAAAGAAAACCCCATCCAGTTACCTGAATGGGGTTAGTAATAAAATCCTGGCAGTGTCCTACTTTCGCATGAGGAGACCTCACACTATCATTGGCGCTAAGCAGTTTCACTTCCGAGTTCGGGATGGGATCGGGTGGTTCCCACTCGCTATTGCCGCCAGGAAAACTGGGTTCCATTAAGATTATTTGCCTATGCTGGCAATTTCCGCTTAACAGAGAATTAGGTAAGTTGTTGTCGGTATTATATGTATTGGTTTGCAAAACACGCCAATTCATTTGGGTGTTATATGGTCAAGCCTCACGGGCAATTAGTACAAGTTAGCTTCACGCATTACTGCGCTTCCACACCTTGCCTATCAACGTCGTAGTCTTCAACGGCCCTTTAGGGGAATCAAGTTCCCAGTGAGACCTCATCTTAGAGGAGGCTTCCCGCTTAGATGCTTTCAGCGGTTATCCCGTCCGTATTTAGCTACCCGGCAATGCCACTGGCGTGACAACCGGAACACCAGAGATACGTCCACTCCGGTCCTCTCGTACTAGGAGCAGCTCTCTTCAAGTCTCAGACGCCCACGGCAGATAGGGACCGAACTGTCTCACGACGTTCTAAACCCAGCTCGCGTACCACTTTAAATGGCGAACAGCCATACCCTTGGGACCTGCTACAGCCCCAGGATGTGATGAGCCGACATCGAGGTGCCAAACTCCTCCGTCGATATGAACTCTTGGGGGGAATCAGCCTGTTATCCCCGGCGTACCTTTTATCCGTTGAGCGATGGCCCTTCCATACAGAACCACCGGATCACTAAGACCTACTTTCGTACCTGCTCGATGTGTCTATCTCGCAGTCAAGCACACTTATGCCTTTGCACAAACCTCACGATTTCCGACCGTGATTAGTGTACCTTCGTGCTCCTCCGTTACTCTTTAGGAGGAGACCGCCCCAGTCAAACTACCCACCATACACTGTCCCCGATCCGGATAACGGACCTGGGTTAGAACTCCGAACACACCAGGGTGGTATTTCAAGGTTGGCTCCACAATCACTAGCGTGACTGCTTCAAAGCCTCCCACCTATCCTACACAAGTATATTCAAAGTCCAGTGCAAAGCTGTAGTAAAGGTGCACGGGGTCTTTCCGTCTAGCCGCGGGTACGCTGCATCTTCACAGCGAGTTCAATTTCACTGAGTCTCTGGTGGAGACAGTGTGGCCGTCGTTACGCCATTCGTGCAGGTCGGAACTTACCCGACAAGGAATTTCGCTACCTTAGGACCGTTATAGTTACGGCCGCCGTTTACCGGGGCTTCGATCAAGAGCTTCGCGCAAGCGCTAACCCCATCAATTAACCTTCCGGCACCGGGCAGGCGTCACACCCTATACGTCCACTTTCGTGTTTGCAGAGTGCTGTGTTTTTAGTAAACAGTCGCAGCCACCTGGTCACTGCAACCCTCGTCTGCTCCGCGAGCAAGTCGCTTCACATACCAAGGGCACACCTTCTCCCGAAGTTACGGTGTTATTTTGCCTAGTTCCTTCACCAGAGTTCTCTCAAGCGCCTTAGAATTCTCATCCCACCCACCTGTGTTGGTTTGGGGTACGGTCTTTTATTACCTGAAGCTTAGAGGTTTTTCTTGGAAGCATGGCATCAATCACTTCATCCAAAAGAGGATTCGTCATCACGCCTCGAGATTAACGTGTTCCCGGATTTTCCTAAGAACACTCTCTACACGCTTAAACCGAGACATCCAACACTCGGCTGACCTAGCCTTCTCCGTCACCCCATCGCAGTAAAAAAAGGTACAGGAATATTAACCTGTTTTCCATCGACTACGCCTTTCGGCCTCGCCTTAGGTACCGACTCACCCTGCGTCGATTAGCGTCGCGCAGGAAACCTTGGGTTTTCGGCGTGGGGGCTTTTCACCCCCATTATCGTTACTCATGTCAACATTCGCACTTCTGATACCTCCAGCATTCCTCCCGGAACACCTTCGCAGGCTTACAGAACGCTCCTCTACCATGCCTAATTCCGAAGAATTAAGCATCCGCAGCTTCGGTACACAACTTGAGCCCCGTTAAATCTTCCGCGCGGGCCGACTTGACCAGTGAGCTATTACGCTTTCTTTAAAGGATGGCTGCTTCTAAGCCAACCTCCTGGCTGTCTGTGCCTTCCCACATCGTTTCCCACTGAGTTGAGATTTTGGGACCTTAGCTGGCGGTCTGGGTTGTTTCCCTCTCCACGACGGACGTTAGCACCCGCCGTGTGTCTCCCGTGATTGCACTTGCTGGTATTCGGAGTTTGCAATGGGTTGGTACCTCGGGATGAGGCCCTAGCCATAACAGTGCTCTACCCCCAGCAGTGATACACGAGGCGCTACATCAATAGCTTTCGAGGAGAACCAGCTATCTCCGGGCTTGATTAGCCTTTCACTCCGATCCACAACTCATCCCCGCATTTTTCAACATACGTGGGTTCGGTCCTCCAGTTGGTTTTACCCAACCTTC
>NVTY02000003.1:7500-21412 GCA_002401765.2 Thiotrichaceae bacterium
GCTAGGTAAAAAGGCAAGGGCACTCACGCGCATCTACCCCGGTGACAAGCTACGCTTCAATATCACCGATGACAAACAACTGAGGGCACTCAGTTACGATATTGACCAAACAGAGACGCTACATATCACTCAACGCAGTGGCAACAAGGGCTATACCGCCACTACCGAGAAACATCAAATTGATACTCGAACCGCTAACCGCAGCGGCGTGATTACCAGTTCACTATTCCTCGGCGCTCAAAAAGCCGGGCTCTCTGATAATTTAACCATGGAACTCGCGGGCATCTTCGGCTGGGACATCGATTTTGCACTCGACATTCGCAAGGGCGACAGCTTTACCGTCGTCTATGAAGAACTCTACCTGGAAGGCAAAAAACTGCGCAACGGAAAAATCCTCGCCGCCGAATTTACCAACAGAGGCAAAAGCTATCAGGCGGTGCGTTACACAAACAGCAAAGGTGACAGTGATTACTACTCGCCCGATGGCAAGAGCATGCGCAAAGCATTTCTACGTACCCCCGTTGAGTTTTCTCGCATCAGTTCACGCTTTAACCTGAAACGTAAGCACCCGGTGCTGAATAAAATTCGCGCCCATAAAGGGGTCGACTACGCGGCACCAACTGGCACACCGATTCGCGCCACTGGCGATGGGAAAATTGTCCACCGCGGACGCAAAGGCGGTTACGGTAAAACCATTATCATCCAGCACGGTAGCCGCTACAGCACACTCTACGCCCATATGAATAACTACGCACGCGGCATGAGAAATGGCAAACGTGTAAAACAGGGGCAGATCATCGGCTACGTCGGCAGCACCGGCCTAGCCACCGGCCCTCATCTGCATTACGAATTCAGACTCAACGGTGCAGTGCGCAACCCACTCACGGTTAAACTCCCTGACGCTGGCCCACTACCTAAAAAATATCGTGCAGATTTTAATAAAAAGAGCCGTCCCTTCCTTGCACAGCTCAATGCATTGAAGCGTAACACGCTCGCATTGAACAACTAAGCAGGAGTAACATATGAGCGCGCTCTTCATCGGCCTGATGTCAGGCACTAGCATTGATGCAATCGACGCCGCACTGGTCGACTTTAGCGGCCAACCAACATTAGTCACTACTCACAGCCATCCGATCGATGCCAAACTTCGCCAGCAGCTACTGATGCTGAGCCAGGGCTGCCACAACGAGCTCACGATGATGCTGATGCTAGACCATCAAATGGGCAGCCTGTTTGCGGAAGCGAGCTCTGAACTACTCAAAAAAGCAGCTGTGGCTGCGACTGAGGTATCGGCCATTGGCAGCCACGGACAAACGATCCGACACTACCCCGAGAGCCACTGCTCACTTCAAATTGGTGACGCCAACCTCATAGCAGAACATACCGGCATCACTACCATTGCCGATTTTCGTCGTCGTGATCTGGCGGCTGGCGGAGAAGGCGCACCACTGGTACCCGCCTTTCATAACGCCGTATTCCGCACCGAGCAGCAAGACCGCGTAATTGTAAACATTGGCGGTATCGCCAATATCACCCACCTACCGGCAGCACCCGATCTCCTCGTCAGCGGATTCGATACCGGCCCCGGTAATATGCTGATGGATGGCTGGGCCATGCGCCATCTAAAACTACCATTCGATGAAAATGGTGCGTGGGGAAAACAAGGCAAAGTCGACCAAGCGCTATTAAACCAGATGCTACAAGACGCCTTCTTTATGCAACTGCCGCCCAAAAGCACCGGGCGCGAACATTTCAACATTGAGTGGCTCGACCGACAACTAGAGGCTCATTCATCATCGCCTTCTGCCGAATCCGTTCAGGCAACGCTTTGCCAGCTCACCGCCATCGCCATCGCACAGGCCATCACAGAGTACTGCCCCAATGCAAGGGCTGCCTTTGTCTGTGGCGGCGGTGCGCACAACCAAACATTGATGACAATGTTGCAAGCAACGCTCCCTTTGCATACCGTTGAAACAACCGCTCCACTCGGCATCTCTCCAGACTGGGTAGAAGCGATCGCTTTCGCATGGCTAGCAAAACAGACACTAGAAGGACAACCAGGCAATCTACCCGCTGTTACTGGCGCAGCACGCTCAGCTGTACTCGGGGCAATTTACCCAGGTAACACTAAAAAATAGCACCCTTGAGACGAATGACGGGGAACACTTAACTAAATGCCACGCCGCTTCCTTGAAACAATTCGGCACAAATAAAAAGGGAGCCTAAGGCTCCCTTTTTAAATCACAAATGACAACCATTAGGTTTACACCGAAAATGAAGAGCCACAACCACAGGTGGTGGTTGCATTCGGGTTACGAATCACAAACTGTGCCCCTTCAAGACCTTCCGTATAATCGATCTCAGCGCCGGTCAAATATTGGAAGCTCATTGGGTCTACCAGCAATGTCACACCTGCGTTTTCAATCTCGGTATCCCCATCGTTAGTTTCTTCATCAAAGGTGAAACCGTACTGAAAACCCGAACAACCACCACCAGAGATAAAAACACGTAATTTCAGCGCATCATTGCCTTCTTCCTTTATCAGGGTTTTCACCTTTGCCGCAGCATTATCAGTGAAAACAAGGGAAGGCGGTGGAGGGGGCATCTCTGGTGATACTGCACTCATGTTAATAAATTCCTTAAACGCACATTGATTTTATGAAATTATCCCATACCAGACTCTTTTGGTCAAGAATATAAGGCGCATCTAGGATTCTGCTTCCGAAGCCAATTCTCGAACCCCAGCAGAGGTCGCCACATCACTCTCTTTTACTGGCTCCTCAAGATGCACCAGGTTACCGTTCACTTCGGCCCCCATCGACATCTCGATGCGGTTGTAATACACATTGCCGGTAACACGTGCATGCGGTGCCAACTCAGCCGTCTCATTAACGTGAATATCACCAATCACGACACCATTGACCACAATATAAGGAACGCGAATTTCACCCTCAATCATGCCATGTTCACTCAGCACCAGCACCGCAGGGCCTCCTTCTTCAGCAATCACACTGCCCTTAATCTTGCCATCCACATGTAAACCACCACTGAAAATGACATCGCCACGTAGTTCCGTCTGCTGCCCAATCAGGGTATCGACCTTCTCTGGCTTCTGTTTTCCACCGCCCCACATAACGCTCTCCTCCTTAAAATTCGCCTGTTCTCAACCTGCCAGCTCAGACCAGTTAAAGATACGCTCAATCGACTTCGGTTTTTTACCGCTCGATTTTGCCTTTACCTTTATCCTTAACGGCACAAACCCTTCTGGCAGCACAATATCACCTTCAACTTCCTGAAAATACTTAAAACGGAATAACTCGCCCTTACCCTCTTTTTTGGAAATCTCAGCATATGACAGCTCTACCTGAACATCATCCTGCAAACCGATAAGCGACAAATTCACTCGCCCTTTGATTACTCTGTTATTTTTCTCTAGCTGATTCAAAATCAATCGATAACGGAAGTGACGCTTATCACCATTATCCTCAAGCAAGAAACTGAGAATCTGTAAGCCTCGCACCTGATCGGAAGAGCCGACAATCCCGCGATAAAAGATCACCTCTTCCTTAAGCTCCAACAATTCACTCTGCTGTGCCTTCAGCACGTTATCGACCTGATTGTAGGCATGGCGATCAATCTCACGAGCCCGCTCATGAACCGCTTTTTGTGCACTCAACGTGGTCACTTCGACCTCTAGCGTCTGAATGCGATCTCTCAATTGGTCAAGCTCCTCACTCGCCTGTGCACTTTCAAACCCCGCACGACTCAAACCGTAATCAAACAACAGCCAGCCAGCCAGCAGCAACGCCAGCACAAGCGAGACGAGCCATAATATTTTTTTAAGCGGATGGTGATGCTTAACAACAACCGGCCTTGACCCTTTCACTACCACCCGCTAGAAACCCTGATTCTTCAATTTTAAAATCCTATTCACTCAGTCTAAGGCATTAATGCCACTGAATTCAGCCCACTACGCTCATCAAGGCCAAACATAATATTCATATTGTGAAGCGCTTGCCCAGCCGCCCCTTTCACCAGATTATCGATTACTGACAGCACCACGACCATATCCTGATCTTGAGGACGCACCAGCGCAATCCGGCACATGTTGCTGCCCTTCACTGAACGCGTTTCCGGATACGCCCCCGCTGGCAATACATCGACAAATGGCTCATCTTTATAACGCGCCTCATACAATGCTTGTAGATCGGCACCGTGGTCACTGACGTTAGCATAAAGTGTTGCGTGAATACCGCGGATCATTGGCGTCAGGTGTGGCACGAACGTCAAGCCAATCTCATCCTTCGCCGCTATCGCCAAGCCCTGCTTTACCTCCGGCAGGTGACGATGCCCGGCCACCGCATAGGCTCGCATACTTTCTGTCGCCTCACATAATAACGTACCGACACTTGCCTGCCGCCCAGCGCCACTCACGCCCGACTTAACATCGGCGATCAAAGTACCGGTCGCCGCCAGGCCATTTTCGATCAACGGTAAAAATCCAAGCTGACACGCCGTTGGGTAACAACCCGGATTCGCCACTAAGCGTGCGGTACGCGTTGCTTCACGATTCACTTCAGGCAGGCCGTAAACCGCCTCTTCCACTAATTCAGGGCAGGCGTGTTCCATGCCGTACCACTGCTGCCACAGCGCAATATCTTTGATGCGAAAATCGGCGGCAAGATCAATCACCCTAGCACCTGCCTCAAGCAGTGCCGGCGCCATCTTCATCGCCGTACCATTCGGTGTAGCGAAAAAGATCACATCAGCCGCCGCCAGTGTGGCAACCGTCGGCTCACTAAAGGCAAGATCGAGATGACCGCGCAGATTCGGATACATACCAGAGACTGGTTGCCCCGCTTCAGAACGGGAAGTGACCGCCACAATCTCAACATCTGGGTGATTAACCAGTAGGCGCAGACACTCAACACCGGTGTAACCGGTACCACCCACAACCGCCACTTTAATCAATTTACTGCCCATCACACCCATCCGCTTCTATTCTAAAAAACCAAACCCGCCATGATACGCGATGAAAGCGAGAGAAAACACCAACGCCGGTCACAAACTGTGATGCGTTACCGAAATTGAGACCTTTTCACGATTGTTCTTTCGCTCTCTGGCGACGTTAAAAACGGTCTTAATCGGTCATTTATAGCTATAAACGCCCTCATTCCGTGCGCTTTTGCCTCGCCTAAAGCGCCTACTTTTGGTGCCAGAGAACAAAATTACGGCTCGTACAAAGGCCTCATATTATCACTACTCGGCACAAAAACCCGCATCACATAAGCGGCCACCGCATCGATCTCATCAACCGACAACACGTCACCCCACGCTGGCATGGTGGTATCAGAAAGCCCATGGGTGATCACTTTCGTCAAGCGCTGATGGTTCATCCCGTCCATCGACTCGGCATCGGTCAGGTCACGCGGCGGCGGCTGTAAAAAACTACCAATCCAATTGCGCCCCGTTCCCGTCGCGCCATGACAAAAGGCGCAGTTGGCCTGAAATATAGCCTCACCCAGCTGTTGCTGCGTACTGAGTCCATCAACCTTTGGCACAATATCATGGCGCGCAAAGGGCGTGGCTGATGAGATCGCATCGATTTTTTCTGCACCATCACCGCGCTCAAATGATAAGCCCGCCATCTCACCTGGATTGAGCACATCTTTATTGGAATATCCCGCGCGCGGATACGACACCGAGCGCGGATGCCACAGATCACCTTCGTTACCCACTCCACTGCTCACACCGGATCGGTCATGGCAGGTCACACAGGAAGAGATGAATAATTGACGTCCTTCACGCTGCACCGCCGTTAACTGCTCTAACGGCCGGTCCAAAGCGATCTCACCCAGCGCAAAAGGAAATGCACGGGCATAGCGCGCATGATTACCCCAGCCATTTTCAAGAATATGATAACGGGTATTCAGGCCATCGCCAGCAATAAAGACATCGCGCACATAATCGACCACCGCTTCAATCTCCGCGCGATTGAGCACCGAGGCAAACGACATCATCGCACTGCCCTCGCGACCATTGGTCACCGACCTGATCATCGCCTTACGCGATAGGTCCGACAGCTGCATCGCAGTAAAATCTCTCGGCGGAGGCCATAGATAAGTCGATGCCAGCGTCTTTGCATCACCACTGTAGCCATGGCAAAAGTAGCAGTAATTGTTATAGACGTTACGCCCAAATACAGCGTCCGGCGATATAGCTACTCGCCCGTCAGCGGCCTCATTGGCACCGGTGTTGTGTTGATAACCGCCGACTTCTGCACTATTTCCGGCACCAGAGGCTGTGTTAGCAACTTTCCCGGCGCAATTTGAGACCCCACCGTCGATACGTTTGAAGGCGGCGTGACTTTATCGCGCTGGATGAAGGTCTGGAAGACAAACTCAGTCACATTGGCGATCTCCTGAGTATCAAGCACCTTACTCCAAGCCGGCATTACCGTGCCGGGCAGCCCTAGTGAGATCGCACGAAACAGCACCGGGCGATTCAACGTATTCCGCGCACGTGCACCCAAAAAATTACGCGGGCGAGGGGTGATAAATGACGAGCGAGGCCCATGGCCATCACCGCGCACGCCGTGGCAAACAAAGCAGTTATCCATATAAAAAGAACGCCCCGCCGCCACATCCCCCACCAAGTCATGCGGCAACTGCAGAGACATATCCGCTTTCACCAACACAACAGGGGTTGGCGAAAGCGGTATCACTGAGGGAGAGTGACTCGCGGGCGCTTGCGTTTGCCCCGCAGTCAGCGACATCGCACCCGCCGTGGCATCACGCCCTGGATGATTAGGCACATGCGGATTAGCGCGGCCATTTGATGCTTCTGACGCCCTGTTCGAAACAGCAACCCCGGGAATACGCATAAAATCGCCGCGAATATAATCAACCACCGTCACAATCTCCTGCGCGGAGAGGCGAGAATTAAACGGCATCATCGCGGTGCCGTCCCGCCCATAGGCAACCGATGCAATCATTCGCTCGCGGTTTAACAACTGACGCGCCTCATCAGAGGTGAAATCGCGCGGCGGTGGATTCAGGCCACTTTGCGTCCAGGTAGCGCCATTGCCTTTATCACCATGACACGCCGAGCAGTGACGTTTATAAATAGCACGCCCGCTATCACCCGCACGCTTGCTACTGTTCAACGCCGCGATAAGCGGCGCGCGGCGCTCGATTAAAGCGGGTATAGATAGCGGTTCTCGCATAAATGAACCACGCACATAATCCACCACGCCGGCAATCTGCACCTCATTCAGCCGCACCTCCCAACCGACCATTGCGGTATTCGGGCGGCCATGCGTCACCGAGGCAATCATGCGCGTGCGATCAAGCGCCTGCCAGGCACTCACCGTGGTGAAATCACGCGGCGGCGGCTTTAGGCCATGCTGTGCACGACTTTTGCCATCACCATTATCACCATGACACGCCGCACAGTGCTGCCGATATAAAGGCTCGAACTCAACGAATGCGGAGGCCTCTGTTGCAGCGACTAGCAGCGGCACTGCCGCCACATCGGCCATCATGTCCGGCATTGCCTGGATCGTTGCCGGTGCTATCAGCGGCAAGACAAACAGCCCCATCCACATGAATGGGCTGACTGCACGCGGCTTCTGTTCATTGATGATCGTATTCATAGCAACGTATTGTGACGCAAAACAAATAGTTGCGCCACGTCAATGATAGCTTTATTCTTATTGATCAAATAAGCGGCCAAGATGATCATTAGACGTCGTACAACCGGGAGAATCCTCAGCAGCCTGACGTTTTATAACGACAGCGGTTTGAAGATATAAATTACGTGAAACAGCAACTTAGCAAATTTATCCATTCGCTCCTCATCCTATCAATAGGATGCGCTATATCGTTTTCTGCGGTTGCCGCTGAGGGCACCAATACGATCCTCGGCACCAAACATGATTTCACCGGGCTCAATAAACGCGCGGGCGTGACCGCGATGTCTGGCGTCGCCTTCTCCGACTACGGCACCTCATGCGTCTACTGTCACATTCCACCCGAACAAGAAGGGGCCGACAGCACCCCGTTTGGCGGCATTGAAGGGTGGAACCGTTTTACCCCGGCAACCGAGCATAGCTACGACCTCTACAATAGCCGCACCCTCGAAAACAAAGTACACACACCAAGCCCCATCAGCCTACTCTGCCTCTCATGCCACGACGGCACCATGGGGGTCGATATGACCGTATTCCGCCCCAACGGTTGGCGCAGCTCTGAAGATGCCGCGATGCACCTACGCATCAATGGCAATAACAACATGATGAATTGTGCCAAGTGCCATAACGGCCGTATTGCACATAACATTGCAATCAAGCACATCGGCACCGACCTCACCAATGATCATCCGATTTCAATGCGTTATGCCGGACTCAGCGACAAAGATCTCGACTTTAACCTGCCCGATGGCCCCTACGGTTTTAACAACGGCGTGAAACTCTATGATGAGCGCGTCGAATGCGCCTCGTGTCACAACGTACACAATCCAGATATTGAGGTACTGCTGCGCGATCGTGCGGATCGATTGTGTGAAACATGCCACATCAAATAAGCCTTACTCGCACTAAGCAACTCGTCTCAAGCGCCACTGCGGCGCTTGCACTGTTACTGCTTGCCGGTTGCGCTGCAACACCCGAGCCCGCCGCACCATTCGTCCCACCAGTTTATCCACCCGCGCCTGCCGAACCTCGCTTCATCTTTGAGCGCACCCTGCTTTACAACGACGACATTGAAACCCTCACCGGTAAAGAAAAATTCCGGCTATTTGCCACTGGTGAAGCGCGCCAAACCTACGGCATGATGAAACCATTTGATGTTGCAGTACACCAGGGCAAGGTTTACGTGAGCGATTCAGTACAACGTGCCGTATTGCTATTTGATATCCCCGGCAAGCGCTTCAGTCTAATCGGTACTAAGCAACCAGGCAGGCTTAACAAGCCACTCGGCATCGACGTTGGCCCCAACGGCCATCTGTTTGTTGCAGATATTAGCGCACTGCGCATCCTCGAATACGATGCCGACGGCAAATTTGTACGCCGCATGGGCAGCAAAGCAGACTTCTCCCGCCCAACCGATATCACCGTCAACAATGATGGTACCCATCTTTATGTGGTCGATACCGGCGGCGTCGAATCAGAACGCCACAATGTGGTCGTGTTTGATCTAGCCAGCGGCAAAGCGGTCAAGACCATCGGCCAACGCGGCAGCAAAGAAGGCGAATTCAACCTGCCACTACAGATCACCACCAACATCAACGGCGGCTGGTATATCGTTGATGGTGGCAACTTCCGCGTGCAGGCATTTAATGATGACGATAGCTTTAAATTCACCTTCGGCAAGGTCGGCCGCTACCCCGGCCAATTCGCCCGCCCCAAAGGAATCGCCACCGATCCCGATGGCAATATCTATGTCATCGATAGTGCCTTTGGCAATGTACAAATTTTCAATGAAGCGGGTGAGCTACTGATGTTCATGGGGCAACGCGGCCAGTCCGGCATCCCCGGCCGCTACATGCTACCGTCCGGCATCGATGTGGATGAAGATGGGCGTATTTATATTGTCGATCAGTTCTTCCGTAAGGTGGATATCTTTAGGCCTGTCGCCCTTGGTGCAGATGAAGGGTATGCGGCTGACCCAATTATTCGCGACGACTAACCGTAGGGTATGCACATGTGCGTACCACCCTCCCCGACACCACCAANCTTTTGATAAACTATGTCTGCGTTCCCATGCTCCCGCGTGGGAACGCAGACATCCCTGTGATAGGGTTATACCTTCTACCTCATACAATCAGCATACTGCTAAGGTAGCATTTCTCAATGCACAAGGAGCAGAAAAACGCACCCTTGTTGCGCGTATGTGGGAGTAATTCAGATAATTCTTGTAGGATCCAGGCATATTATAAGGCAGGCGTGTTGGGAATTATAACGAACAAGGATAGATCGCGTGAGGAACGAACCGCGATCTATCCAGTTGTTGAACAAGCCCGGATTTCCCTTATATAAGCAGATATATAGATTATTGTTGTTTGTGATTGCGCCATCATTGGGGATGGCGCTTTTTAATGGGCGAGCAGAACACTCGCCCATCACGGACGATAAAAATTTAGCGATCTGTCATAGCCTTAGCTCACCTCCTTTTCAAATAGATGTACCGATGCCTTTTCTCGTTATTGCTCGTCAGCCAGAACGAAACGTATTGCTGATCACCACCATCGGGGCACCGCACGATCGGCAACGATAACTCGGTCGTTTTCTCTCTTCCGGTTGGGTAATGATCACTTTTAGGATGAGTTGAACCAGGCGGCGTATCTTTTTAGCATTGCCATGCAAGAAGCCAAAATCCCGCGTCCGACGAAACCGTTTCGGCAGTACATGCTGAAAAACCAGCCACAAAAATGCTTCGCCTTTGACGGTTCTTGTCTGGTATGTTTTGGTCTGGCTGTCCAGATACCGAAAAGTAACATTGATACCATCATCAGAGAGAATGTTCTTTTCACTGATCACGCCTCGATAGAGGTAACGTGATAGATACTTTAACGCATCCAAGCCACGGCCAACCTGCTGGCAATCCACCACCCATTTGGTCGCTGTTTTGGGAATCCTGAACCTGGCAGCGTGTGCTGCGGCAAGGAAGCGGCCTCTGAATACTTTGGCTAGAGCAAATGCATTGAATAGATACTCGCCCTTCAATTTTGTCCACTGATTACGTTTTTTATTAAGGCAACCACCCGGGACAATGACATGCAGGTGTGGGTGATAATCGAGCCGCCTGTTGTGCGTGTGCAATACCGCCGTTAACCCGAGATCGCCACCAAGTTTTTTCTCGTTAACCCCGAAATTCTTCAACGTGCTGATCGCACACTGAATCAGCAGCGCATAGAGTTTTCTCTGGTTTCGCCATACCAGATCACGCAACTCATAGGGGAGTGTAAACGTCACCATAAAGTAATCGACAGGCAGCAGCTTTTGTTGCTGGCGCTCAAGCCACAGCGTGGTATCGTGATTCTGGCATCGAGGGCAGCTACGATGACCGCAGGAGTGAAAGCGCACGGTCTCTTCGTCACACGGCGTGCAGCCCAATCGCATCTCCCCATATCGCTCGGTTCGACAATATTGCGTAGCGGCCATCGCCTGGTGGTGCTTATGCTCAAGACGACCGCCATACTTTGCCATAAAAAGTGTTTGATAGTTCTGAATGATACTTTTCAACTCCATGGTTAGCCCTCCTGATCTAAGTTAATGGAAAGGCGATTGACCATCGTATTGACGATATCTAAGGTATTCTGCTGAACCTGTTTGGTTAGTTGAGTATAAATAGTGGTTGTCTTAGGGCTGCCATGGCCCATCTCATGCTGTATGGCGCGAAGGTTTAGCCCCGCTTCTAAGAGGTGAGTGCCGTAGCAGTGTCGCAGGCTGTGGATGGTCACTTTTTTATGGATATTACAACTCAGCACAATGGCTTTGAACGATTTTTGCAAGCCACCACGATCCATGACGATGTTGGCGCGGTGGCGGTCGGTCGCCGTTTTACCGGCTGGAAAGATAAACTGAGTATGTCGGTGTGTTGCCCAATATTGCCGTAGCGCGTCAAGCGCCCGATCAGGGAGTGTCACAAAGCGGTCTTTATGGCCTTTTCCCATGCGGATATGAACGCGATGTTGACGTGCATCTATGTCACCAATGCATAAGTTAAGCGCCTCACCAAGGCGTAACCCCATGCTGTAGAGTATAAGAATATAGGTTCGGTAACGTGCCTCACGCGTCGCATTAATGATCCGCTCGATCTCTTCATGAGTGAGGATATCGGGTAGCGTTTTCCGGCTGGGTGGTTTGATGATATCAACCCAGGCCCACTGCTTCTTCAGTATCTGTTTATAGAAAAACTGTAAGCCATTGCGGTCAATTTTGATGGTACTCCATGAGTGTGTTTTGAGTAAATCATCAAAATAGCGTTGTAAATCATCCACGCTGAGCTTGTCGGGGCAGCGATCAAAATAGTTTGCAATACGCCGCACGGCACGTGCATAGGCATCAACCGTTTTCTCAGATTTACCTTGGCGTATAAGTGCGTTAACATGTTTTTGGTACAGTGAATCGAACTTGTTTTGCTGTGCTTTTTTCATCGATAGCGCCTCGCGAGTTAATGTACCCGGGACTGGGTACGCGAGGGGTTATCGACCTAATTTAAGTCTGGGGGGAGTTCTGCCGCGGAGCGGCTTCGTTCACAAATCGTTAAACCAGACGGGCATTGTCAGCGTTTGTTTCCTGATGTTTCAGTGTGCCGCTTGTTAACTCAAACGTTATGTTTCCTCATATTAAGGTATATAAAATGAACAAATCAGAAAAGTTCTGGGACGGTGCGTCTAAAAACTACGATAAAACCGAGGAGCGATTTGAGTATATTCATAGTAGATCTAGAGAGAATACAAGTAAGCTTCTGAAGGGGGGCGACATTGTTTTAGATTATGGGTGCGGAACAGGCACTGCTGCTTGTCAGTTTTCTAGCCTGGTTAAGGAAATTCATGCAATTGATATTTCGTCGAAAATGATTGAAATAGCTAAAGAGAAAGCCGCTGCCGGTAAAATTGAAAACGTAAATTTCGAGCAGTCGGATATCTTTGATAGCAAGTATTCTGCCCAATCATATGATGTGATTCTGGCTTTTAATATGTTGCATACAGTTGCTAGCCCACAAGATGTAATAGAACGAATAAGTGAATTATTAAAGCCAGAAGGCTTATTCATTTCTGTAACACCC
The DNA here is from genome assembly GCA_002401765.2 of Thiotrichaceae bacterium. Taxonomy (GTDB): domain Bacteria; phylum Pseudomonadota; class Gammaproteobacteria; order SZUA-140; family SZUA-140; genus SZUA-76. Next base: position 20,292 of record NVTY02000003.1, read on the forward strand.
TGCCTAGGCCAAAAAATGTCATTCTTAGTTAATCTTCAAATTCAACTGGTAAGGTTTTTGTGTAAATTTGGTTTAATTCCCATTCCTATAAGAAGGATAACGAGCTCAGAGGTAAACAAATTGCTAGAAACTGGTGGATTTCAAGCAGTTGAATCTGAAGAGATTTATAAGGGTGCATCTAGCTATTTCGTTGCAGCAAAGAAGTTAAAAAAACATAACAAGTAAAGGCAGTCGGAAAACCAAAAGCTTCGCTCCGCTACACTTTTGTTTTCCGCTGCTTTAGGCGTTATGCCTGAAAGTGGCTGTAACTGCACAAGGGTTATTGGTAATTATGGGGGGTGGTTGTGTGAATCGTGAATATGCTTCACTAAAACTGAAAAGCGCATCAAGGATGGAAATTACCAATGAAGGAGTCGAATTTTTACTTGGGACTCAATCTTTTTTTGGTAATTTATTTTTTTGGATATCATTCATTTCTTATTCCGTCAGTATTTTTTCAATGGGATCGATACTTGGTGAAATTTTGGTAGAGATTAATGGCAATTTACACATTTTAGGATATTTGATATCAGTAGTGTTTGCCATAGCTCTATTTTATTATGGTTTACGTGTTTTCCCTTTTTTTTGACAGTTTCTTTATTTTTAACTGTAGGTGGGTATTTGATCTACATCTCCAACAATGAACCACTTCTTACATATTTTTTACCTTTGGTAGTTGTAGGTCACATAGGAAATCATATATTTCAAATCGTAAAAGGGGATGAGTTGAGAATTAATCTTTCATCCAATAAATACAATATACACTATCGCCATAAAGTACTAGATGAGGGTGAATTTTCTCAAAATGATATTGAAATAAGAATTTCTGATGCCGCCGAAGCAGGAGACAGGTACGATGCTGTGTTTTTACCTGCGACTAAAAAGCCGATGGGGTACGCTTTTTCTCTACCTAAGATATTAAGGGTTCAAGGTTATGGTGAAAACACTTTTCAGGAAATAGTGCTCGATCTTGAAAAACTATTTGATCATCTCGGCGTCAGCCACGAGAAAAACTCATGGATAGTAAAAAGGCAAAGGCATAACAATTAGCTCCAGCGGACAATTTACAGTGTGTTTCGTTT
>NVTY02000004.1 GCA_002401765.2 Thiotrichaceae bacterium
CCACCTCATCATCTCCCCCGAATCCTACCTCAGCTTTGAGCACATCGGCCTGTTCGGCATGCTGGAAGCCAGCATGAAATGGATGCCCGCTTATGAAATCATCGAAAACATCAGAGAAGAAGAACGGAAAATACGGAAAGAAGCCGTTCAGATGGCTGATGTAAAAGGAGAAAGGCGGGGTTTAAGGAAAGGGAAAAAAGAAGGAATTGGCATTGGGGAAGAGCGAGGAGAAAAGAAAGGCTACAAAAAAGGCGAAAGAGTGGGGGTGAAAAAAGGGAAAGTAGAAATGGCAAAAGCCATGAAAAAAGATAAAAAACCGGTAGAAGAAATTCAGAAGTATACCCAGCTGACAAAAGCAGACATTCAAGCGTTGTAACAATACTCGTAGCGTTTGAAGTTTAGGAATTTGCTCGGGCACCCACGCCAGTAATTTCCAATTAAAGCTTGGATGCCCACTTTCTGTAAAATGGGTGTCTGTTTTTCCGTCATAAGACGACTGAAAACCACCCAATGGATAAATAACAGGAGAGAATAGCGTGAAAATAAGGAATGATGCCGATGCAATAATACTGAGAGATCAATTGTTGAGTATTTATCAGGCAAAAGAATTCAGTGTAAAAATCAGACCGCGCATAAGTTTTAATTATCGTGTAGTAGGAAGTGATAATTTTGCTTTAGCGATTACTTTGCAAATCAAAGCAATAATGGGAAGCACCGAGCACGGAAATATTTTATTACAAGAGCTTGCCAAGCTACCAGAAAAAATTGATTTTATCGAATATGACACGAGTCATGCAGCTTCTCATGATGGTTTTATTGTTGTTTTGCACAATGCAACTACACCTCAGGGTAATGGGCTGGGGCGATTTCAGAGTAAATCAGGAAAATTTCTTAGGGGTAGCTTTCTCCCGGAAATGGCATTAGCTCACGAGCTGTTTCATGCAGGACAATTGCAGCAAGCCAAATTTTTTGAGCCTTACTGTAACTTGCTTTGCAGTTGGACAGGAGGCCCCTGGAAACTACCAAAAGAACCCGGCGCTATCAGGTATACAAACCAAATTAGAATTGATAAAAATTTAGGGTATGTAAGGACTTATCATGCGGCTTATGGTGGCCGGAAAATAGACTCCTATGAAGAAGCAAGCACAAGGCATAGCAAGAAATGACGCTATTTAAATTTTTTTTTAGTGGCGTAGTATTTTTTATGCTAACGGCTTGTGTGAATTCGAATGATCAGTTGAAGCCGGTAATGGCTGATTGCCCGATCAACTTTAAATTGAGTGATACAGGGATAGTTAGCGATTATTATGCGAGTTTTGTGAGTAATGCAAGCCAATATATTGCTTTTAAAGCGTTTTCCAGCAGTGGCTACAAGCTGGTTTCATTGGTCAAAAATGATAATCACTATGTTTTATCCGTCAGCTTGCCCCCAATACCCAATGGAACATTATCCAAAGAAATCGACCCGGAACTTGGTCGAAGGGTTTTTGGGGACATCAAAAAAATAAAAATACTGGATTATTTTAATGGCGGCGCGTCTGCCCATACACAATGTGTTATTGCCGGAATGAAGACCTCAAATTCGCTGTCAGTCAGCAGTTTATATAACCCACCCCTGTTTATTCATAAATATGGCGATAGTCAAAATAGTGGCTTGCGGTTGTACTCGGTTTTAACTTCACTTGCTGACACACAATTACCAAACCATGAGGATAAGATCATTTCCTCATACAACAGCAAGTCAACATCGGTGAAAATATCTGGAAGGACTTTTTATGCTGATACCTATACAGAGCCAACAGAAAATGAAAGCAGTGAGTTTCTTCGAAAACTGAGGCAGTCACCCTTTTTTGAAATGGATTAAAAAAACTGCATGGACGCCCCGGTTTTGTCAACATAATGCAACAGGGTAGGGTAGCAAGTGCTTGCAAGGACACCCATTATAATTAACTCCATAATGCCCAGATAAAACAAAGGGTTACGGTGATGCATGTTGTTTCTGGCATTTTGTGGGGTAATGATTTCTACCGAGCTAAAATGCTGGCTGGCATCGAGAAACCTCACAAGCATCTGTAGCGACGACCTGTGCATTTATCATGGGTGTCCGGTTTATTTGCGGTTTATTTGTTCGCAAAAACGTGCCACTTTAACCTGCCGGTGATTTGCGACGTTATGTGTTAAAAATTAATTAAAATCATGTTTAGAAAAAATTATAAGATTTCACTACGTTATACTTCTTAGGAGTGGTTGAGGAAATCGAATATTAGGTAAAAGCTGACGAACCAAAATATCAGTCAGCCCTAATTTTTCGAGCAACTTATTCCAAGTTGAAATATTGAGTTCGGAAATCATTGAGTCTAGTAATGACGGTTTTTCTTGAGATATTTCATCATCTAGAAATTCATTTTTTGCCCATCCCTTTTTATTAATCTGTATATATCCAGAACGCATTTGATCATCAGAAATAATGCCAAGAGATTTGGCTCTATAGAGAATCGCTTTAAAGCTAACTTTAAAGTATTTCTTTAGTTTATATAAATTATTCCAATAGAAACTTTTAGCACCTTTGATAATAGGAAGTCGGTTAATGGCATCTGCAAAACCTACACGGGGCATTAAAAATGCGCTAGCAAAATAATTTGCTTGTTTTTCCGTTTTTTTGCAACCAGTAATAACGCCATCGTGCATTATCAAATGTCCTAGCTCGTGTGCAAGATCGAATCGATACCGGCACGGGCTATTTTTAGCGCTATTACGTATTATAATCGGACGTTGTCTAGATAAGGAAAAAGCATCAACTTTTTCATCAACTCCTTCCATGGAAGAAACAATAATACCTGCGTTTTCAACGATAATAGTTATATTGGAAATCGGGCCGTTACCTAGATCCCAATGTCGACGAAGATTTTCCGAAATTTTCTCTATATTTTCTGGTCGCTCAATATCAATATCTAAGTGTGGCGGTTGAAATATTAGCAAGTCGAAATTCGTTTCAACTTCCTTAATAATACTATCAAGTAACTCAGCTCTAGCCATAATGGTATTGGTTAGAGTTTTAGTTCGAGATCTTAAACTTCGAAAATGACATTGCTCTTCTACAATGGGAGTATTCCTTTCAGCATAAAAAAATTGTGGCTTCACCTCTAAAAAATTAGATAACAATTCTAGTTGATGTTCTTTTGGTTCTTGTCCAGCTTCCATCTTGTGGATGTTTTGTCTTGTTACATCAAGAATACTTCCCAGCTCATCAAGGGATACTCCCTTAATGAGCCTCACAAACCGAAGCTTATCACCACGATATTCGGTTAAATAAATGTTGTTATTCATTTTTTGGAAATTCTATAATATTATCACTAGATTTTTTGTGTATAGGGTTTCTTTCAACTGGTATTTCTTTTGGCAATTCGTCAAAATCACTTATCACCGCTGCTCTAGTATTTGCTTCGGATCGCCACATTGAAATAATTGATTTTGTTATAGAGTCATAACCAACTAACATTACATGATAATCGTCTTCTATGTCTTCTAACTCACTGTCTTTATTAATTTCTGTCGCCGGTTCTTGAATGAGTATTCTCCATGTAATTGATTCAATTGGAAACGCTTCATTTTGTTCAAACATTAAAGAATGCTGATGTTGTTCACAATTATTTTGAAAAAAGACTTTCAGTTTTTTTGGGTTATGTGGGTCGTCTTTAAAAATACGAACGGGTACATTGCAGATTGTTGGCACATAATCCATAGTTTGACTTGGCAATTTAACCCAAGGAAAATTATCAGCTTTCCCAAGTTGAATAAATAGTTGTCTTATCCTTCCAAATAAGGAAGTCTCCAACGTATACTTGTCGTCGTATGGAGTAGAGTGTGACATTAATGTGATTTCCACTACCGTTAATATCATTTTCGATAGCACTTCCAAATGCTTTTCTTCGAGTTCAGGGCAGAGAGTAAATGGAGATTCGTAATCTGTTAATGTCATTAAATCAGCCTCATTTTTGGCGAATAAGAATATATGTCAACCAATTATAGGCAAATAACCTTGTTTGTCAACTAAAAATAGGGTATTTGCTATTTTTGTAAACTAGACTAAGGTGTATTTTCGAAATTTACTATAGTAAAGAGGAGTGCGGCCGAGCTAGGTCGATCATTCTAGCGGGGTAGAATCCCGTCCCGATAAGGTTGGTCAGCCACCGGGTAGCAATCATCGGGCAGGCGGCGGTAACGCCAAATTCAAAGAGAAATTCAAAGAGAAAGTCAAAGAAAGTCAAAGAGCAAGTCAAAGAAGTCAAAGAAGACATCCAAGTTTAGAAAATAACAAAACAAAAAAATATTTCCTGATCTCGCTGTTCTCTTTCGGTGAAATTTTGACTGAATGGTGAATATTTCGAGAGGGGTGGCACTACAAAGCGCAAAATCAAGAATCATGCTCAAGCGTGTTTCTCAGCGAAGGCTGATAGTGGTGGTTTTGTGTAGGAATTAAGTTTTCGTTAGGTAGGAAGGTACTGCTTACAGCCATTTATCCCCGGCGTTCGTTCATAGCCGAGCTTTTGGCAGACTTGTTTGAGCTTTTCGACGGAGCCGACAAGGCCTTTAAAGGGGCTTTCAAAGTTTTTGGTAAGGTATAGCCAGTGTTTGGTTTCGATGTTTAATCGGCCCAGAATAGGAGGTGTGTTTTCAGGTATCGCACCTCGCTTATCATCTCGAAGTATTCGTCCAGTCCAGTCAACCAGTTCCAGATAGTCCGTTAACCGAAAGGGCAAACCTTTTGGCATGTCTTCTTTAGGGTTCCCGGCAAAAATAAGTAGTTGGTTTTCTTGTTGTTGAGGGTGGTTGGGCTGTGCTACTTTCTGAGCTTTGCTTAGGCGTTTTTGAATGCTGGTATGAGTCGAGCCTTCAGGTGTTTTTGCCATGCCTGCACGAACAGGATTAAGGTCAACATACGCTAAACAGGCGGCTAGGGCGGGCTCGTCAAGTAAGGCTTGGGATTTAAAACGGCCTTCCCAGAATCTTCCAGTGCAGCCATCTTCTTTATTCGCTTTACGGGCAATGGTTTCATTCAAAATGCGCATGAACCAGCTGATGTTCATCAAGCGCAGGCGCCATTCTTCAACGTGTTTATTCAGCAACCTTTGCTGGGCCGTACTCAACTCTTCACCCTGAGAAAAACGTTGTGAGAAGAGGGTGCCTGAAAATAGTTTATGCCAGTGCTCAATAACTTCAGTTTGGCTCCAATTTTCGGCCTTTTCACGATCAATATGAAACACCACATGATAGTGATTGGACATAATGGCATAGGCGCAAATATCTATTGCAAAGATACCGGCTAGTTCAAGCAATTTATCCTCAACCCATTGACGTCGATACTCATAACTATTGCCTGATGTTTGATCAGATCCGCATAAATATGCTCGGCGTACACATCGAGAAACACAGTGATAGTAGGGTGTAGCCTCAAGTGAGACTTGAGCATAACGAGGTTTTGGCACGGTTAACTCCTTTAACCACTGTTGATTCCATTAACCGAAGATATTGTGCTTGATTGGATTTGATGTCAACACGAAAGATGGATGTCTGGTTAACTTCGGCTTTTTGTGCTGTCGCTATCGCGCCTTTATAGCACAAAAAAACCGCACTTCTTTACATGCCGCTGAACTTAATCGTTAGGTATAAATAAAAGAGGAAAACTGATGCATAACGCAGATAACTTATCGAAATACGTTTATATATATTTTTTATTAATTATTACCCTGTTTTTTTCAGGGTCTAGCTTTGCAGCTAATGAAGGTAAAATCACAGGTATGAATTTTGCCGGGGCAACCTTTGGATCGCATCCAGATGTAGTTCAACTACAAATTGAAGGTGGGTTTTCATTCGGTCAATGTAATTCAAAATTTGCCGCTATTAGAAAAAATGATACACATTTAATTAGCATGGCTCTTACCGCATATGCAACAGGCAAGCCAATAATAGCGTGGTTAAACGAAAGTGATTATTATTTTCCACAGGAAAACCGGTGTGTAATAACTTTGCTATCGTTTTCGAACCAATAATCTAAATCGGGTAAGGGCTGACAACTAATCAGCCCTCCCCACACCACCCTGCATGCGGCTCCGCACAGGGCGGTTCATTTAACTATCCGCTAGGATAATGTATCTTTATCCAACCGTCCCTTAAAGAAAACAGACCTTCCGCTTTCAAATAGTCATTGCTCAGCGCTTGTTGTATACCGGGTGTTTTTGAACTACGCCACGGACCTTTTCTTGTGCTGCCACAAGTAACTGCCCAGTCTTTAGATGCACCCAGTTGCAACAATTTAGTTACTTTTGTTCGCGGTTCGCCTAAAAGCGCCTACTGTTGGTTCGCCACTGACGCCAGTAACACATCCTCACCCGTCGCCGTATCCAATTATCTAGATCCATACACTGTTGGTACACATTGGCTATACCGTAGTAGTTGATCCAGCCTCTTAAATACTGCGTTAATTTATACAATTGATACGACATACTTACGCCCCAATTTCGGTTTGTAAGTTCGCGTACTCTTTGTTTAAATTTCTTGAGCGATTTTGCATGCCATTTAACGTTTCCTCGTGAAAAGGTAAAACCTAAAAATTTACTTCGACTTACCTCAACCACTTGGCTTTTATCCGTGTTTACCATTAATTTTAAACGTGTTTTTAAATAGTGACTTACACTATTCAGCACACGCTTTCCTGCACGCTTTGATTTTACTAAGATGATAAAATCATCAGCGTATCTTGAAAATTTATGGCCTCGACTTTCCAGTTCTCTATCCAAGCTATCAAGTATTACATTTGATAGTAAGGGCGAGAGTGGACCGCCTTGTGGCACACCTTCTTTGCTGGGTTTTAGTTGTTTTCCATCCATAATGCCTGCACGTAAATAACGCCCTATTAATGCCAGCACCCGTTTATCTTTAATATTGAAGCCGAGTTTTGTCATTAATAAATCATGATTAACGCGATCAAAGAACTTAGACAAATCAACGTCCACCGCAATTTTACGGTTTAGCTTTATGTTGCCGGCAACCTCTTTTATCGCTTGTGCAGCATTTCTGTTTGGCCTAAATCCATAACTGTGATTTGAAAATAAAGGGTCTAGTATTGGGCCCAGCATTTGAACAATGGCTTGTTGAATTACACGATCGAGCACCGTAGGTATACCTAATAAGCGCTTACCGCCGTCAGGCTTGTCGATCTCAACGCGTTTAACCGGTTGGGGTCGATAGTTTCCGCCTTTCAAATCAGTCACAACCTGTTTCCAGTGTTGCTGTGACCAGTCTAAAAAATGCTCAATCGTCACACCATCCACACCCGCCACCCCTTTATTTGCACGCACGCGTTGCCATGCTTTTTTGAGATTTTCAGGTGCGAGTACTCTGTCGAATAATGACGCATTAGGGTCGAGTTTTATGTTCCCACGCAGATCACTATAATCACCGGTCGGCGTTAAATTAGTTACCCAGTCGAACATGACTTTTACCCCCTTAAATGTTCAGGCCTTCGCCTATAGCGCCTACTGCTGGCACCATGTCCCAACCATTACGATGGGCATTTGGCTACTCGGCAACTGCTCCTGCGTTGCTCTACCTCCTGCATCCATGCAGTCGTATGCCGTCTGCTGACTTCTGCTTAAACACACCACAAATTACTTTGCACTGCGCTATCGGGTTTCATCTTTTCGCTTTCATTGAGCGATGACATCAATGAACCAAGACACTTCTATACCAGAGTCTCACTGGTTAATTACCGATCGCTCGTTAAGCAGATCTCCCCAGATAAGAACGTGAACTTTCACTGCACTGCCTCATCATTTACCTTATCTCGCGATTCATGGGTTTCGTTATGCTTGGCTAACTCACCCCTGAGACTGGGCCTCATATGATGTTTCTGTACGTAAGCTCGCAGTTTTGTACTCAGGCTTCCTTCCCACAACACCTCGCGGACTTGCAGTTGCCGTCGACTAGTAATTATACTGTCTATAAATAGACAGGCGAATCTCTTACAGAGGACTTTCACCTCATAAGTTCACGCCCATGCTGGGCGTACCAAGTCGTTCAAAACGGATTTTTTAAAAGCGGCGCTCTCGCTTCGCTTTTAAAAAACCCTTTAACTCAAACGTTATACATACAAAAAGGTGATAAGAGGAATCCATGAGAAAAATAATTTTTATTTCAATGCTTCTATTTTCAACCAATGCACTTGCTAGTTTTTCATGTAATGCAACTATAAATAGAGTTTTAGTTTATGGTGATGGGAGCGTAAATATTCTCCATAGCGGAAGGGGGGATTATACAAATATATGTAATACAAAGGGTACTTGGAAAGGGATAGATACAGTTACTTGTTCTTTGTGGGTGGGTATATTG
>NVTY02000005.1 GCA_002401765.2 Thiotrichaceae bacterium
CAATCCGCTACATCAGCGTTGCCCATTTTGGCAATAGTCCCGCTACGGTGTGCCCCTTGGGTATTACCTGCTATTGACGCCTTGAGGTAACGAATTGGGCATTCAATCTGCCGCGCTCAGCATTAATAGAGCTGCCCTTAAATAGCATTTAAGATTTAGTAATTCTGGCCGAAACCTAAAATAACAACATGTAGCCTCCTAACATCAACTAAGGAACTATATGTAGTAGTTGTTGAGATTAATTACTTCAACGCATGGAGCATGTGACATGACAAATCGTGATTTGAATCTAATGGTTGGTGTAGGGCTCCAATTAGAGAAAAATGACAGTGGTGCACGCTATTTTGTTGAGTTACTGGGGTATCGTGTGGGTGAAGGGGTGATCATCTCAGCGCCACTGGAACATGATAATCGGCTATCACTAGCGCACGGTGACGAGGTGACAGTGCGCTACCTCGGTGGCGTAAGCCAATATGCCTTTAGAACCAAGGTGACACATATCTCAACCGCCCCCTATCTACATGTACATCTTGAATACCCGGGGGGGATCGAAGCAACCATGACACGGCGGGCAGTGCGCATGCCAGTGAAAGAATCGGTCATTAGACTAGCGATGGATGATGATGGGCATAAGCTACCAGTGGAAATGAAGAATATCAGCATGGGCGGTGCAAACCTTATCGCCCCCGTAAAACTAGGTGAGTTAGGCGAACGCTTTAGTATCGATATGCCAACCTTGTCACCCGATAAAAAAAAGGCCATTACCCTGCCCTGTGTGGTTCGGCATATCTCCACCCAACGTCAAGGTGAAGCCTCTATTTTTCACCATGGAGTAGAATTCATCGATGTCGATAGTCTTGCTAGAGATTTTATCGGGCGCTACATCGAGTACCGTTCAGCCGGGTAACCCCGGTAGCTCCTAAGTGCATCATTTCATGCCCTGATTCACCTGGAAACGACTGCTCGGCTGATACTTGCCATGCTAGATCGCGCCGCGTTAATACTTCATTAGCGCCGCGCAATCTATTTTAAAATCCTATTTATATTGGTTCAGCTTTCAGAAAAAACATGATGCGGCTTATCTGCCAGTCATCTTGCCCATTTAATCTAGCACTCAGGATAAGAAAACTGTTCTGCGGGAGTGATAATGATACAGCTGAAAAAAAGAGGGTGTGGAACCTACCGACGAGACTGTTTCACTGCTTGATGGTGCTGGCCTTTGCGCTCGCCTGGGCAACATATGATGATAGCCGCCATCTCGATATTCATACAACCTCTGGTTATACTTTTTTTGGCCTGTTACTGTTTCGCCTCGTTTGGATTGAGCTGACGAACTACGCGCGGGAAAATTCAGCAGAAAATAAACAAGCAGAAGCGGCGTGGAAGATCAATCGATCTGTAATGAAAAATTAAAGGCCGCTACAGATCACTTCGGTTACCTATTGGAAAGACAAGCACAGTGATATTTCTGATGCGCTGTGGCATTGATATTCCCGGTTATGGTAAGTGGGAAGATTAATGAATGTCAGCGGAGCTGGCTAAGTCGTTCCGCTAAATAGTAGTGCTGATGATCAATCAATATATGAACAGCAGTAATCCGTCAGGCTGAGTGCTTTAACCTTGAATGAGGCATTGGCTGCAACATGAAATGATTCACCCACTGAGTACCGATGCCATTCTGACTCGCCTGGTAGCAGTACTTCTACTTCACCGAGCTGAATTTCCATCAGCTCTTTTTTATCGGTATTAAATTCATAGTCGCCGGATTGCATGATGCCGAGGGTTTTTACTTCACCGTTCGCGAAGTGAATGGTTCGACTGGTAACCGCACCATCAAAGTAGACCTTGGATTTTTTATCAATAGTGATATTTTTAAAGTGACTCATATTTTTTCTCTTGTGCTTAAGTGTTAGTACATATGTTTGTTATTGTGGTGCAGGCCGAAATCCAGTGGCCGTCTTATTTCGCTGGGTCCCGGCCTTCGCCGGGATGACGGCAAAAAAATATTTGATAAATATCAGCGCGGGCAGTTTTCACGCAGTATCGCTGCCAGTTTTTGTGTGGCTGGGCCAGCCCTTTCTGATTGGCCAAAAACCATAAACAGGTGTATCTTTCTGCGCTGACCTTCTCGTAATGGTAGTGGCGCTAGTTCACCTGATTCGATATATGGTATTGCGTGATGGAGTGGCACCCAACCAAAACCCAATCCGCCAACCAGCGCATCGGTTGCTTTATCGATGCTGGTGACGGTCCAGCGATGAGAGGAGCCGAGCCAGCCGACATCGCGTTTTAATTGTACGCCGGAGTCACGAATCACCACCTGAATTTCGCGCCGTAGATCTTCATCAGTCAAATCACGTTTCAATTGGTGTAGCGGGTGATCACGATGTGCAACGGCAATAAATTCAACCTCGATTAATTGATCGCCAAGAAAACCCTGTGGCACATGGCCGCAAATGACCAGATCGGCCCTGCCTTCAAGCAGTGCTTCGTCGGCACCAGAAAGCACGACTTCGTTTAATTGCACGCGGGTACCACGGCTAAGTGGAATAAATGCCTTTAATGCCGCCATCAGGTGTGCGCTAGGGAAGGCGGCATCCACTACCACGTTAATCTCTGGTTCCCACCCTTGATCCAGATTATGAGCAACGGCTTCCAGTTCGGCGGCATCATTAACCAATTGGCGCGAGCGACGTAACAGCACCTCCCCCGCGGGGGTTAATACTGCCTTACGCCCTTCGATCCGCAACAGTGCCATGCCCAACTGCTGCTGTAACTTGGCAACGGTATAGCTCAGCGATGACTGGCTGCGATGCAGCTTTTCAGCAGCCTGTGCATAACCACCATGATCGATGACCGCCTGTAACGTACGCCACTGCTCTAATGTGACTCGAGGATGATTCATGACGCTATTATCGAATAATTCGATAGTTTTTAGCAAATATTTGCGCTTTTTAATCGAATTCATATGGCGATAATAGTCCACATCGAACAACGAGGCAGGTCAGCGCTTCAATCCGACAACAATAAACAGGGGCAAACCCATGAAAAAGGCAGCAACATTAATCGGGCGTATTCTTCTTCGGCATATTTTTTTACTGGCGGGTATCAGCAAGATGGGTGGTTGTGCTGCGACACAGGGCTGGATGGAGGCGATGGGAGTATCGGGTGCATTGCTTCCGCTGATGATTGCACTGGAGATTGGCGCTGGGTTTGCGTTGATATTGGGTTTTCAGGCACGCTTAACGGCACTGGGATTGGCTGGTTTTAGTATTATCTCGGCAGTGATATTTCATGCCAATCTCAGCGACCAAGTTCAGTCAATTATGTTTATGAAAAACTTTTCGATAGCAGGCGGCCTATTTTATGTCGCCGCACTAGGTGCTGGTGAATGGAGCATTGATAGCTGGATTAAGCAGAAAGGAAGTGATAAACCAGTTAAAGTAGCCACCGCGTAGTTTGCCATAACGGTTAGGGGATCAGTCATGGGATTATTGGTAAAGGGTGTGTGGCGTGATGAATGGTATGACACCACCGAGAGTGGCGGTACGTTTGTGCGCAACGATGCGCAATTCAGAAATTGGGTAACGGCTGATGGCAGTGCTGGCCCGGGCGGCAAAGCCGGGTTTGTGGCCGAGCCAGGACGATATCATCTTTATGTGTCACTCGCCTGTCCCTGGGCCCATCGTACCTTGATCTTCCGCCAACTAAAACAGTTGCAAGATGCGATCAGTGTGTCGGTGGTTGACCCGCATATGCTGCAACAAGGCTGGCTCTTTAGCGGTCACTTTGAGAGCACGCTGGATGAGGTGAACAAACACAACACCCTTTATCAACTCTATCTGCAGGCACAGCCTGATTACAGTGGCCGAGTCACGGTGCCCGTATTATGGGATAAGCAATTGCAAACGATTGTGAGTAATGAATCATCAGAGATTATTCGCATGTTTAATAGTGCCTTTGATGCGCATACCCGCATTAAGGATGACTACTATCCCCAACCGCTACGTGAAGAGATAGATGAGATCAATGCCATGGTGTACGACAATATTAATAATGGCGTCTATCGATGTGGTTTTGCGACCACCCAAGCAGCCTATGAAAAGGCATTTGAGAAACTGTTTAATGCGCTGGATGAAGTGGAGCTATGCTTGAGTCAGCAGCGCTATTTAGTTGGCGAGCAGATCACAGAGGCAGACTGGCGACTCTTTACCACGCTAGTGCGCTTTGATGCGGTTTATGTGGGTCACTTTAAATGCAATAAACAACGGATTGCTGATTACCCGAATCTCAGTCATTATTTAAGAGCACTCTATCAACAGACGGGTATTGCGGGAACCGTTAACATGATTCACATTAAGCAGCACTACTATTATAGTCACGATACGATTAACCCAACACGGGTCGTGCCGATGGGACCGCAGCAAGATTTTAATGCCGCGCATGATCGTGATTGAATTTTTTCAACAAAAGGAGTTTAACAATGAGTATGTATGACAAAGGTTTTCCGTACATGGTGAAGGTGACTGCGGGCGACAGCATTCATCTATGTCAATGTGGTCATAGTAAAAACCCACCTTATTGCGATGGTTCTCATGGTGCGCACCCAACCGGTGAACCACTCAACTATACCACGCAGAAAGATGAAACACTACGTGTCTGTGGATGTGGAAAAACAGGCAATGCCCCCATGTGCGATGGGAGTCATAACAGATAAGCGTATATCACAGGAGAAAATTATGATTAAGCGACACAAGGCACTAGAGATGAAAGAGGGCGATGGTGTTAACGTGAAGCGCTTAATGCCCATTGCCGGATTCCGCAACTATGACCCATTTGTACTGTGGGATGATTTTACGATTACACCCGGCAATGGTTTTCCTGACCACCCACACCGCGGCTTTGAGGCGATTACCTATCTCTATAATGGCTCGATTAAACATACCGATAATCTCGGTAACAGCTCTACGGTCACCGGTGGTGGTGCGCAACGTTTTACGGCTGGCGAAGGCATCGTCCATTCTGAGATGCCGCATGAGGAGTCGCCAACGCGTGGTATTCAGCTCTGGATTAATCTTCCTGGACACCTGAAGCAAGTTGAGCCTGAGTACCAGCAGGTTGATGACGGTGAGTTTCCTGTGCATGAAATCGATAGCGCTCGGATTAAAGTACTGGTGGGGGGTGATTCACCACTGAAGATTAAGACAGCGATACGCTACCTGGATATTGAGTTGCCTGCTGATGGCTCACATGTTGAAACGATTCCAACGGGTATGCGTGGTTTTGTTTATGTTGCGGATGGCGATGTGGCGATTAACAAACAGCCCTATCGCTCAGGTGAAAGCGCCTTCTTTGATGGTGAAGATGAAGTGGTGATTAGCGTAGCGAAAACAGCGCGAGTGATGCTGGCGTATGGCTCACCTCACGGCGAACCCATTATTCAGCATGGGCCTTATGTTGATTAGTATGTTTGAGGTCAGTGTGAAAACGTATGAATGCTTTCACATAGGAAGGCCATCAAGGATGGTTATTGGTTCACACAATCTTGCATAGGTTTCTTGGTAGAGTTGGCATCTGGCGACGTAGCCCGGGCTGAGCTTCCAGCGAAACCCGGGAGAACAACGCTACGCATCCCCGGGTTTCGCATAGACTCAGCCCAGGCTACAAAAGAATCAATGACTAGAATGCGGCATCAAATCCGGAATCTAAAGGGTCAGATTCGTTGATTTGGTCAAGGAGGTAGGATGCTTGAAATACCAGTATCGATCACTGCTAGAACAGTGGCCTCTGGATTCCGGCCTTCGCCGGAATGACGGGTGTTAGTAGTAGTGTGAAAAATTCTAGTGACTGATTTTGGCACTTAGGGACGTGCACGAAACAAGTTTCGGGTATGGCGCTCAGATTTAGTTCGTATTTGTTCGTTCTGATTGAGCAAAATCGTAGGAATAGTGGTTCTATTTTGAGGTTTTGAGATTGAAGAACGGGCAAAGACGGGCTGAAGCTGTGATGCAAGAGTCGGAAGTTGTTTCGTGCACGTCCCTTAGTAGCCTTTGACATGGCATAAAACTTACCGAAAGTGGTGTCAGCTAAAAGATTGAGCTAGCTATCATCCAACGCTATTGACGTAATGCCACAAGTCGAGCCCTTCTATCCCGAGCATGATCGCTAAGGCTGCACAGCCGGTTACCGCTAGTGCCAGTCTAAGATTAAACCCGGCCTTGTTGAGCAGCAACTTCCCGCCCATTATGACGCCGACAATGCAGACAATCATGCCGAATTCGGTCATCAACAGTAATGTGAGTAACGGCATGGCTGTTTCACCATTTTCTGAAATGGTAATTTTCAAGACGACCTGAATAAAGATACCGATAAAAAGAGCGACGATGGGGAAGGTGGCTTTGTTCATGATGACTGTTCCATAGTGGGCTTTTTGTTAGTGTAAGTATTTATGGTTTTAAGAACAAGTTGAGGCCTGTTTATTGAACCTTTTCCCACTGCTTCTTCAGGCGCTTAGCAGATACTGGCATCTTTGTTTTGAGCTCCTGTGAAAATAGTGAAACACGTAACTCCTCGATCATCCAGCGATAGGTCACGAGCTCGGCATCGGTGATGCCTTGTTGCTGTTGCTTTTCAAGGCGGGCAAGATAATCTTCCCAGAGCGGCTTGACCTCTTGCATCAGTGCGCGGTCACGGCTGACATTACCTGTTAATTTTTCAAGCCTGACGTTAATCGATTTAAAATAACGCGGGTATTCTCGTAACCACTCAATGGGCGTCTGATTGATAAAACCAGAATAGATAAGATAGCCAAGTTGCGTCTTAATGTCTCCTGCTGCGTGTAGCCATGCGGGCGACAACGAACCCTTGAATTTTTTATTAAGTTGATGGTGTTGTTGTAATGTTTCCAATATAAGGCCGCAGATTTCTTCACTGATCAGCAGCATGTTTTTCTTGCCTACATCGAGACACTGATTAAAGGCATTCGTCGTGCGTGGCAACTCAGCGCTAAAAAATGCCTGATCAATAATGGTGTCGATTAAGTCTTGCAGCAGCTCATCGCAGCGACCAACGGGGGCATAGTAGAGGTTAATCTCTTTTTGATGCGGCAGTTGGCGCGAAAGGTATTTTAATTTGTCTGGCAATATAAAACCAATCAGGCGGCGCAGTGCAATGCGTGTCTCATGTTCGGCTTGTTGAAGATTATCGCGTAGTTCAATCGAAAGGCTTTCTGTTTTATCCACTAGCGCAGGATAACCGCGCATTAAAATCCCATTGCCAGTAAATTCTACATCCATTGCTAGGTCGCCAAAATCCCAGCTGGTAATTCCCTGGCGTTCTCCATCCCATGAGGGTATTTCGGCAAAGCTCTGTTGTGCCTGCCCTTTTAATTCTTGTTGTAGTGTTCGTAGATCTCGCCCCATAGCGATGGTTTTTTCATGGTCATCAATGACATTAAAATTCACGAACATGTGTGGTGGTATTTTTTCTAACTGCCAATCTTCAGTGGTGACTTTGATACTGGTCATACGAAATAATTGCTGTTGTAGTGCGGGTAGTAGCGGCTCTTCACTGGCCGACAATACGTGTAGGCAAGCATCGGCATAATTTGGCATCGGTACAAAGTTTCGACGTAATGCCTTGGGTAGTGACTTCAATAGCTGACGAATTTTTTCATGCAGCAGACCCGGCACCAACCATTCAAAGCGTGGTGGGCTTAGTAGATTCAGTGCTGCTAATGGCACCGTAACGGTGACGCCATCCTGCGGATGTGAGGGGTCAAAGTGGTAATTCAATTTAAGCGTCATGCCAACGATGCTGATGGTGTCTGGGAACTGTGCATCGGTGACAGCACCTGCCTCATGCTGCATCAGATCTTCACGCTTGAGAAATAATAGCTTGGCTTCTTTTTTCTCAGCCTTTTTTCGCCATGCTTCAAAGCGTCGCCCATCGTAACTATCATTTGGCAGGCGTTGTTCATAAAACTGATAAAGCACTTCATCATCCACCAGTACATCACGGCGGCGTGACTTTGCTTCCAGTGATTCGATCTCATCGATGAGCTCGCTATTGTGTTTGAAAAATGGTGCGGGAGTATTGAACTCTTTCTCGACCAGTGCACCGCGAATAAAAATCTCTCGCGCTTCAACTGGATTAACCTTTCCAAAATGTATCTTGCGGCGTGGGTTAATCATCAGACCATACAGTGACAAACGCTCAAATGCCATCACTGCCGCAGGACGCTTTTCCCAGTGCGGTTCAAAGATGGTGCGTTTACAACGCTCACCGGCAACCGATTCTATCCATTCTGGCTCGATGCGAGCACAGTTGCGTGCATACATGCGAGTTGTTTCGACCAGTTCAGAGGCCATGATCCATTTGGGTGGTTTTTTAAAAAGGATTGAGCCAGGAAAGATGTGTAGCTTGATGCCGCGTGCGCCGGTGAATTCTTGCTTGTCACCTTTGAAAGCAACGTTACCTAAGAGCCCGGTTAATAGTGCCTGATGAATGGCGGCATAGTGATCGCTATCGATCTCTGGCGCGTCATCCTCTTTACTGTTTAATAGAGCTTTGTCAATTTTATGGTTGGTAAATTGCGTGTCGTTGAGTGTCCAGCCGAGCTCTCGCACCTGACTTTTGAGTTGCACATGGACATCGTGCCATTCACGCATGCGTAGGTATGAGATAAAATGATCACGACACCAACGGCGTAGTTTATTGTTGGTGAGCTTTACTGACTGGCGATGATATTCGCGCCATAGTTTTAGGTAGGCGATAAAGTCAGAGCGCTCATCGCTAAAGGCCTTGTGTCTTTCGTCCGCGGCCTGCTGTTTTTCATGCGGCCGTTCACGCGGCTCTTGAATGCTCAATGCGCTGGCGATGATCAGCAATTCCGTTAGGCTTCCCAATTGATTTGCGGCCAGCACCATACGCCCTACTTTAGGGTCAATCGGTAGTCGCGCGAGTTGTTTGCCTATCTCAGTGAGCTCTTTGTTTTGATCAATCGCGCTAAGCTCTTCGAGCAATTTATAGCCATCACTGATCATCTTGGGCTCGGGTATTTCAACAAATGGAAAGTGATCAATATCGCCAAGGCCTAACGCCTTCATCTTCAAAATCACGGCGGCAAGATTGCTACGCCTGATTTCAGGTTCGCTGAACTCAGGGCGCAGGCTAAAGTCTTCTTCGCTATAGAGACGAATACAGATACCAGGGGCGAGACGACCACAGCGTCCGGCGCGTTGATTGGCAGATGCCTGTGAGATTTTTTCAATTGGCAGTCGTTGTACTTTGGTGCGATGACTATAGCGACTCAGGCGTGCAACACCGGGGTCAATCACATAGCGGATACCCGGCACCGTGAGTGAAGTTTCTGCGACATTGGTTGCCAGCACGATGCGCCTGCCTTTGTGTGGCTGAAATATTTTATTCTGATCACTGGCTGATAGCCGCGCATAGAGTGGTAATATTTCGGTATGCGGCGGGTGATGTTTGCGCAGGCTTTCAGCAGCCTCGCGGATTTCACGTTCGCCGGGAAGAAAGATTAATACATCGCCCAAACCATCCTGTGCCAGTTCATCAACGGCATCACGAATGCCCTGCAGAATGTCGCGATCATCTTCATCGTTGTGATCATTTTGCAGCGCTCGATAGCGCATTTCAACGGGATAATTACGCCCACTCACTTCAATGATCGGCGCATCATTAAAATGCTTTGAAAAACGAGCGGTATCAATCGTCGCAGAAGTAATGATGATTTTTAGGTCGGGGCGCTTAGGTAGCAGCTGCTTTAAATAGCCAAGCAGAAAATCGATATTCAGACTGCGTTCGTGTGCCTCATCGATAATCAAGGTATCGTATTGATTGAGGAAGCGATCTTGCTGACTTTCGGCCAGCAGGATGCCATCGGTCATCAGTTTGATGTAACTCTCGGGACTAATGCGATCACTAAAACGGACTTTGTAACCAACGGTGTGCCCCAGCTCTGATTTCAGCTCTTCTGCGATACGGGTAGCAACGCTACGCGCAGCGATACGACGTGGCTGCGTGTGGCCAATCATACCGGTGATACCGCGCCCAACATCAAGGCAAATCTTAGGTAGCTGAGTGGTTTTACCCGAGCCGGTTTCACCCGCAACAATCACTATCTGGTGTTTTTTTATCGCCTCGGCAATCTCAGCGCGCCGCTCACTAACCGGTAGTTCTTCGGGATAGTCCGGTGTCGGTATATTGGTGCGGCGTTGCTCACACTGCTGGTATGAGCGGGTAATGCGCACGGTAAGTTCCTGCAGAGCCATTTCATCTGGCCTCTTTGTTAGCTGGTTCAATTTTTGGCGCAGGCGATGACGATCAACGGCCATACACTGATTAATCAAATGACTGAGGTCTATTGGAATCTTACTCATGCGAGGATGTTTTACTACTCAAAATAGTATCAGCTCAGGATTATAACACCCCGTGTCGAACTTAAGATTATCTTAAAATAGCAGGCTGATTTAGGGCAGTACGATAGTGCAGCGCGCACCACCATCAATGCCGTTATTGCTGGTTTCCAGGTAGCCAAATTCTTTGCGATTTTTGTGCAAGTGGGCGATGGTAGCGGAAAAAAATAGCCCCAGGCCAGTGCCGCCAGATTCATGGCTATTTTCACCCGGAATGACCTCATGTGGTGCACCATAGCGCTTTAACATGGCCTGAGGATAGCCTGGCCCATTATCATCCACCGAGAGTAATAATTTTTTATTACAAATAATGGCGCAAAGCTCGATCTTATTATCAGTGTGCTGCCGAGCATTGGTGATCAGATTATTGATGACCCCTTTGAGTAGTTCTCGATCAAAAAACCATGTGAGCTCTTCACCACATGTAATACTGAGTGCGATATCGCGAAGCAACAGGAGTTCATGGTTTTCAATGTGGATCTCCTCTAGAAATTCGTCAACACGATGTTCAGTGAGGCGCAGGCTCTGTTGCGTGTTACCTGCCTTATAGAGCGTGAGCAACTGTATTAATTGGTCATTGATACGCCGTCCTTCGGCTTCTGCACGTAAAATTTTGGCGTGAGGTTGAGCATCTGCGGGAAGCTCATCAATGACCTCATCAAGCGTACCCAGCAGTAGCTGAATCGAATTCTTCATGTCATGCACTGAACTTGCCATGATCGCTGAGAAATCGAGTTTGATGGGAGGCTCTTCATTACGCATGGTTTATCAGCCGGCCTGGAGCGCGATTTCACGACAGCTCGCCATTAATTCATTGTATTTTTTCTTTACAGAGTCGACATCTTTAACCGTGCTCAGATAAAGCATTGCTTCATTAAGGTGCTGTTTGTTGGCGCCCTCTTTTTTCATCAGTAAGATGTATGACTGGGCCGCGTTAAGGCAGATGGTATGGTTCAGTGGCAGTGCCTTGGCTGCCTTTTTGAACAGCTCAATCGATTCAGCAATTTTTCCTTCATTGATAAGCCTGACACCTTCATTATTGATCTCAGCAATCTCATCAATAGCGGCTGCAATCGCCTCCTCAGCTTTCCCGGAAAGCCCGGCATCTTCATAGGTTTGATTGATTTCTGCTAACACAGCTTTGTCTTCGTGATTATTTTTGGCAACATCTTTGATGATGGTGTCGGCTTCTTCCTCTTTATTATATTTTAGACAACTTTTAGCAAGCGCAATGCCGGCACCGCTAGAGAAATTGGGGCCATACTTTTCATAGAGAACCAGCGCGGCATCGACTGATGCCACAGCTTTGGCATCGTCCCCCAGTGCTTGATGTACTGTGCTTTTACATATTTCAGCCTGCAACCTGGCATCATGGTCACGCTTAAAGGCGCTTTTTATTCTGTCCGCAATCTTAAGCGCTTCTTTGCCTTTATTATTTTTGACCAGAGCTTGAGAATAATTAACGTAGTCATTGGCCTTTCTCAATACGGAGTGCTTACCGATCAGCATCGCATCGCGACAGGCGCGCTCTGCAACGGTGTGGTTTTCATTAAGAACAGCAAGTTCGCCCAACTCGCGCTGGCGCACTAATGACTTCGGTGATTTCTGAATGGCTTTAGCTAGCGTCTCTTCTGCGGCCTGAGAGTCGCCCAATTTTTTCTGTGTCTTACTGAGCAGGTCGTAAGCGGCGACAAAGTCACTGTTATCAGCGATGATGTCTTCGAGCAGTTCCCTTGCATCACCATATCGTTGCTGCGAGAAGTAAACCTTGCCAAGCCCTAGTTGTGCCCACGGTACGTCACGGTCAGCAAGCACCTGTTTACAAAGTGCCTCCGCAGCATCGTGATCGCCAATCGTGGTCAGCAGGGTGTATTTCAGACTTTGCAGTTCCAGGCGCAGTGCTGGGTGATCGCTCATCGCCTCATCACATAGCTTGCTGGCTTTGCCATACTCCTTTTTATCAATTTCAATAGATATCTTTTTTGTGAATTCTTTTTTCTCAATAATTTTTCTAAGACGGGCTTGTAAGGTGACTTTCGTAACAGGCTTGGCGAGATAGGCATCGGGTTGATAGTCGATTGCACCCATCACCATCATCGCGGTATTTTCTGCCGTCACCATAATAAAGGTGGTTGCTAATGGCAGAATTTCGCGGTGTTTAGCCTCTTCCAATACCTGCTGGCCATCTTTGCCTTCGCCAAGATTGTAGTCACATAGAATAATATCGAATTTATGATTGGCGATTTTCTCAACCGCATCTTCACCGTTGGAGGATTGCTTGATATCCTCAGCGCCATACGCCATTAGCATGCTGCGCAACATCGAGCGCATTTCGGCATAATCATCAACGATCAGGATTTTACTGTTTTTAAGCGTCCATAGCGGCATGCGTTATCACGATGTCCTTGCTGCTTATCGAGGCATCATTGCCCATTGTTACCAAGCGCCGCCATCACTTGATAGGGGTGCCCAGCTAATATTTTTCTAAGCGTAACCGTTTTCATTACAAATAACGTCCATTTGGTTGAATTCTTGAAGGATTTTGAAAATCACCGAGGTCTTTACTCCGCCTGATATTTTTACCATAAGTACAGACTATCGCGTGCAAAGCACGGGGATAGAGCACATATTTAAACGCACTAACATCGCCGCATGCGGCCACCTAAATCACATCACTTTTAAAGAGCCATATGGGCACCTCTATTAATTCTGAGCAAGGCAGATTGAATGCCCAATGCGTTACCTCAAGGCGTCAATAGCAGGTAATAGCCAAGGGGCGCACCGTAGCGGGACTATTGCCAAAATGGGCAACGCTGATGCAGCGGATTGGGGGTTTAAGCGCTGCGTTCATGAATGAATAGAGCTGCCCATATATCATATGTTGGATTTTATCGGAGAATGTGGCTATTGTATCTGCCTCATAAACTCAGGGAGCTGAAATGGTTGTGACCGACATTGTAAAATATGACCCGCCTTATAAAGCGTGCCCTGCATGTAATTCTAGTCAAATAGGGCTCTTACTGAAGGATTTCCGCGAAAATCATATTTTTTCATGTAAGCAATGCTCTGTTCAATTCATGAACCCTATTTTTTCTGATGAATATCTACAGCATTACTACGCTGAATACTATGAAGGTGAGATACCAGAAGCTAACTATATGAAGGCCCATCAGCGAGATAATGAGGTAAAATTTCAATTTATTGAACGGTACACCCAGCCCCCAGGTAAAGCGCTTGATTTTGGCTGTGGCAATGGAAACTTTGCGGAATATGCAAAAATGAGAGGGTGGGATGTCATTGGTTATGATGTTGATGGAGATGCCATGAATAAAGTCTCTGAGCGCTTAGGTATTGAAGTCGAGAGCGGCCCTTTCGAATCCATTGACTGGAAAGAGTCAAAATTCGATTTAATTCATGCATACCATGTTATTGAACATCTTAAATACCCAATGAGAGATTTAAAAAAACTACATAATTTATTAGCTGATAATGGTTTTTTGTATATTGCGGTGCCTAATATTAATGCGCTCTCTGTACGAGTAAAATTTCGCCTGGAGAAACTGGGGCTACGCCGTAAGAATATAGGTAAATATTACGATTCTGAGCACCATATCTTTTATTACTCCCCTAAGTCACTAACTGCGATGCTTGATAAATGTGGCTTTGAGGTTGTATTTTCAATGAATGCAACAAAAGTAACGGCAGAGCATTCAAAAATCGCCCAATTCTTTGCGCGCGACTTGCCCAATGCACTCTATTCTAATGGCGCATTTTTCATTATTGCGACTAAGAAGAAAAGCGCGTGAATAATTTTCTATAAAGGCAAAATGGCATAGCTTTCATTATTACGCATCTCAGGCCTAAGGGTCTGCCGGAGAGTTCCTCGTTCATTATGAAGATATTAGTAATAAGAATCGGCCGTGCAGGCGACATTGTGATGATCACCCCTGCCCTGCAGGCAATCTTCGAAACATACCCAAATGCTGAGGTGCATGTACTGACAAGCCCTGATGGACTACGCGTATTGAAAGGGTTTTCATCGCAGGTTTCAAAGTTGATTATTCATGACCGTAAGTCGCTACTTGCCTTTTATCATGTAAAAAAAATTGAAAAGGCGCTGCATGATGAGCACTATGACAAGGTATTCTGTTTTGAATTAAACCCTCGTTTTAGTGACCTCTCGAAACGGCTGACGGATAATAGTTTCTGTATCGATTACAGTAATGAATCGGCACACTATTCACGTCGCTGCCTTGATGCGGTTGCGCGCTCGGTGACGGGTGAATTAAAAGATTACTGGATCACCTTACCCGTACACGACGATGCTCGAATGAAGGCGAGAGCCATTCTTGCAGAAGAAGGCATCACCGATGAGATGTTTGTGGTGGCGCTTCACCCAACTTATAGCGGTTTAAAGAAGGTGGCGTGGCGTCGCACAGATAACGCGGCCCGACTGTGGCCGGCAGAGTCGTTTGCAGAGCTGGCCAAATTGATCGCGGCATACAGCAAAGCGCAAGGCCTCAACATTCGCATCATTATGGATTTGATGCCGGATGAAGTGGCAACAGGTGAAAAAATTGTTCGCATGAGTGATGGCGCGGCCACAATGCTGGTACCACCACTTGATTTTGAACGCTATAAGGCAACACTTGAGCGGGCAGATGTGCTGCTCGTTTCAAACACCGGCCCGATGCACCTGGGTGCTGCCGTGGGCACGCATGTGGTGGCCTTTTTTGGTCATATACCGCCGTCAGATTGTGCCGCTTATGTCCCTGATGGGCAGAATATTAATCTTGTGGCGGCCTCCAAAGAGGTGGCGGATATCACCCCGCAAGAGGCCTTTGAGGCATGCCGGTCTTTTTTTCCAACGTAGTCCGCGGTGTATCTCTGGCGCAACCCAGTAGCATTTTAAGATTGATAATGAGATTCGATCTCGCTTTCGGTCAGTACGCCCTCAATCCGTTGCTCATCACTGCCCTTGCGGACAACGCAGAGCGCTTTGAATGCTGAACGAGTGATCACCTCATGCGCTTCCTGGAGCGAGGCCTGGAGGTGGATCGTTGCGGCATCAAGCCGCATCGCTGGAATCTCGAGCAGATCGATCATCGTATCCTCCACATCGGTTTGTGGTGCTTCGCGAGCAAGCAGATGTTGCGCAAGATCGGCCGGTGGTAGTAGTGAGTATTGCTTGTCGCCGCAGGCAATGATAATCCAGCTTGGGTTTTGCGCTAATAGTGCCTGTGCGGCGGCGAAGGTCACCGATTGATCTGCCTGAATCAAATGTCTATCCATCACATTGGCAACCGCAATTCGGCGTAGTGATTGCGCGAGTGCGGAGTCATGAAAATCAAGGCCTCGCTCTTTAATTAACATGATAAAGACCGACGGCTTGCCAAATAGATGGCTATTGACCAGTGCTGCGGCAACGATCGCCAGCATCCCTGGCAAGATAATATTAGGGTTAGCGGTTAGTTCAAGCATGGCGATTAAGGCGGCCAGCGGCGCGTGCAGTGTTGCGCCCATCATCGCACCCATGCCGATGATAGCGTAAAAACCGGGTGATGAAATGCTGCCGGGGAATAGTGCATCTGCGATGATCCCAATCACACCACCCGCGGTAGCGCCGATGACAAGTGTTGGCCCAATCAAGCCGCCAGGAAGTCCTAAACCCAGCCCGATGGTGGTGGCTAAAATTTTGATCAGGGTAATCGCGATCAGCATGCCAAGGGCAAATTCACCCAGCATGGCAGCGTTAACCGTATCATAACCAATGCCCATTATTTGCGGAACACCCAGGGCGAGAACTCCAATGATAAAGCCAGCTAATGTGGTGCGTTGCCATAAGGGGTAAGTCGCACTGATGCGTACAAAACGTTGCAGTAGCTCTATAAAGGTGGCGGCAAGCACGCCAATGACCAGGCCAAGTACTAACACGAATGGTAGCTCTGCAATGGTGCTGAATCCGATGTCGGGTACCAGAAATACGGTTTCGCTACCAAAGAACCAATGGCACACGATGGTTGCCAGCACGGCTGCCATTATCACGGGAATAAAACCGGCGATGGTGTATTCCATTAGCACCACTTCCATTGCGAAAATAACGCCAGCCAGCGGGGTATTAAATGAGGCCGCAATCGCGGCGGCAACGCCACAGGCCACCAGGGTGCGGGTGCTGCTATTGGAGAGTTGTAGCCACTGCCCCAGCAAGCTGCCACTGGCAGCACCCAGATGGACACTGGGCCCTTCGCGGCCAACCGAGTGCCCACTAATGATCGTGATGGCACCACCAATAAATTGCCAGATGGCATTGCGCAGCGGCAGTCGGCCCTGATGATAGGCAAGACGCTCCATGGTGTGGACGACACCGACTTGAGCGGCACTTTTGGCGATGTATTGGAACAGTAGCCCAACCACAAGCCCACCAACGGTGGCGAGCAGCAGACGCATGAGCGGTGATAGTCCCTCGTAGTTTTCCGCATCAGCACCCGGCAGGAAACTCATCTGGGTATATTCGATCAGGATGCGGAAGGCGACAATGACGAGCCCAGCAATGATACCGCTGATCGCACCCAACAGTGCAAGCTGTGGCACGCTTTCAATCGTCGCCATTGATAAGCGAAGTTTCGCGAAGCGACGATTAAGGTATGACTTCAAATTAGCCATTTTATGATGGTATTGGTTGGTAGCATTTCGGGGCATTAAAGTAAGCGAAAATAGCTGTTTTCATGCATTCTAGCAAATCACCTGCTATGGTGATATTGGTTCAGCGGCTTGCGTGGTGAGGGTTATTAAGCCGCCGCGTTACTGACTTCAAGGCAATCTTCAGAGAGTGTTTCAATCCCGCCCTTTAAAACGGCCGTGCGAAGCTCGTATTGTGACAAAGCGAAGGCTGCCGCAGAGCTACGTGTACCGCTTTCGCAGTAGCAGATATAGGGGATTTTAGTATTTAGCTCGCGGGCATTTTTATGTAGGTCTCGCATCGGCATGTTGATTGCACCAGGAAGATGGCCGCGTTCAAATTCTTCGGCGGTTCTAACGTCAATCCACTTGGCGCCACGTTTAATAATGCTAGTCGCCTTGTTAAAGTCGACCCAGCGAAGCGTTGGTTCTTTTAGCAGGTTGATGAAATTCTCTTTTGAAAGACGCAGTAACACGCCATCTTCCATCATCGTGATAGAGGCATTTCGTGGTTTGTCTGAAATCAGCGCGGCTTCACCAAAATTTGCGCCTTCATTTAGCTCTGCCATGATGACAGAGTCTTCATCATTTTCAGGATTGATGGTGACCAGTGCAGAGCCATTATTGATCATATAAAAATAATCGCCCTGATCTCCTTGCCTAATAATGAGATCGCCCGCGTTAACACGTATCGGTTCCAGCTTGTTGAGTAGCGCTTCAATATTGGCAGCGGGCAGTTTTCTAAATGTGGGTGATTTGATCATAGAATTAAGCCAACTAGCACGATCAATGGTCACAATGCCCTCTTCACTCATCACCACTTCCGTTTCTGGCGCGGAAATCTGCCCCCAGGCGGTGAGGGTTTCAATGAGTTCTTTTTCGATACGAATCAGATCTACTTCACCCGAGGTGGTGATGGCAGCTGTCGCAAAATATTTACTGGAAAATGGTTTTAATGCCTCATCCGAATCAGCTTGAATCGTTGATTCACGACCCTCTTGAACAACCTCAAGGCCACCTTTTAGCAGATAAAGGACCACATCATTGGGGATGCCATCACTGTAAAGCTGGCTGCCGGAAGGGTATCTCTCAACCCTCGACAGTGAAATTAGCACCGGAATTTGCGCTTCATTCATAGTCGATAGCGGCGAGCAGCGGTAGAGTTGAGTAACAAGTTTATCGCAATCAAGCTCTTCAGGTGAAATCACGCGCTTATTATCGGCTTTAGGCATTGTCGTCCATGAATCGTAATCTGTTAATTTATAGGGTTTTTATTTCCTATTCATTGTCAATAACATCTAGGGATATGCTGCTCAGCGTGAACAATGCGTGTTAAGCTACACGCCCAGATGCCATTGAAAATACCATCGGCCTTCGATAATAAATCTTTATAAATCAGAGAAAGAATGCAAGAAACCACCACTACGTCGCGGATTCGCGAGATCCCCTATAACTACACCTCTTTCTCTGATCGAGAGATTGTTATCCGCTTTCTTGGCGAATCAAGCTGGCAACAGCTTAATAAATTGCGCGGTTCACGTCGCACCGGGCGCTCAGCTCGCATGTTGTTCGAAGTACTGGGCGACATGTGGGTCGTGACACGAAACCCTTATATTCAAGATGATTTGATCAGCAGTAACAAGCGCTGGCGTGCGCTGGTGAAGGCGCTGCATCATCGCCTTGATCAAACCATTGAGCGCGCCGACAGCAATGACACCGCCTTAAGTCTATTGGACGCGACGCGACGCGCAGTACACCAATTTGAGGCGTGGCTGCCAAAACAGAAGGTGCTGCGCCGTGAAGCGGAGACCCGCCTGCTTAAAGTTACCCGCGCAGACAACATCGATTTCAGCGCCATCGCACGTGTCTCGCATGTGACTGACGCAACTGACTGGCGCGTTGAACTGCCCTTTGTGGTGCTTACACCGGATACTGAAGAAGAAATACGCGCGCTGGTTGAGGCCTGCATTGACCTCAATCTAACCATTATCCCACGCGGTGGTGGCACCGGTTACACCGGTGGCGCGGTACCATTGATTGCCGAAACAGCCGTGATCAATACCGAGAAACTGGAAGGGCTTGGACTGGTTGAGCCGCGCCAACTGGAAGGGGTGGCAGAGCAAGTTGCCACCGTACGCGCCGAATGCGGCGTCGTGACACGTCGTGTTGCCGAACGTGCCGAATCGCAATGTTACGTCTTTGCGGTTGACCCAACTTCACAGGATGCCTCCACTATTGGCGGCAACGTGGCGATGAATGCAGGTGGTAAAAAGGCCGTTTTATGGGGCACGACCCTCGATAATCTGGTCTCGTGGCGCATGGTGACACCCGATGCGCAGTGGCTTGAAGTGGAGCGCATCAACCATAACCTGGGCAAGATTCACGACCAGGAAGAGGTTGAGTTTCGCGTCAGTTATTTTGGCGCAGATGGCGAGACACCGAGCAAACCGGTAGAGACACTCATATTCCCTGGGCATGCCTTTCGCCGCCGCGGCCTGGGCAAAGATGTTACCGACAAGTTTCTTGGCGGGCTGCCCGGCATTCAGAAAGAAGGGTGTGATGGCTTCATCACCTCGGCGGTCTTTATTCTGCATCAGAAACCTGCATTCACCCGCACGGTTTGCCTGGAGTTTTTCGGCGCAGACCTGAAGCCAGCCGTCTCAGCCATTGTGTCGATTAAAGACCATATTGAGCAGCAGACCGACACCCTGCTCTGTGGCATGGAGCACCTGGATGAGCGCTATCTGCGTGCCGTGAGTTACTCCACTAAGGCACTGCGTTCCGAGCTGCCAAAGATGTTGTTGTTAATCGATATTGGCGGTCATAACGAAGATGACGTGGCGCGTACGGCATCCGCCGTGGTGCGCATCGCCAATGAACGTGAAGCGGAAGGCTTTATTGCCGTGACCCCCGAGGCACGTCGTCGCTTCTGGCAGGATCGTGGTCGTACCGCCGCCATTGCCGCGCATACTAACGCCTTCAAGATTAACGAAGACGTGGTGATTCCACTCGAACATCTTGCCACCTATAACGAGCAGATCGAACGCATCAACATCGAACAATCAACCAGCAACAAGCTGCAGATGATCGATGCGGTAATCGCATTTTTCGATGACGAGCTGACGACCATACCGCTCTCAGAAAAGTTTGAAACGAGTAAAGAAGGTGACGCCATTGTCCTTAGTAAACGTAATGCCGCTTGCGCACACCTAAAAACGATTCGCAGTCGCTGGCTCGCGCTGCTCGAACAGATGGACGGCACCGCGAGCAGTCATCATTCACTACTGAGTGCTGACGAAATCACATCCATCCAGCCCGGCGATTCACTATTGCAATTGTTGTTACGGCGCGATGTGCGAATCTCTTATCGTCGTGAAATTGAGCACCCACTGAAAGAGATATTTGGTGGCGAGGCACTGTCACCCGTGCGTAAACGACTGGATGATATTCATAGTAAGATTCGCTCCAGCCGCCTTTTTGTTGCACTGCATATGCATGCGGGTGACGGCAATGTGCACACCAATATCCCCGTCAACTCCAATGACTATGAGATGATGCGTGCAGCGGAGCATATTGTAGACCGCGTAATGGAGATTACGCGCTCGTTGGGCGGCGTTATCTCTGGCGAACACGGCATTGGCATCACCAAGATGCAGTACATGGATGCACACAGCATTGACGCCTTTGTCGAGTACAAAGCGCGCATCGATCCACATGGTTTCTTTAATCGCGGTAAACTAATGCCCGGCTCCGGCCTTGAGAACGCCTACACCCCCTCTTTGAGACTGCTGCAACAAGAGGCCCTGATTCTTGAAGAGAGCGACCTAGGTGCGCTGAATGACGACATCAGCAGCTGCTTGCGCTGCGGTAAATGCAAGCCGGTCTGCACCACCCATATACCACGTGCCAACCTGCTCTATTCACCCCGCAATAAGATCCTTGCGACCGGCCTGATGATTGAGGCATTCCTTTATGAGGAGCAGACACGCCGTGGCATTTCGGTACGTCACTTTGATGAGATGGAAGATGTTGCCGATCACTGCACCATTTGTCATCGCTGTGAACCCGTGTGCCCGGTGGATATCGATTTTGGTGAAGTGTCGATACGCATGCGCACCATCTTGAAGACGCGCCTGCCGTTCAAACTAAAACCCGGACCTCGCATGGCGATGGCATTCCTTAACCTCACCAGTGCAACCTCGATTAAGATAATGCGTAAGCTGATGCTGCAGTGGGGCTATGCCGGGCAACGACTAGGGCATCGCATCTTCAAGGCGCTGACGCCGAAAGAGGCGCCTAATGCGCGACCAACATCGACCACCGGTAAGCCGTCGATACCGACGCAGGTGATTCATTTTATGAAGAAGCCACTGCCAGCGGGTATCCCAACGCAGACCACCCGTGCGCTACTGGGGGTGGAAGACGATAAGGTGATTCCGATTCTGCGCGACCCCGTTAAGACCGATGAGAATGCGGAAGCGGTCTTCTACTTCCCCGGTTGTGGTTCCGAACGCCTGTTTAGCGAAGTGGGCATGGCGACGCTCGCAATGTTGTATGAATGTGGTGTGCAGACCGTATTACCGCCGGGCTATTTATGTTGCGGCTATCCGCAGACATCCTCCGGTGATCAGGCGAAGGGCAAACAGATCACCACCGATAATCGGGTGTTGTTCCATCGTGTGGCCAATACACTCAACTACCTGGATATCAAAACGGTGGTGGTGTCGTGCGGCACCTGTATGGATCAACTATTGAAATATGAGTTTGAGAAGATTTTTCCTGGCTGTCGTTTGATGGATATCCATGAGTTTCTAATGGAGAAAGAGATTTCGGTTGAGGGTGTCGAAGGCGTGCAGTACCTCTATCATGATCCTTGCCACACCCCAATGAAGCACCACTCACCACTGACGGTGACCAGCAAACTGTTGAATGGCGAAACAACACTCACAGATCGCTGCTGTGGCGAGGCCGGCACCTTTGCAGTAGCGCGCCCCGATGTGGCAACACAGGTGCGCTTCCGTAAGGAAGAAGAATTGAAGATTGGCATTGAGCAGCTGACGAATAAGCCGAAGGTCGAGAACAACGAAGTACGACTACTAACCTCATGCCCCGCCTGCCAACAAGGGTTGGCACGCTATAGTGATGAGACTGGCATGGANCCAAANTATATNGTGGTTGANCTNGTTAATCGTTACTTCGGTGAGAAGTGGCAGCGGATCTTTATCGATAAGGTGAAAAAAGGTGGGGTTGAGCGGGTACTGCTCTAATACACACGCCATCCCGGTGCGTTTTGGCCGGGATCCAGGTAACGAAAAACGATTACTTGCGAAACAACCAGAAGAGCAGTGATAAAACGCTGATGATCGACGTCATCACGGGAAAGTAGAAACCAGGGCCTTCTTTTTCAACCGCAATATCACCGGGCAGGAGACTGTAAATATTTCTGTGTAACTGCCCGTTTTAAATATAGTCCTCTAAACGATCTTCAAACTCGATCATAAACCGATTGAGTGCTGGTTGTTAACAACAATGCAAAACTGAGCCACCTCAACACTTGAAAAGTGAGCCACTTAACGCACACTGATGCTTTTTAGAAATAGAGGGCATCATGATTTCAAACGAGGAACTCATGACAATCAAGATACTCAAGCAACAAGGTTACTCTCAGCGTGCCATTGCGAGGCAATTGGGACTTTCACGTAATACGGTTAAAAAGCATATCCTATGCAAGGAAGAGACACCGACATATGCGACTCGACCGACCAAGCCGCATAAACTTGATCCATACAAAGACTATCTCAAACAACGCATCGCTTCAGCCACCCCAGTTCATCTCTCAGCCGTGGTCTTAATGCGAGAAATTAAAGCCAAAGGCTATGAGGGTGGCATCACCCGTTTACGCCACTATCTAGTGACGCTGCGTGGAATAAAGGGTGCAGAACCCGTGGTACGTTTTGAGACAGCGCCCGGTAAACAGATGCAAGTCGACTGGGGGCAGATGAGAGGCGGTAAAAAACCATTACACGCCTTTGTCGCGGTACTGGGTTACAGCCGCGCACTCTTTGTTCATATCACCGATAACATGCGCTATGAAACGCTAGAGGCCTGCCATCGCCTAGCCTTTGAGTACTTTCAAGGTATACCTCAGCAGATTGGGTACGACAATATGAAAACGGGGGTGATTGAACGCCATGCGTATGGTGTGGGGCAGCATAAATTTCATCAAGGCTTTTATCCGTTTTCCAAAAGCCAAGGGTTTATGCCGAAGCTTTGTAAGCCTTATCGCCCACAAACGAAAGGCAAGGTGGAGCGCATGGTGCAATATGTGCGCAACAATTTCTATGCCCCTCTATCAACCCAATTATCCGCATCAGGGTTAACGTTAGATATTGATACGGCCAATATTCAGCTCATGCCCTGGTTAAATGACATTGCGAATGTTCGGATGCATAACACGATAAAAGAGCAGCCAATGATACGTTTGATATCAGAGCGGCCTTACTTGCAAGCACTCCCCCTCGTGCAGCCCGCTGCCCCACCTACGGCAGCGATACAAGAAAGAGTGCCGGCTTTACCTGATTACCCCGCTGATGCTCTGCATCATGACCTGAGTTGTTATGATGAAGTGCCCACCATGAGGGCTTCACAATGAACCTGGTGCATGAGCGATTAAATGCATTGGCTGATCCGCTTAAATTACAAGGCATGGCGGTGCATGCGATGGATTTAGCGCAACAAGCAGCCAGGCAGGAGTGGGATTACCTGACCTTCTTTGAAAAGATTCTACAAGCAGAAACCGCTGAGCATTTTTCGAAAAAACAACAGATGTTCATCCGCATGGCAGGCTTCCCTAGCCTTAAAACATGGGATGACTTTGATTACCAATTGGCATCGGGCGTGCCTAAACCCATGATTCAACAACTGGAGAGCTTAGCCTTCATAGAACGTGCTGAGAATGTGATATTACTCGGCCCATCCGGAGTAGGGAAAACCCATATTGCCAGCGCACTGGGTTACAAAGCAGTTCAAACCGGGATTAAAACACGCTTCACCAGTGCATCAGACCTCATCCTTCAGCTTTCAATCGCTCAACGCCAAGGGAAATACAAAGCAGTCATGCAGCGCAGTGTGATTGCCCCAAAGCTCTTAATCATTGATGAAATTGGCTACCTTCCTTTTGATGCCAATGATTCAAAGCTCTTGTTTGATGTTGTCGCCAAACGCTATGAAAAGGGCTCCATGATTTTGACCAGTAACCTCCCATTTGGGCAATGGGGGCAGACCTTTGCGAATGACACAGCGCTTACATCGGCGATGCTTGACCGTATATTGCATCACTCACACGTGGTGCAGATTAAAGGGGAAAGTTATCGTTTAAAAGAGAAAAAACAGGCCGGATTAATGGGGGATACCAGCGCCTTAATTAAATAGTACTGGCTCACTTTTCACCTGATGGAGTGGCTCAGTTTTCAGGTGTTGTTGACAGCTGTCTTATTAGTTTAGATAAAACAGATGTAGGTCAAGCTTGTTTTCGATCAGATCGATGCAGTGCATACTCAAACGTCCCTGACTGCAACATTTTTTGGTTATGCCTTATT
>NVTY02000006.1 GCA_002401765.2 Thiotrichaceae bacterium
TTTGGGTGCTTCATCTTTTCAACGCGGCAATCATCACCCACGGCACCACCTTCTACTTTAACCGGGTACATCTCCACCGTTTCATAGTTGAGGTGCAGTTCAGCCAATTGGCGGCCAGCTTTGCTAAAGGCCCAGAAGTCTTTGGCGGTTTTTACGGCCGGGATTCGTGGTAGCTCTTTGCTGAGGTTATCGGCATAGCGGCTGCGGTACTCTTCTGAATGCAGCAACCCATAGATGTAATAGAACAGGTCTTCTTTGTTGATGGCTTCATCGGGATAAACCACGTGAAAATGGGCTAGCCCAGCATCACTAATACCATCTTTTCGGGTATAGCCATTTTCATCTGGAGTGACTTGTTCGGCGAAGAGATCATTTTTTCCGGCGCTAGCTTCATCTACTTTTTCATAAATATAAAGAGGGAAATGCTGAGCAGCAGCAGGGCCCTGTTGGATGCTACAAATCGTATCACTTATCCAAGAAGAGAATGGCAATGTTGCTCCTACTCCTGTTGTCCAGATAATAATATTTTTCTTATCTGGAGGAAAAATCTTAGGCATTTGACCCGGCCTATCATTGAGAAAGCTATCAAAGTAAGCCCAAGACCTGGTGAACGGGCGATATAAGCACCTTCGTATGCCAATAGGTGAAAAGCTCCCAACAAGCTTTCTATCAACGTTATTGAGAAGCCCACTTGACCAGCTTATTCGAGTAGAATCCTGAGTTACGCTGTAATTTGAATTATTATAAATTGCTTCCAGCTCGGAGTTGTATACAACTAGCATATCGTTAATATTTCCTGATAACGACTCACTAGAGTAGTTATAACACCATGCGTCTCTATTTGTTTTTACTCCATTCGAATAATCGCAAAAGATCCTATCTACTTCTGATTTTTTTGAAGATAATAAAATAAACTCACCAAATGAATGATCCCTCTGATTCAACCAATCGCCATATTCATCAGGTGTAACTTGGTTCCAACCATTACTTTTGGCAATGCCACTCACACTTTTAAAGGCACTCACCTTTTCTAGCTTCTGTTCACGTGTGAGGTAATCGCCAATATCGTGGAAGAAAATTTGACCTTGTTGTTTAGCATCTGGATTTCTCACCAAGAGTGAAATAGCAATTGGAGCACGGCTACCACTGCCAAATATTTTCCCCCCTTCTTTTCTCGATAATTCACCAGAAGTTCGTTGATTACCGCGAAGGTGGAAAATATAGAGGCTACTGAACTCATCAACCAAACACTTCCTTAAGCCATCGGCGGTATTAGCTTCGATAAAACCGGCGTTGGTAAGATCAATAGGGTCAGAGTTATTGATCATATTTTATTTGCTTAATGCCGCTCCGGGTCAAAAATAGACCACCCACTATACCCGAATACACGCACATAAGATTATAAAAACCCCCACAAAATCCAACATAAAATTCCAGGCGAAACGAATTAACCTGCCACAAAAGACAGAAGATATAACATGAACTATTTTAATTTGAGAGCAGGTTCAGCCAAACAACTAAAGCCGTTGATATCAAGCCGTAAACCAACCGAAACCCATATTTTATAAACGCTGGTTCCAGGCTAAAAGCACGCCGGGATGACGAGATGACGGGATGACAAGTCAACCTGAAAACATCCACTTAATATAGCCTTAACTAAATGCCATTCGGGTTTAGCCAGTTAATTACTATACAAACACAAATCAAAATACATAATTCTGATTTTCGCTTTGTCATCATTACCGGTTAAAAAAGCAAACCCATTGTTTTCATAAAAAACGGGGAACGTTTGATTGGTTATACGCATCCACCAATGAATACTGCCTATACTAGGCAAGGCAATTACTGGACATGTAAATGATCATTTTTTAACGCTGAACGAGTGGATTTCATGGGCCAGCTGAGTAGTTACAAAAAACTAACACGCCACCATCAGAGAGGATGCGGAGGCGACTGAAGGAGCACTGCCTTTGGCTAACAAGGAAAATCGCAAACGAAAAGTGCCCGCAACATCAGAGCTTTTGAAGACTTAAGACTAGATGGGATTGTAATAATGGTGGGCCGTGAAGGACTTGAACCTTCGACCAATGGATTAAAAGTCGCACAAACCCAACTAACCACAACAGGTAACAATAGAAAAAACAGATAGTTAAGTGATTATAGCGATTGCTGTTTATTGCCCATTGTGGTCATTATTTGTGAGTTAGTGCGCCACGAGTGCGCCACTAGAACATTAACAGCATATCAGCAGTCAAGCATCTGAAATACGGCTAGCAATAGATTGGACTATTACCGAAGGATCTACATCGAGTATTTTGGCCAGCCGGAATAGCGTGGATAAAGTGGGCTGGCGCTGCCCTCTTTCTAGTAAGCTGATGTAAGTCCGGTCTAGACCACACTCCAGAGCAAGCTTTTCTTGAGAAAGACCAGCCTTTGTTCTCTGCTCTCTGAGTACAAAGCCGAAAGCAATCGCAATATTTTCAGTTCCCTTTTCCACTAGGGAACATTGCCTCTTGCGCGACTCACAGTCGACGGACTATAGTCTGAAGTTATAGGTCATCCTCGCTACAACAAAGGGGAAAAGAAATGATAAATTCAAAAGCAATATCGATGGTATTAGCAGGAATTCTGATCGCCATACCAATCAATCAAAGCCAAGCGAGCGGGTTGTGGGGTGGCATTGAAGGCGCTGCTGGGGCTGGATCTGACTATGCTCGAATGATTCTGGAAGAACAAAGACAGGCGCGTCGAGACTATCGGCTCGCAGAAATTCGCCGGGCTGAGCGCCAAGAAGAAAGGGACTATCAAGCTGCGTTAGCGAGAGAAGAAAGAGAGCGTCAGGCTCGATTAGCGAGAAAAGAAGAAGAGCGACGCCTTGAGCTGAAATATCCAAACTGGATTGAAATAGTTCGTTCCGATGATTTTCATAACTGGATGGATAAACAAGATGAATCCGTGATTGCTTTGTTTAAGAGCACAAGGAGTGCCGATGCTATCAGACTGCTGGATCAATATACGCGTACGACTTTAAAGTAAATTGAGGTGAAAAATGGGTAAGCTAATAATTACCGTGAGTTCTCTGATTCTATTGGTGATTTCTTCCGCGTCATTTGCCTGCTCATCAGACTACAGTTGTAGAGCTGGATATTCATGCGTGAAAGCACCTTCAAAAAGCCGGGGCGTATGCATGAAGCCAGTAGATGAATACGGCACTCGGAAATATAAGCAACCAGATGAGGGTAGTATTGGCCCTAATTTCGACCTAGATGGTCAATGTGGCTTTAACACCGATTGCCCTATTGGCTTTCGATGTGACCGTAGATTAAAGGCTTGTATTAAGCGGTGAGGTGAACCGCCATTTCAGTCGGAAATGCGCTGACAATATTCGATTCCAATAATAACCACTCCAATCGAGGATTTAAGCTATAACTATAAATAGACCTCAACCCAAGCAGATAAAAACAATTAAATCACGTCTGCTATCNGGAGCATTTGGATTAGCTACAGGATTTTTACTTGGAGCCTCACTGTTAAGCGCCTCAATAACATCCCATAACCCAACATTAATAGGTGAAATAGGCATTAGAGCCTCAGTAGGCTTGCTTATTGGAATGATACTTTTCGTAATATTCTTATTCGTGCCTGAGAAAAGATCAAAAAAATCGGTAAAATATGGATTAGCCGTCTTTGTCGGTTATTTTGCTTTCAGGATGATTTAAATCAAACAAGAGAGACTTCTCTATTTACAGAGCTAAAGCGGCTGCAAGACAAGAAGGTTGTCGAGGAAGTTGGGCGGGTGGACGGGGTTATTGTGTGGCGGGTGGTTTAAGCGGGTTATTTGGGATTGTTATTAGGCCCAACAGCGTTCAATATTTTATCTAGCCAAGTAACAATGACGTCAACGCCCATTCTCTTTGCCAGAGCGATTAGTAGGAATAGCTCAAGAATCAATATGGCTATGGGCGCGCCCCAGTTTTCAGCGCTAGGGAATACGGCTAGATCTATGACTATAACCACGCACAGTATGGCGACAAAACGATCTTCCTGCCTGCCGTCCTTTTCTCGCTGAAGATCAATCTCTAGCTTGTCTATTTGCTGATCGCGAGCCGTTCCCTTGGTTGCGGATATCTGGTCAAAGTCACCGTCCATTAACTATGTCTCTGTATTCTGCGATAATATCGTCGTTTGGGATGATAATTCCTTTTCTCTCAGGGCTGTAGTGCTTAGCCCATGCCCCTCCCTCTCTATGAGTCATTGCAACAAGATCGCCGGGGCGGCGGTTTGATAGGCTGGCAACCGCCGCTGTCAAAACCTCAATTTCTTCCTCGCCCTCTGCGTTGGGGATTCCACGAAAAACATTTCCAACGGGGTTTGCTCCGAATGGTTTCAGGTGGCCGTATACGATAGGCAAGACGGGGCCGTAATCCCACGCCTCAAAGTTTTCATGAACCAATGGCTTGTCGAACTTGGTAAGATGAACCATATGCGCGATGTATAGAATCTTTTGCACCACTAGATTTGAGAACTTCCATTCGGATAGTTCGCATAATTTTTTGGCAGCAGATAGTGATTTAATCGTCATATCAAGTAAAGTATAGCTGAATATTCGTAAAATGTCGCTGTATTTGGCTGCTGTAGATATCACCTATAACTTTGATTCTTATTGATATTTATCTATTTTACGGCATTTCGTATCTTTGCAGAAAGCTCTAGCCTGCGATATTCTCACCGATCCGCTTGTTACCCTGCCAATAACCACAGAAGTCTCTTGAGACGCCAGCAGTAGCGCAGCGGCCTAGAATGCCAGCGAAGATGTCACCGTTGCTTGTGCGGCGTGTATCTTCACGATAAGCAGCCTCGTTAGCGTAACGATCAATATATTTATTGGTCATGCGGTGAATTTGGCCGTACTGCATTCTACGAAAGCGAGAAAAGAAAGATTCCGCTTGGTTCGTGCCCTCACCATTACATCTATTAATGCAGAA
Source organism: Thiotrichaceae bacterium (assembly GCA_002401765.2). Taxonomy (GTDB): domain Bacteria; phylum Pseudomonadota; class Gammaproteobacteria; order SZUA-140; family SZUA-140; genus SZUA-76. The sequence goes on from NVTY02000006.1 coordinate 4,986, forward strand.
CNGGCAGTCCTAAGGCCTCTCTGATGCCCTTTTCGTCGCAACACAGCGCCCCCATACATCCCCCGCACTCCGGGCACTCACCCTCTCTTATCGCCTCTATTGGCGCTGTGTACTGACATTTCTCGCACTCTAGGATTTCAGTGATCTCCATGTCCAGCCTCTCATTCTACAATAAGCTCATAGAAACTAGCCTATCATGGGATTCGAATAATCGAGAAGTATAATTTAAGCTAATGGATATCAATCAGGTCACTAGACTAGTCAATATCCAGCTTAGGCAACGCGTTCACTATCTTCATGGTTTTCAGGCTTACGGTAATGACACGTAAGAACAGTTCTAAAGGATATTTAGGATTGTTCATGGTTTCATTGGCCCAGTCGTTGGCATCGTTGACGATGCCGCTTTTCTTGTCGGTTTTGACACACTGGCGATCCATTACCCAATCCAGTGCGGGTTTGCCGTTGACGATGTATTCGTAAGCTTCCAGCGGGATATCAGAGACAGTGATTTTTTTGTTGTAGATCAAAACTGATTTATCGTTGACTGATTTACCATCGACTTTGATTTTTGGGTGCTTCATCTTTTCAACGCGGCAATCATCACCCACGGCACCACCTTCTACTTTAACCGGGTACATCTCCACCGTTTCATAGTTGAGGTGCAGTTCAGCCAATTGGCGGCCAGCTTTGCTAAAGGCCCAGAAGTCTTTGGCGGTTTTTACGGCCGGGATTCGTGGTAGCTCTTTGCTGAGGTTATCGGCATAGCGGCTGCGGTACTCTTCTGAATGCAGCAACCCATAGATGTAATAGAACAGGTCTTCTTTGTTGATGGCTTCATCGGGATAAACCACGTGAAAATGGGCTAGCCCAGCATCACTAATACCATCTTTTCGGGTATAGCCATTTTCATCTGGAGTGACTTGTTCGGCGAAGAGATCATTTTTTCCGGCGCTAGCTTCATCTACTTTTTCATAAATATAAAGAGGGAAATGCTGAGCAGCAGCAGGGCCCTGTTGGATGCTACAAATCGTATCACTTATCCAAGAAGAGAATGGCAATGTTGCTCCTACTCCTGTTGTCCAGATAATAATATTTTTCTTATCTGGAGGAAAAATCTTAGGCATTTGACCCGGCCTATCATTGAGAAAGCTATCAAAGTAAGCCCAAGACCTGGTGAACGGGCGATATAAGCACCTTCGTATGCCAATAGGTGAAAAGCTCCCAACAAGCTTTCTATCAACGTTATTGAGAAGCCCACTTGACCAGCTTATTCGAGTAGAATCCTGAGTTACGCTGTAATTTGAATTATTATAAATTGCTTCCAGCTCGGAGTTGTATACAACTAGCATATCGTTAATATTTCCTGATAACGACTCACTAGAGTAGTTATAACACCATGCGTCTCTATTTGTTTTTACTCCATTCGAATAATCGCAAAAGATCCTATCTACTTCTGATTTTTTTGAAGATAATAAAATAAACTCACCAAATGAATGATCCCTCTGATTCAACCAATCGCCATATTCATCAGGTGTAACTTGGTTCCAACCATTACTTTTGGCAATGCCACTCACACTTTTAAAGGCACTCACCTTTTCTAGCTTCTGTTCACGTGTGAGGTAATCGCCAATATCGTGGAAGAAAATTTGACCTTGTTGTTTAGCATCTGGATTTCTCACCAAGAGTGAAATAGCAATTGGAGCACGGCTACCACTGCCAAATATTTTCCCCCCTTCTTTTCTCGATAATTCACCAGAAGTTCGTTGATTACCGCGAAGGTGGAAAATATAGAGGCTACTGAACTCATCAACCAAACACTTCCTTAAGCCATCGGCGGTATTAGCTTCGATAAAACCGGCGTTGGTAAGATCAATAGGGTCAGAGTTATTGATCATATTTTATTTGCTTAATGCCGCTCCGGGTCAAAAATAGACCACCCACTATACCCGAATACACGCACATAAGATTATAAAAACCCCCACAAAATCCAACATAAAATTCCAGGCGAAACGAATTAACCTGCCACAAAAGACAGAAGATATAACATGAACTATTTTAATTTGAGAGCAGGTTCAGCCAAACAACTAAAGCCGTTGATATCAAGCCGTAAACCAACCGAAACCCATATTTTATAAACGCTGGTTCCAGGCTAAAAGCACGCCGGGATGACGAGATGACGGGATGACAAGTCAACCTGAAAACATCCACTTAATATAGCCTTAACTAAATGCCATTCGGGTTTAGCCAGTTAATTACTATACAAACACAAATCAAAATACATAATTCTGATTTTCGCTTTGTCATCATTACCGGTTAAAAAAGCAAACCCATTGTTTTCATAAAAAACGGGGAACGTTTGATTGGTTATACGCATCCACCAATGAATACTGCCTATACTAGGCAAGGCAATTACTGGACATGTAAATGATCATTTTTTAACGCTGAACGAGTGGATTTCATGGGCCAGCTGAGTAGTTACAAAAAACTAACACGCCACCATCAGAGAGGATGCGGAGGCGACTGAAGGAGCACTGCCTTTGGCTAACAAGGAAAATCGCAAACGAAAAGTGCCCGCAACATCAGAGCTTTTGAAGACTTAAGACTAGATGGGATTGTAATAATGGTGGGCCGTGAAGGACTTGAACCTTCGACCAATGGATTAAAAGTCCACTGCTCTACCAACTGAGCTAACGGCCCATTATCGGGATCTTCCGAGGGCGCTATTCTAACAGGAGTTTACAACTCTGGCAGGCTTTAATTCGCCCTGCCTCTAACTAGATAAGCGGCCGCTATTCTAACCGCTCAAAGCGCAGCTTACAAATATATTTTCAAATAATGTCTAAGATAAATAAGGTGTTGGATCTGGAAGCCCTGCTTGCTCGAAGCCAGCGGTGCGCAGGTGGCAGGCGTCGCAACGTCCGCAGGCCCTACCGGCCTCGTCTGCGCGGTAACAGGAGACGGTGCGGCCATAATCGATCCCCAGCTCACTGCCCGCCTGGATGATCTCTCCCTTACTCATCGCGATTAACGGGGTGTGGATCGTCATCTGCAGCCCCTCTACCCCGGCTTTGGTGGCGAGATTGGCGACATGTTCAAAGGCTTCAATGAATGCGGGTCGGCAATCGGGATAACCGGAGTAGTCCACTGCGTTCACCCCAATGAAGATATCCTGCGCGCCGAGCACTTCCGCCCAGCCGAGCGCCAGTGACAAAAAGACGGTGTTACGCGCGGGCACGTAGGTGACCGGTATGCCGCTGGCAACGTCACTATGTTGAGCGGCCTGCGGTACAGCGATATCAGGATCGGTGAGTGCTGAGCCGCCGATGGCACCAAGATCGAGCCGAATCACTTTATGCGCCGCAACCGCAGCCTGTGCGGCGATCGCTGCAGCCGCTTCGAGTTCGAAGTTATGGCGTTGGCCATAATCAAAACTAATCGTATAGCAGTCGTAACCGGTCGCCTGTGCCAATGCCAGTACAGTAGTGGAATCAAGCCCACCAGAGAGCAGCACAACGGCCTTGCGCATTGGAAGTTGGGTCTCAGGCATGGTTGATTATTTCCCGGGCAGATCGCCCCAGAGGAGCTTATGCAACTGAATCTGCATCCGCACGGGCAGGCGATCTTGAAGAATCCAATCGGCTAGCACCCTGTCTTCCAGGTCATTATGAACGGCCTGAAATAGTATTTCGTACTGCGCGGGCAGATCATACTCAACGAGTTTGTTGCACGCCCAGAGGTAGTCTTCACGCGAGCAGATGACAAATTTAACCTGGTCACTGTTCTGCAACCATTTGATATTTTCGTAGCGATTTTTTGCCTCTTCACCCGAGCCCGGTGTTTTGAGATCCATCACCTTTACCACGCGTGGATCAACTTTGGTGATATCAATCGAGCCGCTTGTCTCCAACGATACCTGATAACCGAGATCACACAAACGTGACAACAGTGGAAAACACCCTTTCTGTGCCAGTGGTTCGCCACCCGTGACCGTCACATAGTGACATTCCTTATCCACCACGTTAAATAAAACCTGATCCAGACTCATCCACTCACCGCCCTCAAAGGCATAAGCACTATCACAGTAGCCACAACGTAATGGGCAACCGGTCAGGCGGATAAAGATGGTGGGGATACCGACAGTGCGAGATTCGCCCTGCAGGGAGTGAAATATTTCGGTGATTCGCAACCGCACCGCAGATTCTGCGTTACCACTGCTGTTATCTTGCTCCGATACCATCGCTTGCGCGTACTCCAGGTAGATGACGACAGACTAAATACGTGATTGTGGAAGTTCGCACATTTCAAATAGCGATCTGCCAGGCTAGTGTCCTTCCAGCTTCATGCGATGCAGACGGTTATCTGCTAATTGAGCCGCCGTTGTTTTTGGAAAACGTTCAACTAAAGTACTCAATGTCTGGCGCGCCTGATCCCATGCCTTTAGCTCATAAAAAGTGTAACCAATCTTAAGCAGTGAGCCTGATACCTTCGAACTTTCAGGATAATTAGCGATCACTTTCTGAAATTCTTCAACCGCTAACGGATAGCGGAGCGAGACGTAATTGGCTTCGCCAATCCAATACTGTGCATTGCCTGCATACTGGCTGCCCTGAAAACGCGACAAGAAACTCTGAAAGGCGACAATGGCCTCATCATAACGCCCTTCACGTAAGATATTCAGTGCTTGCTGGTAAGCAGACTGTTCCTTTAATGGATCGATCGCAGCCGGGACTGGCGCAGCAACAGGCACGACTGGCGGCTGACCACTGCCACCACCCAAAGCCGGCACGGCAGCGGCAATAGGCGGCATTGATGCAAATGGTGCAGAAGCCGCTGTGTTCGCAGCAGACACGGCCAACCCTGATTGAACCGCAACATCCGCACGTGGTGCAAAACCGGCTGTTGATGCAGGCGCGCTGCTCGCTGATTTTTCTAATGCCAGCATACGCCGATCAATATCAAGATAGAGATCACGTTGACGCTGTTTGATCCCTTCAAATTCATGACGTTGCATTTCTAGCTCACCACGCATCATCTGCACTTCCACCTGCATATCTTCTATGCGCGTCAACATCTCAAGCAATGCGCGATTATCCACCAAGCGTTCCAGGCGAATAAGACGTTGCTCTAAAGGCAACTGACGTTCAGAAAATACCGGCGCCGGCGGCGGGGCCGCCACCGCATTGGCGATGGAAGACTCATGAATCGGTGGCAGCCCATCTCGTGCCGAGGCCGTAGCATGAAAACCCAGCGTAGCCACCATCAAGCTCAATACGGCATAGCCTAGCCGCTTGCTGTTAACAGCACTCAACGTCAGTTTCCCTTACTGCTCTCGGGTATAGATAATTTCAACACGGCGATTCAATTCCCATGAAGTCTCGTCATGACCAGTCACCGCTGGACGCTCTTCGCCATAACTCACTACATCCAGCTGGGCACGTAAAGCACCTTGCAAACCAAGATGGCGCGCGATTGAATTCCCACGACGCTCACCCAAACCAATGTTGTATTCACGCGAACCACGTTCGTCGGCATGCCCTTCAAGCTTCATCTGTGCACCTGGGTTATTGGCGAGATAGGTCGCATGAGCCGCAATCACATCAGCAAATTGAGCCCGAACTTTACTACGATCAAAATCAAAGTAGATCACACGCGTATTCAGTAAATTTGATGGGCTCTTATCTGACAGTGTCAGATCACTGCGGCCAATGGAATTACCATCCTGGATACCCGTAATTTGTGCAGAACCATTGCTATCAGCAGCAGTGCTACCGGTATCACCACCAGTAGTAGTAGTAGAAGAAGAGCCGTTCAAACCGCTCGCCGAATCAGTAAGCGCATCATCAGTGCTATCTATTGGTGCGCTGGCACAACCGACCAGAAATATAACCGGTACGACTAAAATCAGTGCCTCTCTAAGAATATTCATCAATCACTCCTAATTTATTAATATTACGTGCTTCGTGCTCGTTTATTCATTTACCGTACGGCGCCCAAACAGGCTCGCGCGCGTCACCCTCTTGCAGTACTAAGCGCTGACGCACCCTTCCATCAACGGATACAGCAGACAAAACCCCTCTGTTTCGGCTCTCGGTCGCGTAGATGATCATGCTACCATTCGGCGCAAAGCTTGGCGACTCATCTAATGAAGTATCTGTCAGCACCTGCATGGCGCCACTGTCCAGATCCATCACCGCTATCTGGTAACGATTACCGTTACCATGAACCATCGCCACCATTCGCCCATCTGGCGAAAGCGTCGCGCGTGCATTATAATTACCTTCAAACGTCAGCCGTTTAACCTGTCGATTCGAGAGCGTGATCTGATAAAGCTGTGGTTTGCCGCCCCTGTCGGAGGTAAATACTATCGCATCTCCCCCACGAGTCCAAACGGGTTCGGTATCAATGCCATAGCTAGTGGTCAAACGGGTGAGTTTTTTGGTCAACAGATTCATCACATAGATATCTGGACTGCCATCTTTTGACAGCACCAACGCCATCCGCGTGCCATCCGGCGACCACGCTGGCGCACCATTGATCCCTTTGAATCCTGAAATTTTCTCTCGTTTCCCCAGGTAAACATCCTGCGTATAAATAGAAGGGCGCCCACCTTCGAAGGTCACATAGGCCAATTTCCGTCCATCCGGCGACCATGACGGTGACATCAGTGGCTCACTAGAATTGAGCACTGCCTGCGGCCCATGGCCATCGGCATCAGCTACCTGAAGTGAATAACGTGGTTTACCGGCCCTATCCTGAGACTGGGTGATATAGGCAACCTTGGTATCAAAGGCGCCGCGCTCACCCAGTAATGCTTCATAGATCACATCACTGACTTGATGAGCAGTTTTGCGCAAATCGCTGATTTTGCCAACATGAAAGGTCTGCCCAGTAATCTGGCTGCTGCGAAAAACATCGAATAGCACAAATTGGACGATGTATTGATTATTGGCCGCTGCACGAATTTTACCGACGACCAAGTTTTCAACACCCAGGATTCGCCAATTCTTAAAGTTGATCTTTGATGGGTCACTCGGATGCGCCAGCATGTCACGCTCTGGTAGCGGTGAAAAGCGACCACTGCGATAAAGATTGTCTGTCACGACCTTGGTGATATCGAGCGGTGCGGCGGAACCCGGCCCTTCCCAGGTGAACGGCACAATCGCAATCGGCATCGCCCCTTTAACCCCTTGGGTGATCTCGATCGTCAATGCCGCCTGGGCACTGCCGCCCCAGAAAACCATCAACAGCAGTAAACTACGCAAAATAACTTTCAACATTTAACCCTCAGGATCAAAAATAAATTCCAGCACACGGAAGCGATCAAACAGCGCACGATCTTTTGGCAATGGCAATGGTGAAGCCTTTAATACCGCCGTCTCAACCGAACGATCAAACACTGCATTACCACTGCTCTTTGTGACGCTCACTTCCAGCACGTCTCCACCGGGGATTATACGTACCCGCACCGTACAAGCCAGCCCGGTCATCGAACCCGCCGGGCGCAACCAGTTCCGTGTTACTTTCTGGCGGATGATTTCAACATGTTTATCAACGATCGACTGGTATGCACGTTCACGCGCCGCGTCCAGCTGACGCTGCTCTTCAGCCATCTGCTGCTGACGAAGCCTCGCCTCTTCAGCCCGGATGCGTTCCAACGCCTGCTGTTTTTTACGCTCTTCGGCCTGTTTAATACGCTGCTCTTCTTCACGCACCATTTTCTCTTCGAGTGCGATCTGTTCAGCCTTCAGTTTATCAAGCTGCGCCTGTTTGCGCGCCTGTTTTTCTACCCTGGCTTTTTTCTCGTCAGCAAGCCGTTTTTTCGCTACATCACGGCGTTTTTTCTCTTCGACTTCACGCTGTTTTTCTGCCGTTTTACGCTGTTGCTCTGCCTGCTTGCGTTGTTTCTCTTCGTTTTTTAGCTTACGACGTTCTGCTTCGCGCTTCTTTTTAAGATCCGCCAGGCGTTGCTCTTCTCGCTTACGCGCCTTTTTGGCATCGTCCCGCTTCTTCTTTTCGGCAGCCGCTAATTTTTTCTTTTTCTCATCGGCGAGACGCAGCTTCTCCATCTCCGCCTTAATCTTTGACTCATCAATGAAGGTTGCCTGGATCGCCGCATGCGGCACCGGTTTAGTCTTCATTTCCCCATCAAGGCCCATCACAACCATCGTCCCAAAGACGGCATGCACCAGAATGGCATAGAATAAAAAGCGCGGCGAATGGATCACTTCCTTAATAAAGGAATCGTCACTGATAACAGCCCTCTTCTTCGCATTCACGCGATTAGCCCCTCACCAGTGCTGCGTTATTGATCAATCGCATCTGTCACCAGCCCAACACTAGGGGCACCCGCTTTCTGTAGTAACGCCATCGCGGTCACGACTGCGCCATAGTTCACCGCTGAATCACCGCGCACTAATACTGGCGTACCGGGTTTATGGCGCAAAACAGCGGCCACACGCTGCACTAACAGATCATGATCAACCCCTTTTTTAGGGTCATCGCCCACATTAAGATAATAAAGGCCATCAATATCAATCGACACAATCAGCGGTTCGTTTTCCGACTGATCTACCGGCTCAGCCGCCGCCTGTGGCAGGTCTACCTTAATTCCCTGGGTCATCAGTGGCGCGGTGATCATAAAAATGATCAGCAGCACCAACATCACATCGATGTATGGCACCACATTAATTTCAGACATGGGACGTTTACGGACACGTTTAGTATTCGACATAGCCGCCCCGCAGCAGTAATGGTATTTCGTTCATTCCCGGCGCACCTAACTATGGGCTTGACGATGCAGAATCGATGAAAATTCTTCAAGGAAATTATCATAACTATTAACCAGCCGATCAACATCGCTGACATAACGGTTATAGGCAACCACGGCGGGAATCGCGGCAAAGAGGCCCATCGCGGTGGCGATCAAGGCCTCGGCGATACCGGGGGCAACCATTGCAAGCGTCGCCTGATTGGCGTTACCCAGTGCACGAAAAGAGTTCATGATGCCCCACACGGTACCAAACAAGCCGATATAAGGGCTGGTTGAACCCACCGTGGCAAGAAATGACAGATGATTTTCAAGTTTCTCAATCTCACGACTCATCACCACGCGCATCGCACGCTGCGTACCGTCGATCACTTCACGCGGCTCAATGCCATCCTGCTGATGGAGACGCACAAAAGTACGGAAGCCCGCTTCAAAAATAGCGGATGCCCCTTTCATCTCATCCGGCTTTCCGGTGACCTGCTTATGCAGTTCATCCATGCTGATGCCCGACCAGAAGCGCGACTCAAAGGCATCGATCGCCATCTTTGCATCCTTGATCTCCTTATATTTACGGAAGATCAATGCCCACGACGCGAGTGAAATAACCAATAACAGCAACATCACTAGCTGCACGAGAAAACTCGCGCCGGTAATGAGGTGAATCAACGACATATCTGCGTTCACGAGCGATCTCCATCAAAAAGGGTATTAGAAAAACAGGAGGGGAGTGGGATCTTCGCGCTCAACCCAGTGAGCGCGCGACTGTCCAAATCATCTGTCGTAAACAGCGCAATCCTGTGAAACATATGGGGCAGTACTATACCGCGATATTTTCATAAAAACGAGGGGGTTGTCACAAAGAGGCGGGACAAAGAAACGCGCAGACAACTAACCCTCGCTCAACCCCCGGAGTTGCGTCGAGTCATCACGTACTGGCGGGGTTAAACCAAAGTGCAGATAGGCATGGCGCGTCGCCAGGCGACCACGCGTGGTGCGCATAATAAAACCCTGTTGAATTAGAAAAGGCTCCAACACATCTTCAATGGTACCACGCTCTTCACCAATGGCGGCAGCCAGGCTATCAACCCCCACCGGCCCACCGTCAAATTTTTCGATGATCGTCATCATCAAACGCCGATCCATCGCATCAAAACCACAGGGATCAACATTCAACATTGTCAACGCACGGTCTGCCACCTCTACCGTCACTCGACCATCCGCCTTCACTTCGGCATAATCGCGCACGCGCCGCAGCAGTCGATTGGCAATACGCGGCGTGCCACGTGAGCGCAGGGCAATTTCCCGCGCCCCTTCCGGTGCCATTTCCATGCCAGTGATCTGCGCTGAACGCGTCACAATTGTGCAGAGGTCTTCGACGCTGTAAAATTCCAGGCGCTGCACGATGCCAAAGCGGTCACGCAGTGGCGCGGTCAATGAACCCGCGCGCGTGGTGGCGCCCACTAGCGTGAAGGGTGGCAGATCGAGCTTGATTGAGCGCGCAGCGGGCCCCTCACCAATCATAATATCGAGCTGGTAGTCCTCCATCGCCGGATAGAGCACCTCCTCCACCACTGGGCTGAGACGGTGGATTTCATCAATAAAGAGCACATCGCGCGGCTCCAGGTTGGTGAGCAGTGCCGCCAGATCACCCGGCCGCTCCAGCACGGGGCCAGAGGTGTGGCGCAGGTTAACCCCCACTTCGTTAGCGATAATATTGGCTAGCGTTGTTTTACCTAGCCCCGGCGGGCCAAAGATCAGGGTGTGATCGAGCGCCTCACCGCGCCTGCGTGCCGCTTCAATAAAGATTTCCATTTGCTCGCACACTGCGGGTTGGCCGATGTAGTCTGCCAGTTTGGTGGGGCGAATGGCGCGATCAATCACCTCATCATCCGCCTCTTGCGGCGCGGCACTGATCATGCGGTCGGTCTCAATCATGCTTCAACCATTTATTAACAACACCCCTCATTTAATTACCGTCGCCTGTAGTGCGGCGCGAATAATCGCCTCACTCGCCAATCCTTTAGATTCCACCGCCCTCACCATGCGGCTCGCTTCCGCTGCCTTATAGCCCAGCGCCACTAAAGCACTCACGGCATCACCCTCGGCGTTTTTACGTGGGGAAGTAACAGCCGCCGCATCAAGAGTAGACTGGCCTGTGCCGCTGGTGCTGCCGACATGGGTCATCAGCTTATCAAGGCGATCTCGCATCTCGATGATCAAACGCTCGGCGGTCTTTTTGCCGACACCAGGAAGGCGAGTTAAGGTGACCGTGTCACCTTCACGAATACAGCGGGAAAAGTCATCAATCGACATCCCGGAAAGGATCGTCAGTGCCATCTTGGCACCCACGCCGTTGATTTTAATCAGGCCACGAAACATCGCACGTTCCGCCTCGGAGGCAAAACCGTAAAGCAATTGCGCATCTTCACGCANCACCAGGTGGGTATATAAAATGACCTCCGACGCATCAAGCGGCAGAGTATAAAAAGTGTTCATGGTCGCTTCGACCTCATAGCCAACACCATTTACATCGATCAGCAGTTGCGGTGCCTGCTTCCATACCACCTGCCCGCGTAGACGGCCGATCATCGTGCCGCCACTTCGCGCGCTATCTGCGCGGCTGTCATGTAGTCCAGTGATTGGCGCGTATTGCTATGACATATTGCGCAGGCAAGTGCATCAGCCGCATCGGCCTGCGGCGTCTCCGGTAGATTCAACAAAGCGCTCACCATATGCTGTACCTGCGTCTTATCGGCATGGCCATGCCCGACCACCGCCTTTTTAATCTGCGTGGGGGAATATTCATGCACATCCACCGACTGCGTCACGACCGCACAAATGGCCGCACCGCGCGCCTGCCCTAGTTTTAAAGCAGAGGCCGCATTTTTTTGCATAAAGACATTTTCGATCGCCATCTCAAGCGGTTGATAACTGCGTACCACTTCATATATCCCTTCATAGATTGTCTTGAGGCGCTCTGGCAAAGAACCCTCTGCGGTTCGCACACAACCACTGGCAACATACGAAAGACGATTTCCCGACACATCGATCACGCCGAAACCCGTGATACGAGAACCGGGATCAATACCCAGAATGCGGATCATACGATGGCAACCGAATAATGAAAAACGGGCAGCAAGTCAGCTTGAATAATCAAAGCTGCGCCATCACCTCTGCTGACACATCGGCATTGGAGTAGACATTTTGCACATCATCGAGGTCTTCCAGCATGCCGATCATGCGTAGCATTTTTTCAGCGCCTTCAAGATCCAGCTCAACCGAGGTGGCGGCCTGTTGTGTCACATCCGCATGTTCTGGCTCAAAGCCAGCGTTGATCATCGCGTCTTTTACATCTAAAAAGTCTTCGGCGGTGGTCTGCACATCCACCGAACTATCCTCATGGGTAACGATATCTTCTGCGCCCGCTTCAAGTGCGGCTTCCATGATGGCATCTTCATCACAACCAGCCGGGTAACTCAACACCCCAAGTTTGCTAAAGAGATAGGCAACTGAGCCATCCGTGCCGAGGTTTCCACCACACTTGGTAAAGGCGTGGCGCACTTCAGCCACGGTTCGGTTGCGATTATCGGTAAGACAATCGACCATCACCGCCAGACCACTCGGGCCATACCCTTCATAGCGGATCTCGGCGTAATCTTCACCATCGCTTGCACCACTGCCACGTTTAACCGCGCGCTCGATGGTGTCTTTGGTCATATTGCCACCCAGCGCCTTATCAATCGCTGCTCGCAGGCGCGGATTAGAGCTCACATCACCACCGCCCATACCGGCCGCCACGGTGATCTCTCGGATTAGCTTGGTAAACAGTTTTCCACGCTTAGCATCCTGCGCACCTTTACGATGCTGGATATTCGCCCACTTACTATGACCTGCCATAATGCCTCTCACAAAAATCGATGTTGCAACAGTCTAACATTTTGGTGCGCCTGAATTAAATGGTNGAAACTCTATCGGTGAAAAAATACCCAATAAGTGCTCACCACCAGGGTTTGGTTGCCACATCGACAATATTAACCACGGTATAAAGGGTGGCCAGAAAGGCCGCCAGCACCATCAAACCCAGCATGGGTTTCATCACCTGGTGGCTAGCTTTAACCCAGGGGCTATCAAGAATGCTCTGCCCAAGCAGGTCAAAGCCCGCCACCACTGGGGTAAGTGCGGCGGTCACAAGAAAGAAGCCCATCAGCGTCAGTGGGCGCTCGGGAAAAAGAAAGCCCAGCCCCAGCAACAATGCAACGATGGCATATGCAAAGATTAACGACGCATAGCGCATCCGCCACCCCTCAAAATATGTTCATCAATCAAGATACCACCGTCCCTGTCAGACATTCATTGCGGAGCCAGTATACAGGGCACCATTTCTGGCGCAATATCGAGTTTAAGCACTGTAGCACTGCCTGCCACGCTGGAAAGAAATGATTACCATGATGCATGAATAATCACTCCGCTCACCGCCCTCGCGGAAAACCACTCGGTACACTGGCGCTAATTGCCATTGCGCTCGGCGGCATGATTGGCAGCTTAACCCCGATTGCGATTATCATCGGCGGCGCAATCGCATCACTAGCCGCATACTCTTATGTGAAGCTCGCGGTCTATTATAAAGATGAAGGCGCGACTGACTCCTTTTTTAAACTCACCTTTCCAGGCCATCCATTTGCCGCATCACTGATTGGCTGGTTCATTATTTTTGGCTATACCCCGTGGCGTTTGAGATTTAGGCTTTTAGTGTGCGTCATATTCATTTCATGGCAAGGCGAAATGACGAGCAATAGCGGGACTATTGCGAGGAATTTCAACGCTGTCATGGAATGAAGAGGGCGTGCAATGAAACCTAAATCTCAATCGTTACGGGTATATATTGATCGACAGGTTAGTAATGGTGAGTGGCCCGTCATGCGAGGTAAGGAGCGCTATAGTGCGCTGCTTGATCAAGTCTCTCGTTTATTTGGAAAGATGGTTGCCCGTCTGGAAAGTGATTATATTTTTTGTTGGATGGACTGGGATGGCGATAATATTTTATGTGATGGTGGCATCATTGATTATGGTTCATTGCGTCAATTTGGCTTATTTCACCATGAGTATCGCTACGATGATGCGGAGCGTATGTCTACTTCAATTACGGAGCAGAAAAATAAAGCAAAATATATTATTCAAACCTTTTCACAGCTAGTGGATTATTTGCTCGGAGGCAATAAAAGACCGATAAAACTGTTTACTAAATCGTCCGCTGTTAAGCTATTTCTTGATGTGTTTTCACAGACAAAAAATGAGTTATTACTGAATAAAATGGGATTTACTGATATTGCCGTACAATTATTTTTGCGAGGCAATAATAATGACCTGATTAACGAATTTGGTCGTGTTTATTCTACATTTGAGCGGGCTAAATCTATTCGTGGATTTTATACCGTGGGTGATGGTATAAGCTGGGATGCGATATTTTGTATGCGCGATATTCTTCGTGAATTGCCAGCCTGGTATCAGGCCGGTGGCGACTGGATGACAGCGGAGCATTTTATTGGAATAATACACTCCGATTACGCTGAAGATAAGGATGTTGAAATTTCATCGTATCGACGGCGTCAGGTGCGTTACTTTCAGCATCTGTACTGGCAGATTGTGGAAAAGGTCGCGTCGCTTACTAATCAGGTTAACGCTGAGTTGATTGATGAGGTAGTGCGGCGTGCTGCAGTGATCAATCGATATGAGCGTGTGACGGGTGACGCATTAATTTATGTGGCAAAGCAATTAATTAAGCTGAATAGTCGTGTCAGCAAGCGTGTCCTGCACCAAATGTTTGAGGGATTTGTTAAGCAGCAGGTATTGATTCCGGGCAAACTAACGCCGTTACCATTGAAACATCAAATCGGCAAGAGGGCGGCTTCATATTCCGGGTATAAAAAACTATTTAAGGTGATTCGGGAGTGTCGCGAAGGTATTTAAGTAACAGTCATCGCGGTGGTTAACCGAGATAATGATCGTTTATCTTTAGAGGGAAGCTTTTTTATCTCTATTTCTCGCTTAAGCGCCTCTGAACGGCTATTGACATTTTCATAGTAATGCAGTTCTACTGGGCGCCGTGAGCGTGTGTAACGTGCGCCTAGCGGGCTACTATTGTGTTCCTTTATTCGTCGTTCAATGTCGGTGGTAATGCCGGTATAGAGCGTGTTGTCGTGGCATTTTACAATGTAAACATGCCATAACACTCGATGGGTGTTTGGTGAGTGAGCTGAATCAGGCATTAAGATCTGGAATAAGTTTGCTCTCTAGTTTTGAGATGATATCTTTAAGCCAGAGTTTTCGCTTTTTCATGCGCTTTAGTTGTAATTGGTCCGCTTTTATTTGTGATGAAAGTTGCGTGATGACAGCATCAAGATCGCGATGTTCAAGGTGAAGAGTATTAAGGCGAAGTGTAATGGCTTCTTTTTCATCTGTCTGTTGCATAGTTTAATTGTAATGGATTTTAAGAATAAAGAAATCGTTTGTTATCAGCCTTACCAAATTGGTGCTTAACTGGCAATTGCCTGCCCACCGGTACCATCTGAATTTGATTGGTTATCGTGGTGGTTAGTGCCTATTTCCAGTGCTTTATTATTTCTTATTGGTAGTGAGACACTGAATAGGCTACCTTCTCCAAGTGTTGACTGGCAGTTGAGTGAACCACCCAAGCGACGGGTTAAATACATGGAGTAAGCAAGCCCAATGCTATCATGTGTTAACGTCTCTTTATCTTGTCCTTGAAATGGATTGAAGACTTGTGGTATTTCATCATCAGCCAGCCCTTTTCCATTATCTCGAATATAGAAAAAACAGCCGTCGTCATGGCTTTCTGCATTAATTTCAATGATACCTGGACGACTCGGTAGTAGGTGCTTGATTGCATTGTCGAGTAAGCTAGAAATGATCTGTTCGACGGCTTTTCGGTCAGTTAATATGACAGGAAGAGAGCCGATATTAATATGTGCATTTTTATCTTTAAGCTCAGGCTCGGCTAATTTTTTTAAGTCATTCGCGATAATGCTCATGTCGACAATTTCTGGTTGTAGTTTCTGCAACCCTGCATGTGAAAGCTTAATAAGGGCTTCAATTTCCCATTCAAGCTGATGACTGGTCTGCATGATGGTCTCTATTCTAGTGATGGCTTCGGAGGTGGTTGCTTGGGTTTTTCCATCTAACGAGCGGCCTTCATCGTGAAAGAGGGCGGCGAGCTTTTCTGAATTTTCTTTTATGATTGGTAGTTGAGTCATTAGGTCATGCGATGCGATATGGGTGAATTGTTTCAATTCGTCATGCAATGTATTTAATTCAGAGGTTCTATCTTCAACCAGAAATTCAAGGTGATTTTTGTATCGCATAAGCTCTAATTCAATTTCTTTATGAGCGCTAATGTCATGAATGGTACCGGTGAATATTCGCTCACCTTTATGGGGCGCT
>NVTY02000007.1 GCA_002401765.2 Thiotrichaceae bacterium
CGGTGATTTGTAAATGAATTAAAAGTAAGCCTGTTCAAAGAGCAGTGGCATCGTGTTGTAAAGTGCATCCTTTAAATGATGAGCAGCTGGGCAAAATGCCCCACGTTAACGTGGTATTTGGGCAGTTGGAGGTCGGGAATTAAAAGCAGTGGCGTTAGTTGGGTGAGCGCGTGGCATTTCGCTCGTTAATCAACTGCATTTTACGAGCAGCCATTGCCTGTTGAGTCAATATGAGGAAGTGGTATTTATGTTTAGTAAGTGCTGTGGTCAACTGAGAGCGCAGATGGTTTCAACATCTAACAGCGCAGTAAAGCCGACAGAATTTGTCGCATCATGTTTCCTGCAAGGGAAGTGTGCTGCGGCTTACTTTGAACGTTCAAGCTGTAGGAAAACCCCCAGTCACCACTAAAATCAGCTAAAATAGCATCACACTATTAAGGATTGATGCGATGCCAAAGTTCATTCCCAATAATTACAAGCAAGACATGTTGATCGCGCTTAATTTTGAAGATCAACTACAGCCGGGCACCTTTGAGCACGCGCTGCATTACTTAATCGATCAAAAACTCGACCTGTCGGTTTTTTACCCCCGCTATAAAAATGATGATGTTGGGCGTCCCGCCTATGATCCCGCCATGTTGCTCAAAATCATCCTGTTTGCATACTCAAAAGGCATTACCTCCAGCCGTGAAATTCAGTGGTGCTGCCAATACAACATCATCTTCAAAGCACTTGCCTGTAACAGTAACCCGCACTTTACTACCATTGCCGACTTTATTAGCAGTAAGCCCAGTGACATCGAAGCGATCTTTGAACAGATCCTGCTCATCTGTTTTGATGAAGGACTATTGGGCAATGAACTGTTTGCGATTGACGGTTGTAAGATGCGTTCAGACGCCGCGAAAACCTGGTCAGGCACCTTTAAAGAGCTGGGTGAAAAGCGTGACAAACTCAAGCGTATGATCCAATACCAAATGAACCTTCATCAGGACAATGACCCGGTTGAGGATCATGATGACGCCAGAGAGAAGCGTACCGCACAGACCATCGACACACTCAACAAAGCCCACGATAAAATCGAAAGATTTCTCGATCACAACGAGCCGAGACAAGGAAAGGGCAAGAAAAAAACTGAAGTGAAAAGCAATATTACCGACAACGAGTCGGCCAAGATGACCACCAGTAAAGGCACCATACAGGGATTCAACGGCGTCGCCTCGGTTGATAAAAAACATCAAATCATCATCGATGCCCAGGCCTTTGGTGAAGGGCAGGAACACCATGTATTAAAGCCTGTTCTTAACATCATCAAAGAACGCTTTAACCGACTGGGAATCAGTGATGATATCTACCAGGATGGCATCATCGTCACCGCAGACACCGGCTATGCCAATGAAGACAACATGGCTTACCTGCACCAAAACAACATCGATGCCTACATTCCCGATAAACATTTTCGTAGCCGCGATCCTAAATTTATCGATCAAAAGAAAAAGTACGGCAAACGAAATCAATTGACTAAAAAGAAAGGTAACAGCCGCTATCCCGCGACCGAATTTGAGTTAAACAGCGATGATAAAAGTTGCGTATGCCCAGCAGGAAAAAGCCTGTGGCTTAAAAATGAAAAGAAAGACCAATACGGCAACGACAAGCTGTATTTTGAAGGAAGGCTAACTGACTGCCGAGACTGTGAACAGAAACAACAATGCATGAAGAAGCCCGACTCAGCCGACACGCGTAATGGCCACGGAAGACAAGTTTCGTTCATCGTCAAACAACGCACACCTGAACCCAACTACACCGACTGGATGAAGGCGCGGGTTGATAGCGACAAAGGAAAACAAATCTATAGCCACCGAATGTCAGTGGTCGAACCCGTCTTTGCCAATATGGGTAGCAACAAAGGCTTGAATCGATTTAGCTTGCGAGGCAAAGCGAAGGTTCAAGGCCAATGGCAACTTTACTGCATGGTGCACAACATAGAGAAGCTGATGAATTACGGTGAACTAAGGCATTAGAGAGACGAATATGGGCCATGAACGACCAGGCATCAATATATAAGGCGCAAGCGACAATTAAATATTGAAATATAAATATATTGAGTGATAATGAGTGTATAAAATATTTAACGCTGAGGGAAATCGTTGCGCTCAAAACGGGTTTTCCTACAGCCTCGTTATGTTTTCATTGGGCGCACTGGAATCAAATTTAAATGTTTGACGAATGGTATAAAGTCTCTATCGGAAAAAAGTAAAGGGAGTTGGTTGTCGATGCAGAAGCTGGCAATAATTATATCTGTAGTTTTTCTAATTGTGATTCCCTTTTTTCTCAGAGCGCGATAATTGTCCGCACATTTAGCAACCATTGTATTGCCAAGCATTTCGTGCTGGTCTAAGGTCGATAGTGTCTTCTTTGCTCTATTGTAATCCTTGTCGTTTCTAAACCCTTGGAGTATTTCCAGAAATATCATGTCACCGATGACAACGGTGCCATTGGCAAGTGCGGCATCTAGCAAATTAGTTTCTTTGCTTTCTCCGCCATTGAAGTAATCAATCCAAACACTGGTATCAACCAGTATCACTTTCCACCTCTCATTTCGTCTAAATCACCGTCCCAATTCAGCTTGCCTCTTAGTTTCCGTATGGCTTGTTGTTTATTCTGCTTTACTAATAGTTTAAGCCCAAGTTCTACGGCTTCCTTCTTTGTCCTTAATCCGGTAGCCTTTAGGGCATCGGACATTAATTGGTCGTCAATCACTATGTTGGTTCTCATGGAGCACCTCGTGTGTATAATTAAACTAATAATACACACTCTAGCATGGTGTAAAAAACATAACAAGGTGCTTCAACTCGGACAGACTTCCGCGTTGCTTGTTTTGTGTGTCCATTACGCGCTACGCTTCATTATCACACAAAACAAGCAACGCTCCAGCCTGCCGGTTAAGCACGACGTTATTGCGACGTTTAGTCGTAATATCTACTGTTGTCATTTTAAAGGAGGAAATAAACAAGCATAATGTAGTGTCATTTGTCTTCACACTGGGGGTGCGTCACTGGTAACGGTGGGGTTCCAAGCACTCAGTAAAACATAGCAGGTTGAGTAGCACAATTTGATGTGCGTGAGGAATGGCTGGTATGGATAAATTAATTGAAGTCTTGTGGTTACATATCGTGATTAGCGAGGAGCTAGAGCTACCATTCGGCTCCAGAGCCAAACAATGGCAATATCGATCGGTTAGGTCAGTTTTAACGGCAAACCTACACACTCTAATGATCGTTCGGTATACAGAGACATCCTAACCCAGCTTGTTTGTAGAGATTAGCGATATGCGGTAAGCCTATACGTCCCTCATGGCAGCGCAATGTTTAAGTCCGTGAGTATGCTGATGGTAACGGAAGCGGATGGTGGTGCAGGTAAGAGATGCTGGAAAAAGCGAAAGCAATCCTGTAGCGGGATTGATAGGGATTCAATATTTGTCCTATCCGAAAGGAGCGCTGACTTCCTAAGCGGGCGCAAAGCCCCGCAGGTGTTACTTGGCAAAGAAGAATTTGTAAACATTCAACTGGAGCAAGTTTAAAAAAATGAGTAGTGTTTTTATACTACAGGCGGCCCAGTACCCACAAAGTGAATTATGGCTCAATATCAATTGGAAGCGCTGTCATGATGTGGTGTTGTCACTGCAAAATCGGATTGTCAAATCTGTACGTAACGGAGAGTGGCGCAATGTCAAACGTCTCTGCTACCTTTTAACCCAATCATTTTCCGCTAGAGCGTTAGCGGTGAAACGGGTTACCGAAAACAAAGGAAAGAAAACGGCGGGCATTGATGGCGAGGTGTGGACAACACCAGGCCAGAAGATGCGAGCGGTAGAAGCCATTGCTAATTGGAATGGATACCAACCAAAAGCGCTGAAAAGAATACGTATTCCGAAGAAAGACAAACACCAAACGAGGCCACTCAGCATTCCAACGATGGAAGATAGAGCAAGGCAGGCATTACACATGTTTGCACTGCAAGCCATTGCAGAAACGCAGGGTGACATTAACTCGTATGGTTTTAGGAGGAAACGCCGCTGTGCGGATGCTATTGATCAGATCTTCAAGGTTCTGCGTCAGAAAGGCTCATCACAGTGGATTCTCGAAGCAGACATAAAAGGATTTTTCGACAACATTAACTTTAAGTGGTTACTCGAAAACGTTCCCATGAACAAGAAAGTGTTGAAGGCATGGTTAAACTGCGGTTTTATCGAGCGAGGAAAACGGTTCTCAACCACTGAAGGTGTTCCGCAAGGGGGCATCATCAGTCCGGTTATAGGGAACTGGGTGCTGGATGGCCTGGAAGCTATCATTTGTAATTACCCCTATTACAAACGTATAAATGGCATCAACTTTGTGAGGTATGCGGATGACTTTATCGTCACCGCTAAAACAAGAGAAGTGCTTGAGGAAGAAATCGTCCCCAAGATCAACGCTTTCTTGAAAGCCCGAGGTGTGCAGCTCTCCGAGCAAAAAACGAAGGTAACTCACATCAGTGAAGGTTTTGATTTTCTGGGTCAATCGATACGCAAGTATCGGCGGGTTGATGGAAGGCTGGGGAAAATTCAAATAGAACCCAGTAAGAAATCGATTCAATCGATCAAGTGCAAAGTCAAAGCTATTTGCAAATCCTCAGGACACCTCACACAAGCTCAAATGATTGGGAGGCTCAACCCTGTATTGCGGGGATGGGGTAATTATCACAGGCATATCCTCTGTGGTGAAACATACTCAAAAATGACCAGCTACGTGTGGTTCCGACTCATGCGCTGGGGGAAAAGCCGTCACCCTGAGAAGTCAGGTATTTGGATTGCCAAGCGTTACCTCAGTTACGCTAAAGGTAGTCACTGGGCTTTTAGGGATAAAGCGACAGGCAAAACCCTCGTCCGGCTCAATAATGACATCCATACATATCGACACATCAAGATTTTGGGAGAAGCCAATCCATTTGATGCAGAATGGCACGGTTATTTCCAAAATAGGGAAAAGTTGATTAAGATGAAATCTGCGAGCCACTATATTGGTAAGGTATCGAAACAGCAAGGCGGGAAATGCCCGCATTGCCAGCAACTTATACAGGCAGAAGACAAACATCATCTTCACTACCTTGATGGAGATAAGACTCACAAAGGGATCAAGAACGTCTTAGTGCTTCACAAGGCCGGTAAGAAAGCGTTCGCATACATTAAGAGTCAGCACGAACAGGTGCGTCCGTAACGGGCGTTAGTAAGGCTTGAGCCGTTTGCCAGGAAACTGGCTTGTTCGGTTCTGAGGGAGGAAAGGGGCCGCGAGGCCTCTGACCTACCCGGTGGCTCATAAATAAACCGAGAAAGTAATGATTTCTGATCAAGAAAAAAATGCAGGTAGAGTTGCTCTGATCACAGGTTCGACATCAGGAATAGGTAAAGCTATTGCACTACAGCTTGCTAATGATGGCTTCACTATTGTCTTTCATTCAAGATCATCTGTAATCGAAGGTGAGAGCCTGGCTAGTACTAGCCCGAATGCAGCATACATCCAAGCTGACTTGTCTGATCAAGTTCAAGCAAAACGCTTAGTGTCAGATACTTTATCTAAATATGGGCGGTTAGATGTTCTAGTTAACAATGCAGGAATCAATGTCTCCATTCCTCATGGCTCATTGAAAGAAGCGTCCCCAGAAATATGGCGAGACCTCTATGAAGTAAATGTCATTGCTCCTTGGACTTTAATCGCTGAGGCAGAGCAAGCCCTTAGAAA
>NVTY02000008.1 GCA_002401765.2 Thiotrichaceae bacterium
TGTTGGCAAAAAAACTTATGTCTTTCGAGTGTGATCCTGAGCATAAAAATAACACGGGGATGACGGCGGCAGGCTTTGCCGAAATGTTCGGTCGAGACGAAGTGCTTAACTATTTGAGAAATTAGTGGTTGCCAGTACCGGTCAATATTTATTGTTTACAACAAAGTGTCGATATAGAGTCGGCAATCATTACTGAAAAGGAGATCAAAATGACTGATAAACCTAAACTAACCAAAAGCAATGGTGCGCCAGTAGCCGATAATCAGAATGTGATGACCGCCGGTCCACGAGGCCCAATGTTATTACAGGACATGTGGTTTCTGGAAAAACTGGCCCACTTTGATCGAGAGGTCATCCCTGAGCGCCGTATGCACGCCAAGGGATCAGCGGCCCACGGTACATTCACTGTCACAAACGATATTAGCCAATACACCAGTGCTAAGGTGTTTTCCGAAGTGGGTAAAAAAACGGATCTGTTTCTGCGTTTTTCTACCGTGGCAGGTGAGCGTGGCGCAGCAGATGCGGAACGTGACATTCGTGGTTTTGCCGTAAAATTTTACACCGAAGAGGGTAACTGGGATGTGGTTGGCAACAACACGCCGGTTTTCTTTCTGCGCGATCCATTGAAGTTTCCAGACCTGAATCACGCCGTTAAACGTGATCCGCGTACCAACATGCGCAGCGCTAACAGCAACTGGGATTTTTGGACGCTGTTACCAGAGGCCTTGCATCAAATAACGATCTTAATGAGTGATCGCGGCAATCCACGCACCTATCGCCACATGCATGGTTTTGGCAGCCATACCTTCAGTTTCATTAATGCCAAAAATGAACGATTTTGGGTTAAATTTCATTTCAAGAGCCAGCAAGGCATCGAAAATATCAGCGATGCAGCAGCAGAAGCGTTAATAGGTAAGGATCGCGAAAGCCATCAAAAAGATCTATATGAAAGCATTGAAAACGGCGACTTTCCTCGCTGGGATTTGAAGGTGCAAATTATGCCAGAAAAGGATGCGGCCACTTACCGCTTCCACCCTTTTGATCTAACAAAGGTGTGGCCTCACAAGGATTACCCACTGATCGATGTGGGTGTGATGGAGCTTAACCGTAATCCTGAAAACTATCATGCAGAAGTCGAGCAGTCTGCTTTTAATCCGGGTAATATCGTGCCGGGTATTGGGCTTTCCCCTGACAAAATGTTACAGGGTCGTTTGTTCTCTTATGGTGATGCGCAGCGTTATCGTCTAGGCGTTAACCATGGCCAGATTCCGGTTAACCAGCCTCGTTGCCCAGTGCATAGCTTTCATCGTGACGGCGCGATGCGTGTAGACGGTAACTACGGCAGTACAAAGGGATATGAACCTAACAGCATTGGTGAGTGGCAAGAGCAACCGCTCAGTAAAGAACCTCCACTTGAACTGGATGGTGCTGCTGACCACTGGAGTCATCGTGACGATGATGACGATTACTACACCCAGCCAGGTAATCTATTCCGCCTGATGAACCCGGCGCAACAGCAGTTGTTGTTCACCAATACAGCAGCTTCTGTGGGCGGTGCTGATATTGAGGTACAGAAGCGCCATATTAGTAACTGTCTCAAAGCTGACCCAGCTTATGGTAAAGGTGTAGCTGGTGCATTGGGGATTTCGCTAGACCAGGTAAGCTAATAGCATTTCGGCAGGTATCTTTTCGCTCCAGCCCACAAGCACCTAATGGCTTGGGTTGGAGCGCAAAGATTTATATTGATACTCCACTGTGGGCAAGTAGTAGCTCAAACATCTTTTGTGATCTTTTTTTCAGCATTCGATTTAATCTCCGGTAGTTTAAACGAGAGTATCGCAGCAGCCAGGACAAAAGCACTGGATAACCAAAGGCAACCTTCTAGGCCATGAGTCTGATAGAGCCAACCAGAAAGAATGGTGCCCATGAGTCGGCCGCCAGCATTGGCCATGTAGTAGAACCCAACATTCATCGCCACCTTATCGTGATCTGAGTAGGCCAGAATCAGATAGGAGTGCAGCGCTGAGTTCAGCGCAAAAATGATACCAAACAGAATCAATCCAACAATCAATACCCAGTCGGCAGGCCATCCCAGTTGCAACCCAAAGGCGATGGCGGCGGGGAATAGCATTAAAGCAAAGGCGGCTACTCGGGCAGCACTCCCACCTGGCCCCTGTTGACTGTGTGAAATCAGTCGCGGAGCGCTGGCTTGCACCATGCCATCACCAATGACCCATAGTGCCATGAAGGTACCTATCATGGTAAATGACCAGTCAAGCACTTCATAAAGGAATACCGGCAGCGCTACCACAAACCAGACATCTCGTGAACCGAACAAGAAAAAGCGCGCGGCGGATAACCAGTTGATGGCCGGAATCGTTGAAAAGACTTGAGTGAACTTGGGTTTGGATTTCATCTTACCTACACCGCCGGGTAGCCGCACCGCTGTTACCAGTAGCACCATCAGCAGTATTCCCGCCAACAGTGCCAGTGCTGCGCGAAAGCCCAACCATTCAAGCAACACTGCACCTGCAAAAAAACCAACACCCTTTAATGCATTTTTCGACCCCGTCAGAATGGCTACCCACTTAAATAGCATTGAACCACTGCCGTTCGTGAACATCGCCTTCACCGAGGCTTTGGCCGACATTTTATTAAGATCTTTAGCGATACCCGAAAGGCCCTGGGCAGCCATCACATAGGCCACTGACAGCCACGCGTCTGGCACCGTCAGCATTGCCAGCGCCACTACCTACATAGCCATGCCAATGTGCATGGTGAGATTGAGTCCAATGCGTGCACCCAACCACCCACCAGGTTAGTGACGATGCCGAAGAACTCATAGAAGAGAAACAACATCGCCACTTCAACGGGTGAATAACCGAGCATGTGGAAATAGAGCACCACCAACATACGGATGGCCCCATCGGTGACGGTAAACGCCCAGTAGCCGCCGGTGACGATTAAGTAGTTGCGCAACCCCTGGTCCATGTTTACAAGCTCCGCGCCACCTTGGATGCCAGTTCCATCATGCGGTTCACATAACCCCATTCATTGTCATACCAGGCGTATATTTTCACCTCAGTACCGTTAATGACCATGGTGGATAGTGCATCGACAATCGATGAGCGAGGGTCATTGAGATAATCGACGGAGACCAATGGGCGTTCTTCATAACCAAGAATGCCCTTTAATTCTCCTTCTGCCGCCTCCCGAAAATAACCATTGACCTCTTCTGCTGTCACAGGGCGCGCCGCTTCAAAAACAAAATCGGTGAGCGAAGCGTTAAGTAGCGGCACTCGCACTGCATGACCATTAAGCTTGCCGTTTAATTCAGGAAATATTTTGCTAATCGCCATGGCCGATCCGGTAGACGTAGGAATGAGCGAGTTACCACAAGCACGTGCACGGCGTAGATCTTTGTGTCCTTTATCGACCATGGTTTGGGTGTTAGTAATACTGTGAATAGTCGTCATGCAACCATGCACGATGCCTACTTTCTCGTGCATGACCTTTATCACCGGTGCGAGACAGTTAGTGGTGCAAGAGGCCGCAGTCAGCAGATGATTTACCGCAGGGTCATATTGATCATCATTGATGCCGAAGACGATATTGAGCGCACCTTCGGTCGGGGCCGCAACGATGACTTTTTTACGCCCTGTTCAAAATAGGCATTTAAGCTCTCTGGATTTTTGCGGTGGATGCCGGTCGCCTCAATCACAATGTCACAAGCCGACCAGTCGATATCGGAGATGGCTTGATGAGATGAATAATCCAGGCCTTTATCGCCGATGATGACCTGATCATGATCCGCCGACGTCTCATGACGCCAAGTCCCGTGTACCGAATCAAATTTAAGTTAGGTGGGCGGAACCTGTGGCATCAGTGGCGACTTCATTGATGCGTACAATCTCATCGTCCGGCTTATCCCAGCCCGCACGTAACCCTAGTCGTCCCATACGGCCAAAACCATTAATGCCAACTTTGATTGTCATGCCATTTATCCTCACCAATAGTTCAAATATTTGAGTATCAACTTATTAATCACTTATCCGCATAAGCAGATGTGATGAGCCTTAAAAAAAGGGCTGTTTCGACCCTATTATGTATTTACCCACAACGTTGCTGCTGACCAATGTCCATCACTCTAGTGAGATCTGATTGCATCTCATCGTTATCTTTACCGCACTGCCGGATATGTTCAAAAAGTGGTCCGCAACAGCCATCCACAATTTGATAATAAACCCAGATCCCTTCCCGTCGCGTGGTGACTAAACCGTTGTTACGCAGATAAGCCAGGTGACGCGAGACGACGCTCTGAGGCAGTTCCAACGTCTCGACCAAATCACAGACGCAGAGTTCGCCTTTTTCCAGCAACAGGTAGGTGATCCGCAAACGTACGGGCTCAGAGAGGGTTTTAAACAGTGCGGCAAGTGATTGGGTATCCATATTACCGCATTATATCTGCTTATACAAATATATCAACTTTGTCGGCCATCATTGCAAATCAATACCAAACGCTTACAAAAACACCTTTCAGATACAGTCAAGCTTTTCATTACGAGCAGGGAGCCATGAAAAACTTCATCGCTCCGCGCTTCACGCGGTCACACTGAAAACCCATACCCAAGCTTTGGCAATAGGTATACCAACAGCCACAAAACAGATCTAACCTAATGCTTTAGTGTGTTAATTCAGGTTCTATCATAAGCAAATAGAAGCCAATAACAGCCGGCTGGCGGAATGCCCTGCATGCAGTAAGGAGAGAAATACTCCAAAATGAGACTAGATGACGATGAAAAACTGCTTAAGTGCCAGCGTCCCCAGCGCCAACGCCCCGAGGATCAATATGCGTTCTTACCGTCGCATTAATTTTCTCTAATCCAGGGGGGGGGGCAGTTAAACGCTCGATGCTTTTATTCACCAATTGATTCAATTTATCAGAGGAAGACTTCGCTCGCGCCAGCGCTTGAAAGGCACTAAGTGCTTCCTCTTGCCGCCCTGCTGCCTCTGTCAGGCGCGCCTTAATATACTTAACCTGAGAACCTTGCGGTGTGGTATCAAGTTTATAATCCAAATCAACCAGCAACCAATCTATTACCTTTAAGTGCTCACCTAGCGAGAGCATCCTGATCGAGGCTTCGACAGCTCTTCCTCCTTTGTAAGCACTATCATAAGCCTCAAATATTCCACGACGACTGCGCCGACTAGATTGTGGTTCACCATTTGTCATCATGCTAACAGAGGCATTCAACAAAGAAGAGAGTATCGCTTGCTCAAATTTACTGCTGTGATCATAGGACTCATACGAGGCCTTAACCAGGTATTTTACTTGCAAGCGACGAATGAACGCCCTCTCCATCCCTTCCTGCAATGCAAGGGAAAACATTGATTCAGCAGACTCTACCTCCGCAACCGTAATTTCACGCCGATGTTTACGTAACTGCCAATGCCCGCCCATTGCATTGGCATAAATATTTTTTGGGTCTGCCCGCAGCGCCTGCTCAAACAGTGAATCGACATCCGCATTCATAGCAAGGGAGTATCTATCCCTTATGATCTGAACCCAGCCGATATGGGCAAGTGCAGTGGCCAGTTCTCGTTTATCCGTCTCATTTACATTGCGATACAAAATAACGGTTATTCGGCTTAGAACTTCATCTACCTGACTCTTTTCAATAGCAAAATCTCGCAACCACCGTTTTACTAATTTATATTGCCCCTTACGGATCTCAGCCGAACTGGGAGTGAGAGACAGCGCTTCCTCATAGACCTGCCATGCCTGGGAATAAGCTTCGGACTTTACCAACCAGTCAGCAGCACTTACCAGTTCAGTAACTGCCTCTTGCTTCGACTTCCAGTCCAGGTAATAGCTCGACAGTGTCACCGTGCCGATACAGAGTGAAACCACGGTGACGATGCCACCAAGCCATTTCAATAGACCCAGAATTTCGACCCACGGGAGTGCTTTTGTACGGAACCACAATAACGACAGACACTTGCGCCGATGCGAATCGGCTCTTTACATCCAACGCACTCCTGCATATGATTTGATAGCGTTTCGTTTGACATGATTTTGATTAGCTCGCCCATTCCCCCGATCATTCAATCCATGGCTACCCACTAAACGGTAGCTGCCTTCATCATAAAGAGTAGAAACATATTCGTCCATTTATGATGGCTATAAAAAATAGGCATCAAGCACCGTTCATAACAAGATAGACAATCATTTTTCACGCTGAGAACGGCTATAACTGCTCCGCCCGATAGCCCTTAAGTTGTAGCAGCTTAATCATCCCCTGCTCACCACCAAGATGCCCGGCACCCACCACCACAAAACAGTGACAACCACCGCGTAACATGGCATCAACCCCATCGGCCATCGACCTGTTTCTATCAGTGATCATGACACGGTTCAGTTCACTAATTTCAGTACTTTTCATTGTCTCATCAACAACCAATTGGTCTAAGGCCAAAACATCGCCAGCCTGCCACGTATTCAACATAGCATCAAAATATGTTTCAGCGCTTTCCATATCCTGGAGTGTCTGTTTTAACATCGCGACCTGGACTTCCTGTGATAAACCACTCAGCAGTGCCAACTGCTGCTGCATCGACTCTAGCTCGCGAATCGGTTTGTTTGTTTTCTTTGCCATCTGCAAAAAATGTTGATCGATCCCCAGCGACTCATCAAGCCCGACACCCGTTAATGCCATCACGGTTAGTGTCATCGAAGCAAACCACGGTTTCATCCCGTCCAACACCGCAACAGGCATACCCAAAGCTGCGGACGTAATACTCAGTTCATCCCAAAGATCAGCACTCAACACCTCTTTTAACGTTGAGCCATCACGATAGAGGCCTGTACTCATCATGGTATTGGTGATCATTGATGCATTAGTATCCAGCACGTTTGCCTCAACCACCAATGCATCTGCCCCCTTAAATGCATTGAGTAGTACGATGGATAGCGGGTACATCGACGCCTTGCCGAAATGAATCGACCCCATCAGATACCCCTGCTGCTTCCCTTTTGTTAATCGCCATGCAAAGTTACGACTCCCCACTATTTTTTTAGTGGGAGTTTCTTTCGCTAATGACTTCCTGCTGTTTCCCTCAGAAAAGGCATCAACAGGGATAGGGGGAAGTACCGCCGCGCCAGGGGGTGTGAGGCTAAGCTTTTCTTCATGATCAGCCACATGACAAGGGCCATCCTGAAAGGCAACGCGCCCCATCGCATCGCGGCATTTGAAGATTTCACCAGCAAAAAGTGGTGTCACTGAAAAACTAAGTACCAACCACAGTAAAGCCATTAAACGGCTCATCGAAACACCTCAACAAAAACCATATTGAATTCCAGTATTCAAGCTAAATAAAGGGGGTTATTTGGAAAAGAGCGTTAGATCAAGTGGCTCGACCTTTCCCATCCACATTGCATAGTCGCGATGGTCTCGCAGGTCATCACCCGTTTGCGGGTGGATCAGGATGGTCAGACCATCACGGTGTAACGCCAACCATGGCACCAGCTCTAAGAAGATTTCTGGTGAAAATGCCAATTGACAACTCCAGCATGGATGCGGACCCACTGGTTTTTGATGCACACCCCCCATCTCAACCTCAAAAAGAGCAGTAGCGTTTGCGCACAATGCCTGCGCCTGCGGCAGTGTCACCGCATCAAAGTAGACATGCGCGTGATAGCCGCTAATATCGCCAATAGAGGGTTCGCTACTCATCAATGGCTACTCTCTCAGAATTTTTGTAATCAGCGCTCTTACTTCACCCGGTTCAAACGGCTTATCACACAGTGCTGAAATACCCGCCTGCTTAACCCCCGCAAGCTGACTGCTATTGGCCTCACTGGTTACCATTAAAATCGGGATCGATTTCTGCACGCCCTGTTCCCGCACATACTGAGTCAACTCCCGCCCATCCATCTCCGGCATATTGTAATCCGTGACAATCAGATCAAACAGGCGCCCATCCATACATGCAAGCGCCTCTTTGCCATTTTCCGCCTGCACAATATTAATAATGCCCAGGTTATTTAATACGCGGCAGATATGCTTACGTGCTGTGATGCTATCATCCACCACCAGCACTAGCAGCTCATCCAGTTCAATCTCGTCCAGCTCCAGGTTCTCCGGTTCGATAAACTCCAGCGTTGAATAGAGTGCCTTTTTCAGATCTTCGGGGTCAAATGGCTTAGAAAGAATGGCCACCACCCCCGCCTGACGCGCCGGCTCCAGGTAGTAATCTAAATGTTCACTAGAGACAACCATAAATGGAATATGCTCAAGCGCGTCATCCGCACGCATCTTTTGTACCAGTTCAGTCCCGCTCATATCGGGTAGATGCATCGCACTTACCACCAGATCCGGCTGGTACTGCTGCATATCTTTTAAGGCAGATTCACCATCACTAAACCAGTCGACCTTGTCCAGTCCTAGTTTATTGAGGTGCCCTGCGATGACTTTTCGCTGCGTGGATGAAGGCTCAATAAAGGTCACGGCAAGATCCGCAATAGTCATGGTACGTTCGCTCATCAAAACTCCCTGATTAAAACCCGATTAAAACTAGCGCCTGCATTTAAGTCTATCGGCCCTTAAAAAAATCCTTTTAGATTAGGGCCAGATACCACGTGCTAATGTCACCTTCACCAGGTGCTCAATCGACACCACTAATGCCGCCGTGCGTAGATCAACGGGATTACAATGACAAAGCTCCCCATCCGCACTCACTGTCGGTTCATGCTGCGTCTGTGCCGATAAATCATTCCAGCGCGCAACAACCCGGTCAACCGCCTGGTGTATCTTGTGCTTTAGCTTGCGATTAACCACATCCAGTTCCCACTGCTCATTCTCAAAATTCTGCACCCATTCGTAATAACTGACCACCACGCCACCCGCATTCACCAAAATATCCGGCAGTACGTAGACACCATTATTAAACAAAATTTCATCGGCACCCGGCGTGGTGGGGCCATTGGCCGCTTCGACCACTAGTTTTGCTTTAATACGCGCCGCATTGCCTTTATGGATCTGATTACTCTGTGCGGCGGGGATCAAAATATCGCAATCCAATTCAAGCAAGTCTTCATTCGTGACCGACATAGTATCCGGCACACCAACAACTGTACCATGTGCCTGTTTGTATTCGATCACCGCCTCGATATCCAGCCCACGCTCGTCGTAAATTCCACCCTGGCTATCACTCACACCGACAATAGTTGCCCCCGCCTCACGGAACAGCTGCGCCGCAATCGCCCCCACATTACCAAATCCCTGCACCACCACCCGAGCACCTGCAAGGCTTTGAACACCACACAACGTGGTCTGTTCAAGAAAATATTGTGTCGCATAGAGTGCGCCACGCGCAGTCGCCTCACGTCGCCCCAGTGACCCACCTAGCTCTACCGGTTTACCCGTTACCACCGGGCGGTTATTACGCCGCGGGTGCATCACATCATAGGTGTCGTAGATCCACGCCATGGTCTGCGCGTTGGTGTACATGTCTGGCGCTGGAATATCAGAATGCGGCCCAATGTTATCCCCT
The DNA here is from genome assembly GCA_002401765.2 of Thiotrichaceae bacterium. Lineage (GTDB taxonomy): Bacteria > Pseudomonadota > Gammaproteobacteria > SZUA-140 > SZUA-140 > SZUA-76. The sequence continues at coordinate 9,553 of NVTY02000008.1, forward strand.
AGCTCGGTGATATATCGGCGAGTGATGCGGCGCAATTCATCCTCGCTCAATAATTTGGCATCACACACCACCCCACCCTTGGCGCCGCCAAATGGGATATGTACCAGGGCGCATTTCCAGGTCATCTCGGCGGCGAGAAATTTCACTTCCTCCACCGTCAACTCAGCATGGTAACGAATACCGCCTTTACCCGGCCCTAATACGCGGTTATGCACCACCCGAAAACCCTCAAAGACCCGCACCGAGCCATCATCCATCTCAACCGGAAAACTGACAATAATAGTGCGCTTAGGCGCGTGCAAAAAACCAAACAAGTCGCGATGAAAACCATCTAGCAGGCGGGTAGCGCACTGCAACCGCTGCATACTGGTACGTGATAGATCTAGGTCTTCCGCCCCCGCAACAGCCATCGCTGCTTCATTATTTGTCATTCATCAGCCCCTCTGTAAAACGTAATCATCAATTAGTATCGCAAAAAATTGATTGATTATAAGCCACAAATCATCGATATTCTTGAGACACAACTGATTTCTATATTGAGAGGCGCAACATGCATCCATCAGCACACCGCACAACCAATAATACCCACCCACTACGCCAGGCATCATGCTGGCTATCACTAGCCGCCCTACTCTCGGTGCCACTCATTGTAAACGCCAGCCCTGATCATCATGGCGCGTCAGACAGCAATCTACAACAAGTGATCAATGACGACCACCGCAGTGCAAAAAATAAAGCACGCGATGAATTCCGTAAGCCACTGGAGACCCTGAGCTGGCTAGGCATAAAAGATAATATGACGGTGATTGAAGTCACCCCCGGTGGCGGCTGGTACACCGAGATTCTAGCCCCCTATCTAAAAGATAACGGCACCTACTACGCCGCCGGTTTTGATGGTCAAGACGGTGCCAATTGGGCCAAACGTGCGGCCAAGCGCTTCAACGACAAACTCACCGCAGACCCTGCCAGCTATGGCAAAGTAAATGTCACCGTGCTGGCACCGCCGAGCAAAACCGAAATCGCACCCGCTGGCTCTGCCGATATGGTGCTGACCTTTCGTAACGTCCATAACTGGATGAAGGCAGGCACCAGTGACGCCGTCTTTGCTGCCATGCACAACGCCCTCAAATCCGGCGGTACCCTCGGTGTCGTTGAACACCGCGGCAATCCCGATGTGAAACAGGACCCCAAGGCAAAATCAGGTTACGTTAACCAAAGCGACACCATCGCGATGGCAGAAAAGGCCGGCTTTAAACTGGTCGGAAAATCAGAACTACTGGCCAACCCCAAAGATAGCAAAGACCATAAAAAAGGTGTCTGGACACTGCTGCCATCGCTGCGTCTTGGCAAAGAAGATCAAGATAAGTACCTTGCGATTGGCGAAAGCGACCGCATGCTACTGAAATTTGTTAAATAAGCAGGGATAAAACGACTATGTATATTGCTATGAATCGTTTCAAAATCGCACCCGGCAGTGAGGGTGATTTCATCGAGATCTGGAAGAACCGCGACACCTTTCTCGATACCGTCGCGGGTTTTAAGGAATTCAACCTGCTACAAGGGCCAACGACCGAGGAACATACCCTGTTTGCCTCACATTCCATCTGGGAATCAAAAAGTGACTTTGAAAACTGGACCAAATCCGAAGCATTCAGAAAGGCACATGCCAATGCGGGCGGAGCCAAGAAAAACATCTATCTTGGCCCGCCGCAGTTTGAAGGGTTTGAGTCAGTCGTATAATGGCAGCTAAAAATAGTGGGTCTAAGCTGATTTTAGACTAGGAGACTGTCGGGCTTAGGTGATCGTGGCGAGGGCTACCCAGAGAGCATAGCAAAGTCCATTTATTTGATCATTTGAGGCGAATATTGGGCATATTCAACGAAAAGGATCGGAAAAATGGGTCGCAATGGTTTTTCCGCAGTAGATTCATCCTATGTCCGACAGCCGCCTAGGCCCACAATTCCAGTATAAAATGGCGCATCACAGAACCCAGCAAATCACTGCGGCTAATGATGCCAACCAACTCTCCGTCATTAACGATTGGCACTGCGCCGATATGGCGCTCCACAAAGAGCCGCGCAATATAGCGCACATCCGTATCAATCCCCGCAGTGAGTACTGGCGACTGCATCAACGTATTCACCGCCGCCTCACCGCCGCGTAGCGGAGGCTGCGTTGCATCGATACCGGCAAGGTAACGCAGCAGATCACGGTCCGATACAATGCCGATTAGGCCACCCGCCTCATCCACCACCGGCAGATGACTAAACTTCCGCAGCTGAAACAGCTGCATCGCCTCATCGACACTCGTCTCAGGCCTTAGCGTCATCACTGGCGATGCCATGATCTGTCTCGCCAGTAACTTATCAACCGGCACCTGTTCCGCCACCTGGTAAGCGGCACGTGCCGCACCACTCATCAGCTGCTCAGCACATCATCTTCATATTTATGCTGAGTGTGATGCGCCTCGTCGATCGCGCGTTTAGGGGCAATTTCACCGGTCTCTTCCACCTCTCGATGGGAAAAGAGCCTTTTCAACGGCACCGGATTGCTGATGCCGGGACCTATCAGGATAAACGCCATATTCCACCTCGCTAGCAAGCCGACACTGACTGCGTTGTTAAACTGTAGCCCTTCTACCCCCAACTGTCGAGGCAGGGCAACTGTCAGTGCGACAATTTGTCGCGCGACACTGTGTCACATTCCCAGCCAACAACACGGTCTCTACTATTACCGTCTCAAAAAGAATACAATCAATATGGGGAAACATCTCTTGGCCACACATCGATTTCATCGTCACCCACTTAACCTGGCACTATTGCTGGCGTTAACGCCAGCTGCCGCCTTTGCAGCAGAACCCACCACTCTCGGTACCGTCACCATTACCGGCACCAAAGAGGCGCAACCAGTAGCTGAAACGGCGGCCTCAGTGGGCGTGATCAACAGCAGTGTGATCGATGAACTCAAACCCGGCCACCCGAGTGAAATCATGGGCACCATCCCCGGTGTGCATGTCAATGTCACGGGTGGTGAAGGGCACATGACCGCCATCCGTCAGCCAATCAGTACCAGCCCAGTTTATCTCTACCTTGAAGATGGCATCCCAACTCGCGCCGCTGGTTTTTTTAATCACAACGCACTCTATGAGGTCAACCTGCCGCAAGCCGGTGGTATCGAAGTAACCAAAGGCCCCGGCACCGCGCTCTACGGCAGTGACGCAATCGGAGGTGTGATCAACGTGCTGACCCGCCCAGCGCCATTGAAACCGGAAGCTGAAATAACCGCCGAGGTGGGCGACCACGGCTGGAACCGCATACTTATCACCGGCGGCAATACCAAGGGGGATGATGGCATCCGGGCTGACCTCAACATCACCAGTACTGATGGCTGGCGTGATGCAACCGAGTATGACCGCCAATCGGCTACCATCCGCTGGGAGCGCTTCCTGGCCAGCGGAGCAACGGTCAAGACAGTGATCACTGCCTCGAATATCGAACAGCAAACCGCCGGTACTTCACGCCTATCCGAAGAGGACTACCTCAATAATCCAACCAAGAATAAAACGCCGATTTCACTGCGCAACGTCGAAGCCATACGCATCTCAAGTGCCTATGAAAAAGAAGGCGACAGCACCCTGCTTAGCATCACCCCCTATGCGCGTTACAACAGCATGGAGCTATTACCCAACTGGTCACTCACCTACGACCCACAGCACTACACCACCGAAAGCCATTCACTAGGACTACTCACCAAATACCGCATGGACTTTGCACCCAATCGTACCCAGGTGATCATCGGTGTCGATTTTGACCATACCCCCGGCAGTCGAGATGAAAATGCGATCGCCCCCAGCAGCACCAATGACATCTTTACCTCATATACAGAAGGCGACAAAACCTATCAATATGATGTCGATGTCAGCAGCATCGCCCCTTACGTCCATGTTGAAACGTCACCCACTGAAAGACTGCGTATCGATGCCGGACTGCGTTTCGACTATATGGCCTACGACTACACCAACCAGCTTGGTGTCGAGACCACCGGGTCACACCGACGCCCTGGCAGTACCACTGTTGAGTTCGATCACCTCAGCCCGAAACTGGGTGCCACCTACGCCTTTAGTGACTCCCTTAACGGTTATGCCCACTACCGCAACACCTTCCGCGCACCGAGTCAAAACCAGCTCTTTCGTCAAGGTCGCGCCGTCAACACCGTTGACCTAAAACCCGTTGAAGCCAATAACTTTGAAATTGGCCTGCGTGGTAATACAGGCAGACACAGCTACGAGGTATCGGTCTATCACATGACCAAAGAAGACGACATCCTCTCTTTCCGCGACACCATAACCGGTGATCGTGAAACCCAAAATGCAGGCGAAACACTGCATCAAGGAATTGAGATCGGCTTTGGCAGCGCACTCACCGACACCCTCAAACTCAGCATCAGCCACAGCTACGCCGAGCACACCTATGAACAGTGGAGCCCTAGAACAGGAATTGATTACAGTGGCAACGAAATGGCATCAGCGCCACGCAATATCAGCGACATACGCCTTAACTGGCATGCCAAGGCACTCAATGGTGGGCGCATCGAACTCAACTGGGAACACCTCGGCAGCTACTGGCTTGATAATGAAAACAGCCATCAATATAAAGGCCATGAGCTGTATCACCTACGTGCCAACTACTTCCTCAACAAACAACTGGAACTGTTTGGCCGCATCCATAACCTCAGCGATGAACGCTATGCCACCGGTGCATCCTTTAGCCAGTTTAATGGCGAAGAGTTCGCACCCGGCCTGCCACGCACCCTCTACGCGGGAGTCTCCTATAAATGGCAATAAAGCACATCCGATTATGGAAACGTTGTGTAGTTACCCTGGGGGCTCTGGCCCTTGGGCTGGCTTCATTTTCGGGCATTGCAAATGCCTCCATGAAACATAAAGAGCATGCTGCACTGGTGCACCAAATATCTAATAGCGCACCGCCATCGATTCAAACAGGTGCTGTACCAACGTCCATTTTTGATAGCAATGGCAGGTTATGGGCCGTATGGGCCTTTGGGCCACATCTTTACGTCAACCACTCGGATGACAAAGGCATCACCTTTAGCGCCCCTATCAAAGTAAACCCCGACGAAGAGAAGATCGCCACCAATCCTGAAGCACGCCCACATATTGTCATCGGTAGTAACGGCAATATCTATGTGAGCTACGCAATAAAATTAAAAAAGCGTTTTAGTGGGCACGTGAAATTTAGCCGCTCGACCGACGGCGGAAAAAGTTTCTCCACTCCGATCATTGTCAACGATAACCGCGATATGATCGGCCATAGCTTCCCGGTACTCGGTATCAATAAACAAGATCAAATCTACATCGCATGGCTTGACTCACGTGATCGTGTCGCCGCAAAAAAGGCAGGCGATGATTACAATGGCTCTGCACTCTACTACGCCATCTCGGATGATCATGGCGTCAGTTTCCAGCCTAACGCCAAGATTGCAGACACCACCTGCCAATGCTGTCGCCTCGGCATGGCAATGGGCAATAACGACCTGCCGGTCATCACCTGGCGTCATATCTATGGTGACAACATTCGCGATCAGGCGGTCATCAGTTTTATCGATACCAACAGTTTCACCAAACCACAACGCATCAGTGAAGACCAATGGCATATCGATGCCTGCCCTCATCACGGTTCTACATTGGCAATTGATGATAACGACAGCTACCACACTGCATGGTTCACCAATGGTGATGCACGCCAGGGGCTCTTCTATGCTAGCACTAACAACCAGGACCAACAGTTCACCACCCCACTACCCTTTGGTGACCGAGATCTACAACCCAAACACCCATCGCTGCTATCGATTGATAACACCCTCTATCTCGCATGGAAAGAGTTTGATGGCGAGCAGAGTTTTATTCGCCTAATGCAATCAAATAACAACGGAAAACAATGGCAAACGGTGCAAACCATCGCCTCATTCAGTGGCAGCGCCGACCATCCATTTTTAATCAACAACAGTGGAATACCCTATCTATCATGGCACTCCAGCACCAAAGGATTTCGCTTGGTTCCATTACCCACACAAACTGCAACCATTGATGTGACGCCTCGTGACTTTGTCAGCGGCTCAATGGCGCAGATCATCGCACAACAACAGGGGGCCTATATCGTCAATTTCTGGTCGATCGATTGTCCGCCTTGCTATAAAGAAATGAAACTCTGGCGTGAACTAAAAAAACAGTATCCATCGATGAAGGTGATATTGGTCTCTACCGATGCACCCGAGTATAGAGATGAGGTGATGCAGACAACGACTGATCTTGGTGTTGCCCATTTTGAATCATGGCAGTTTGCTGACAACGCAGAACAACTGCGGTTTGAGATCGACAGGCGCTGGTATGGCGAACTGCCGCGCACCTATTTTCGTGACCGTAACGGCAGCGTTGATGCAATCAGCGGAGTGGTTAAACGTGAAATAGTTGAACAGTGGTTACAACAAAACACCACCGTCGAACCCCTCGCAACAGCCAAACATTAACCCATGACCTTTAAACGTGAAACCGTCATCGCACTCTCTATTGCAGGCTCATTGCACATTGGGGTTGTCGTGGCACTCACGTTATCAACACCACCTGAACCAGCCACGATGGCGTTAGACCATGGCTTTGAGATGGTCGAACTCGCTCCTTTAGAAAAACGAAGCAACCCGTCTACACCGCTTATAAACAAGATTAAAACAACCGAGGTAGATGAGCCGTCAACAACAGAACCAGTCGTCGTTGCCGAGGTAGAGGTAGAACCAGCACCAGCACCGGAAGCGGTAATACCTGAGGTGGCTAAGTTAGCCGAACAACCACAACCTGAAGTAGCGGCCGTGGCCATGCAGGAGCCTGAAGCCGAACCACTTGAAGCACAACCAGAAACGCCGCCAGTCACCCACCCTGCTCGCAAGGTGCTCACCGCAGAGCAAGCAAGGGCACTGCCATTGATGCTGGCGTCAATTGATGATATCTACATCCCGCCCGTCAGCCATAGCCGTTATCTTCATAACCCCAAAGCACGCTATCCGCGTATCGCGGAAAAACGCGGCATGGAGGGATTGGTCATGATCAACGTGCATGTTGGCCGCGATGGCCGACCCATTGAAGCGCTCATCCATACCTCTTCCGGCTATGGTGTACTCGACCGTGCCGCACTAAAAGCAGTACGCAGCTGGCGCTTTGAAGCGGCACGCCGTGGTAACACCCGCGTAGAAGGCCAAGTTCTGGTACCGATTAATTTTGAACTTACCGAGAAAGGTTAAACTTAAATGACAGTAGAAAACACCTTGTGGCTTGCCTGGTGGCATGAAGCCGACCTCGTTATTCAGTCCGTCTTTATTCTACTCATTAGTATGTCACTGCTAAGCTGGAGTCTGATGAGCTATAAGACACAACAACTGCACCGTATTATCAAAGAAGAGCACCGGGCATCCGAGCACCTTGATACACATGCACCGCTGGCCACCACACAAGAAAAGTTGATTGCATCACAACCGAGTCACGCGTTGTTGAACGAAGCCCTCAAACAACCTGATCATTACGAGCGCGAGGCGATCTCCAGCCAGCTGAGTCAGCGCCTGCAGCAAGAGCATCTGCAACTCGAAAATGGCCTCACCCTGCTAGCAACCATCGGCAACGCTGCCCCGTTCATTGGCCTGTTTGGTACCGTATGGGGCATTATGCACGCACTGCATGCCCTTAGCGGTAGTGAAACGGCTATCGCACTCGATGCCATTGCGGGGCCAGTCTCAGAAGCACTGGCAGCAACAGCAGCCGGAATTTTCACCGCCGTGCCTGCCGTGATCGCCTATAACCTACTGCTACGCCGTATACGTTTTGCAAGTGGGATAATGGAAGGCAACGCGATTCGAATTTTGAACCAGCGCTGCGCAGCAGGAACAGACAATGCTCAGTAGCCTTTCAAGCAAGTCAGGCCATAGCGAACCGATTTCAGAGATCAACGTCACGCCACTGGTCGATGTGATGCTAGTCCTGCTGGTGATCTTTATCCTCACCGCACCATTGCTGGCGCAAGCGATATCGGTCAACCTACCGCAGACGGTAAAGGTACCCAGCGCCAATCCAGCCGCCACCTATTTAACCCTGTATGCCGATGGGCGTTACGAGCTGGATCAAATCGCAGTCGATGCCACCGGCCTCGCCATAACACTTAGTGATAAGCTAATCACCGAACCAAATCTGGTACTACGGCTAGAGTCCGATGCCAGCGTCCCCTATGAAGATGTCGCACAGCTCCTCGCGATTGCAAAACAGGTGGGGATTAAACGGTTATCAATGGCCACTGAGGCGCGCTAACATTCGACAAAGGTGGCTTCTCGATTATGTTTCTATAGCCTAGCGATGGGCAAGAGAATACGCTCCTCTTTTCAAGTAAAAGCCTACTGAGACCTTTGCACAAGACAGTTTTTTAGGTAACAGCCATCAATGCATTCAGGGGCCGCATAAGCCAGACTTTAAAAGTCCTTCTCTACCAGAATAACCGCCGAGCTCCTTGGGCTTCGAGAGTACATTTTCTCTGCCACTTCATGAATCTGGTTGATGCCATTATCAAATGCACCCAGCAATCCTCTTTCAGTGCCATTCATATCAGGAGACAGGCGCTTGAGCGCATCGGCTTCGATAAAGAATGAAACTTCCATGGCACTATCATAACCCCAGAAACAGATACGATCTTTACTCTCATCAAAACTACGACTTGGATTTGGAAAATGTAACTTCATTAGCATTGCCTATGGTGGGTGCAGATGAAGAGTATCTACGATACTCATAAAGTATCGACTATACGCCAGATTACAACTCGGCATCGTTATTTATCGTTCAGCACGCCGAATAATAATATCTTCACTCTCTGCTATCGGCGGGCAATTGCCCATGTTAACCTCAATGAATACCCCCTACTTGGTGGAGACAACCCATTGATAGCCAGTCGCCTAAAACCGACCCGCCCAATTCTGTCGCTTCCTCTGAGCTATTTAGCCAACCAGAGGAGCGTTCAATGCCCACCACCGTACCGCACGACAGAACCAATAGCGTTCAACCAATAATATACCCCATAAACATGTCGTTTTTTCGATGCTTTATATTATCGTTTATTTTGCTGGCACTGATGATTGCCACACCAAGCAACACATTTGCTGAAAATTCTTCAGTTGAGATCCCCCAAAATACACAACCTGATCGCAGCAGCAGCGGATGGAAATGTGAGCGTGGCTTTCAAAAACGAGACCATCACTGTGTTGCAATCGCATTCCCTGAAAATGCATACCTAACCGGTTCAAATCATGGGAATGGTTGGAAATGCAGCTGGGGCCATAAAAAAATCAACGACGCCTGCATTGCGATTAAGGTTCCTCTCAATGCCTTTATAAATGCTTATGGAGACAAATGGAAATGTCATCGCGGCTATCGCGCAGACAGAGATACATGCATTAAGATAGTGGTACCAGAAAACGCTTTCTATGTTCACATGACATATGGGCCGGGCTGGAAATGTATGCGTGGCTATCACGCTAAAAAAGGCACATGCGTCGCCCTTAAGTTACCACCCAATGCCCACATTGACTCATCAGGTCACAACTGGGGATGCAACAAACCTTACCGTAAACGGGCAGACAAATGTGTTGCGCCCTAAAAGTCTTGCGAGATGCCATTCAATTTAAAGATAGTGGTAACCAGGCCAATGGACCATCACTAAATTGGGAGCCCAGCTAAGCTAATAACATATGTCGCCTGGACTGAGCTTCCAGCGCGCCCGGAGGACAGGGCCTCATACTCCAAAATTCACTATAAGCTCAATCCAAACCACTTGCTAAGACAATCTGAAAAGCTACGTTATATAAGCATAAATTGTGGCCTGGTCTGACCCGAATGGCACTAACTTAAGGGTAATTACCATAGCCTGCTCAGTTACTTAAGCCCTTTATACATGACGTTTATGGGGAACAGATGAATGCTGTAATGGCTTAAGTTAGTGCCATTCTGGTCTGACCCCTACATCTCAATTCGGAGGGCTGGTTTCGACCGGGAGAAGCCATTAAAGTTTCATACACTGCCCCCAGGCTCTGTCATTCCGGCGAAGGCCAGAATCTAGAAGCCACTGCTCTAGCGACGGTGGATGCCGGTATTTCAAGCACCCGACCTTTCAGATCAAATCAATGACTCTGACGCTTTTGAATTTATTTCCGCTTTACGTATTGAAGTTATTAGCCCCGAGCGAATAAAGAAATGATTGTGATTAATGATTTTAATATGTTAAGTCAAGATTTGACCCCTTAGTTTCCTTCGTTTCTCTGATTTGTTCAAGTACAAGGCATAAATTCGCACGGCGACAGGGATGTAAGGAGTTAGCGCAGCGCAGGAGCCAAAGCCGAGTTTACAAATTGTAAATGAGCAGCACAGGCATTTCCTACCGTCAATTTAAACGCCGTAATCAGGCAAATCAGCATGCGCTGGCGCAGCTAAAAATGGAGGCGGCCCATACCCACCACACCCCGGCACACGGGTCGACTGCTGCCGCTGCTCCCTTCCAGGTCTGACGGGGTTCACAGTTTACCGTTGCGAGGGGACCGATACAGGCCACCATAAACTTATCATATGGCGGAGAGGGAGGGATTCGAACCCTCGGTACGCGCAAACGTACACACACTTTCCAGGCGTGCTCCTTCGGCCACTCGGACACCTCTCCTCTTATCCGCTTAACGACTCAGCGAGACAAGGCGCAGAAGATTAAAGCAGGCGACTCTTCTATGCAAACAATAATTTAACATCACCGCCAGTCAAATTAGCGCCATACCAGCCAAAAAGATCAAATAAATACCTAATTCACTAGGTTTATCATGTACTTAAAGAAAAAATAAAGTTCCCTAATTAGAAATAAATAAATAACCCAGTCAATTTCACGTCATATTATTTTATACTAATTTTCAATAACTTAGACTCTTAATGCCTTGCAATGTCAAAATTTTCTTTGCCACCCCCGCCAGATCGTATAAAATGCGCCCAACTTGAATGTATGGTTATTTACAGCGCATTCATGAGGGCTAAGCATCAGGGAAGGGTCCTAATCATAGACAGCACATTTAAACGTCATTGGGATTTAGCTCATACAGCATGAAATTTAGTCACTTACAGCATCGCATCAGCCAACGCATCATCACCATGGTGATTGCCACCTCAATGGGTTTAACGCTAACAGGCTGCGTCGAAACACCATCAATGCTTGAGCAGGTTAAAAGCCAGGGCGAACTAGTCATCGTGACCCGTAATGGCCCCACTACCTACTATGAAGGCCCCTTTGGCGCCACTGGCCCCGAATACGATCTCGCCAACCTGTTTGCAGAGCACCTCGGGGTCACGCTCAGAGTCAAGACGGCTACCCGCCTGAATGAGATTATTCCAATGGTGGCAGAGCGTGAAGCTCACTTTGCCGCCGCCGGCTTAACTATTACGGATGAACGTCGAAAACGCATCCGTTTCAGCTCGGCCTATCAGACCATTTCACAACAAGTGGTGTACCGCGCTAGCGATACACGCCCTAAAAGCCTGCATGATATCACTGACGACTCAATCGAAGTGATCGCCGGCAGCAGCCATGCCGCACACCTACATAAGATCAGCAGGGAATATCCAGCACTGAAATGGTCTGAAACCAACGAGATCAGCAGTGACGAACTACTGTCCAAAGTGTGGCATAAAGAGCGTCGCTATGCGATTGCCGATTCTAACAATGTGCAGATGAATCAACGCTTCTATCCTGAACTACGCGTCGCCTTTGACCTCACTGGCCCGCAACAACTCGCGTGGGCCTTTCCGCTGGGGGACGACCACAGTCTCTATCTTGAGGCGCAACAGTTCCTTAAAATGGTCAAGAAGAATGGCCAACTCGATCAAATCATGGAGCGCCACTACGGCCATATTCAGGACTTTGATTACGTCGGCACGCGCACCTTTATGCGCCACATCAACAAGCGCCTGCCTCGCTACATTGATTATTTCCACGAAGCTTCAGCACAAAACAATATTGACTGGCACCTACTCGCGGCCGTCGGCTATCAGGAATCTCACTGGAACGCGCGTGCGGTCTCTCCCACAGGAGTGCGCGGCATCATGATGCTGACCCGCGCCACTGCCGCTGACATGGGCTATACAAACCGCGTCAAACCACGCAATAGTATTATGGGCGGCGGGCGTTACCTGGCTCAGCTGATCAAACGCCTGCCAAAACGCATTCAAAACCCAGACCGTACCTGGTTTGCACTGGCTGCCTACAACATCGGCATGGGCCACCTGCATGATGCACGCATCATCACTCAAACACGTGGCGGCAATCCAGACAAGTGGATAGACGTTAAAGAGAACCTGCCACTATTGATGCAGAAACGCTGGTATAAAAACACAAAATACGGTTACGCACGAGGTAACGAGGCGCTTCAATATGTGGAGAATATCCGCAGTTACTATGATATTCTGGTATGGCGCACAGAGAATGGCAAGATAGAACAGCCACTCAAAGTCACTCAGACTCAGCATGTACAGCACTCAATCTTTGAGCGTGGCTTAACGGTTGTCCCTGCGGTAATGTAATACCCAAAGGCCTTAGCGACGACGCTTAAAAAACGCTCGCAACAGCGCCGCACAAGGCTCAACCAACACCCCGCCTTCACACACCACATTGTGATTAAACTTTCCTGGCTGCATCAATTCAAATGCACTCTCCACCGCGCCTCGCTTTGGGTCAGGCGCACCAAATACCAAACGTTCAACCCGCGCGTGCGTAATCGCCCCGACACACATCACACAAGGTTCTAGGGTCACATACAGCGTCGTATCACAGAGACGATAGTTACCCTGCGCACGGCCCCCAGTACGTAGCACCACTATCTCTGCATGCGCTGTGGGGTCATGCAATCCAATCGGCTGATTCCACCCCTCAGCAAGTAGCTCGCCACCTTTGACCAACACAGCACCGACTGGCACCTCACCAGCCAGCTCTGCACGCTCGGCCAACTGCAATGCATGTCGCATCCACTGCTGATCAATTTCTAACTGGTTACTCATTTCCCTTCAACACCTCTAGACTAAATTAACATCACATTCGCTTAAAGCAGCACTCACTGCTACCACATGGTTAATGAACCAAAACAGCCCCTCCACATAAAACAACGCACCTCAAACGAGCAGAGCAAATACGCCAGGAGAACATGAACACACCACAACCATTTGTTTATTATCAATAATCCAACATGGCACAGCCTTTGCTAAAGAGCCTATATTACTATTATCGCAGCGGGGCAACCATCATGTCTTCAATAGACAACCATGAACATTCAAAATTCACCCTACTGGGATTTTCAGGCAAGACTCGCATCCTCCACCTGACCTGGCTCGCCTTCTTTATGTCCTTTGTAGTCTGGCTAGGCCTCGGCCCCTTAATGCCATTCATCAAAGAGGCATTAGACCTGAGTGATCAACAGGCCAAGGTACTCCTGATCCTTAACGTTGCTCTCACCATTCCAGCTCGCGTGGTGGTCGGTATGTTAGTCGACAAATACGGGCCGCGCATCATGTACTGCGCCATTCTTGTTTTAGGCGGTTTAATCAGTATTGGCTTTGCATGGGCTGATAGCTATGAAGCACTCGCGCTGATGCGCTTTCTCTCTGGCTTCATCGGCGCAGGCTTTGTGGTCGGTATTCGCATGATTGGCGAGTGGTATCCCGCCAGACAGACGGGTATCGCGCAGGGCATTTATGGCGGCTGGGGGAACTTTGGTTCCGCCGGTGCTGCGATGGTGCTGCCAGTGATTGCCATCAATTTCGGTGGTGATGATGGCTGGCGCATCGCACTCACTGCCGCCAGCATCGCAGCGATCGCATACGGCCTATTCTATTTCCGCAGCGTCACCGACACCCCTGAAGGCTCAACCTATTTCAAACCTAAAAAGAGCGGAGCAATGGAAATCACCAGCAAAGGGGATCTAGTGCTTTACATCTTAATGAACATCCCGCTCTATTTAGCACTGGGGGTGCTCGCGTGGAAATTGTCACCTGCACAGATGGGACTTATCGGTGACGGCACCACCTACGCCATCTACGCAGTCTTATTGACAATCTACCTCTGCCAGCTCTGGAAAATATGGCAGGTCAATGCGCACATACTGACCAAGCCGGTACCTGAGCTCCATCGTTACAAATTCAAACAGGTCGCGATCCTCGACTGGGCCTATCTCGTCACCTTCGGTACTGAACTCGCAATCGTCTTAATGCTCGCAATGTTCTATGTTGAATGGTTCGAGCTGCCCAAAATCACCGCGGCATTATTGGCGGGTATCTATCCTTTCATTAACCTCATCGCACGCCCTGGTGGTGGCTGGCTCAGTGACCGTATCGGTCGCAAACTGACACTCACCATCGCTTTTGCCGGCATTACTGCCAGTTATCTGGTGCTTGGCATGGTCGAAAACAGCTGGCCAATATGGCTGGTCCTCGGCATGACCATCACCGCAGGCATCTTCTCTCAGGCTGGCTCCGGAGCGGTCTTTGCGATGGTACCACTGGTACAACGACGCATGACGGGGCAGATTGCGGGCATGGCAGGCGCCTATGGCAACGTCGGTGCAGTGACCTTTCTCACCGTAAACTCATTAGTCAGCTACGACCAGTTCTTCCTTTTCATCGGTATCGTCGCCGGCCTTGTGTTTGCTTTGATCCTTTTTTTCCTTGATGAACCTAAAGGACAAATTGCAGAAACCATGCCTGACGGCACCGTGAAAATGATCGACATTAAGTAGCACACTGCATCTTTTTGATAGATGAGGCAACATAATCAGATGGCGGCAACATCACTCAGCATCAACGCGGGTCAATACAGCGAAAAAGGCAATAAGCCTCAAAATGAAGACTCCTGCGGCATTCTAGTGCCCGAGGAGCCAACACTCACCAGTAAAGGCATCGCGATTATCATTGCCGATGGTGTGAGTAGTGCCGAGGGCGGACGTGAAGCGGCAGAGTCCTGCGTAAGCGGCTTTCTTAACGACTACTTTAGCACCCCAGAATCATGGACGGTTAAGTCATCCGGCCAACGTATTCTCGGCGCGTTGAACCATTGGCTCTATAGTCAAAACCAACGCGCGGGTGCGACATCGCAAAACCTGCTCACCACCATGAGCAGCGTGGTGATCAAATCCACTACCGCCCACCTCTTTCATGTCGGCGACAGCCGTATCTACCACATGTCAAAACAGGGCGACCTTGAATGCATGACACGCGACCACCAGACCTGGGCGAGCAGTGAAAAGGCCTTTCTAAACCGCGCCATGGGGGCGGACACATTGGTCGAGATTGACTATCGAAATCTAGCCATTGAAGCAGGTGATCTCTTTTTACTAACCACCGATGGCGTACATGAACACATCAATCACAAAGCGCTCACCCAGACACTGCGTGAGATGCGTGACCAACCCGAACGTGCGGCAAAACAACTGGTTCGACAAGCATTAAAAAATGGCAGTGACGATAATGCGACCTGCCAGGTGGTCGTCATCGAAAGTTTGCCGGTGCAGAATGAAGAGGAGTTTTTTCAACACCTCACCGACCTGCCCTTCCCACCGTATTTAGAACCCGGCATGATTTTGGACGGCTACAAAATTTTGCGTGAACTGCATGCCAGCAGTCGCTCCCAACTCTATCTGGCAGTGGAGCCAGACAGCGAGGCCATGGTGGCCATCAAAACCCCCTCGGTAAATTTTGAGGACGACGCCGCATATATCGACGGTTTTCTCCATGAAGAATGGGCCGGTCGTCGCATCAATAACAACCATGTTTTGAAGGTACTTGAGCCCAAACAGCAGCGGCGATTCTTGTACCACGTTACCGAATACATTGAAGGGCAGACATTGCGTAGCTGGATCGATGACAACCCAGAATGCACCCTTGCTGAAGCACGAAATATTATCGAACAAATCGCCCAGGGGCTACGTGGTTTTCACCGCCAGGAGATGCTGCACCAGGACCTAAAACCAGAGAACTTGATGATTGATGAACACGACACCGTAAAAATTGTCGATTTTGGCTCCACTCGCATCGCGGGTATTCAGGAGATCAACACTCCCATTGAACGCGGAAAATTATTAGGCACGTACGATTATGCCGCGCCCGAATACTTTTTAGATGAGCCGGTCAGTAACCGCTCCGATATTTTTTCCCTCGGCGTCATCGCTTACGAAATGCTCTCAGGTGGAAAACTGCCATACGGAAAACCACTGTCAAAAAACATACTCAAACATGTTACCTATATCCCCGCCAAATCACATAACCCATCCGTCCCAGACTGGATTGATGGCGCACTCAGAAAAGCCACCCATCTCGATCCAGAACGGCGTTACCAGTTGTTATCTGAATTTATGCATGATTTACAAAAACCCAACCACGAGCTCATCAAAAAAGATTTTCAACCCCTCATTGAGCGCCATCCTATCGCCTTCTGGAAAACACTGGCAATCATCTCAATCGCCACTAATCTTGCGCTGCTATTCCTCTAAAACCGCCCATTTTCTTCTAGCCTATGCGGCCCGCCGGAACCATACCAACGGTTGATAGAGGTGAAACAAAAAGGGGCCGACATCACTGTCGGCCCCTTTTTTAATCTGCGCTTTTCTCCCCACAAAGCGTTACAGAAAATAATCTAAATTGGTTCCTCTTGGCTCACCACCTAAGCCCTGCGCGACTGAGTTAAAAGCACCTTCGAGTTGTGACTGACGATTTTTCACTTGCTCATCACGTGTATCAACCACACTCTCCCGTACAACATCTGTTTCAGTAGTCGCAGGACCCGCTGAGCGCACAACCTCAACCGAAGCCACTTGCGACGTTTCCACAGCAGGTGCTTGATCACCTTCACCCACACTCACCGGCGCAGCCGCAACACGAACATCCTGCGCAACCGCACTCACCTCAGCACCCCCCTGCCGAGACTGCACTGAAACATCCACAGCCGGTGCTTGAGCCGCGTTCTGCTGCACACCAGACGAAATAACATTACCAGGGTTTTGCGCGTACTCATTATTGTCGCGCCGCTGCTGCACCACACTGTACGCCTCTTCGAGCTGTTGCTGCCGATTCTGCGTCTGCGCATTACGGTTATCGACCACCACCTCACTAGCGGCTTCACCACTAACATTAGAAGTCACTGCAACCGGTGCTGAATCCAGTGCCTCACGTGAATGACCTACCGATGCCAAAGATTGCTCGACAGACGACTCTTCTCGTCCCTCTTCAGCCCGCTGCTGACTCAACTCAACACTCGCGACTTGCGCCATTGCATTGGCTGCAGCCGCTACCTGCCGATCCTGAGCTGAAGGTTCTGCAGGAGCCAGTGCGGCGCGCTGAATCTGCTCTGCTGCGCGCACTGTTGCTGCAGGGTCACCCTGCACAGTTGAGGTATCAATTCTTACCTCACCACCTGTCGCATAGCGGCGACCATCGGGACCATCAGTGTAATTAAAACTGGCGCCACTAGTCGCACGGCTACCTGCCGCAGAAAGATGCGCCTGTTCATGCGCACGCACTTCACGGTCTCGATCTGCCAACTGTTGAACCTGACGCTGCTCACCCTCAGTTAACGTCACCTGACTATTTATTTTTTCCTGTCCGGGTGCCGCCTGTTTTTCTTCGCCATCCAGCAGTTGCGCTTTTGCCTCTTGCTCAAGATCAAGCTTGGGCTCTTTCAGTGCATGACTATTCGCAATCTCATTGGTCTGTTGTACCACACGAACATCAGGAACCGGGGCGGTTTTTTGATCCTGGACCACCGAACTTTCAGGTGATGAATCAGCGCTGCTCTGCGTGCGAATAGGCTCTCGGTTAAGAGCAGGGGAAATGGGTGGCTGCGAATTTATGATCATAATTATGTCCAGCAGAGCCTAAATCAGGAGAATAACCGCTAACTCATACTGTCTACTATAATAGCGGCATATTATCGACCCATGATTAAGACGGCTGTCATTTAATTCAACAGATTTAACAGAAACTTAACAACACCCCCTAGAACTAATTGACAATATGACCATATTGACGTACAGTAAGCCAATGAACCCGATACCCAAAGAAAATATATTGGCCGCCAGCGAAGGGCTAAAAGCGATTGCACATGAAATCCGCCTGACTGTTCTATGCCACCTTCTTCAAGCACCAATGACCGTCAGCGAACTGCTAGAGGCGACTGGTGCTGAACAGACAAATCTATCGAAACACCTCTCAAAAATGCGCCTGCTAGGACTGGTTGAAACTGAGAAACAAGGGAATTTTATTCAATACCGTATCGCCAATCCTGAGTGGGGCGATGTGATCAACGCACTGAAGAAAATCTATTGTCCAGACTGAAAAGGAGTTACTAATGAGCAACATCGCAGCCAAAGCGCTTCATAATAAAATTGAGCAAGGTGAAGTACATCACCTGATTGATGTACGCACCATCCCTGAATTTAATTCAGAAAGTATCGATGCTGCGTGTCGAAATATCCCACTAGACAGGATCAGTACACTCGACTTGCCCAAAGAGAGTGAGATCATTCTGGTCTGCGCATCGGGCAATCGAAGTTCACGCGCCAGAGAAACTCTGGTTGAACAAGGCTTCACCAACGTCTATAGCCTGGATGGCGGACTCGCCGACTGGAAAGGCAACAAGTTACCCACTAAAAATGTAAAAGGCACTCTACCTATTATGAGGCAGGTACAAATTGCAGCGGGTATATTAATACTAGTTGGTACTCTTGGCTCACTGTTTATTGCTTCACCATTGATCTGGCTGGCAGTTTTTGTCGGTGCAGGGCTCGCCTTCGCTGGGCTCTCAGGCTGGTGTGGGATGGCTATTCTGCTTGGGTATATGCCATGGAATAAAAAACTACAGGCGTGTTCATCATGATATTACGCCAACTGTTCGACCATGAAACCTACACCTTCACTTATTTGATAGCCGATGAAGCCAGTCGCGATGCCATCATCATTGATCCCGTAAAAGAGCAGCTGTCTCGTGACCTGAAGCTAATCGAAGAGCTAGGGCTAACACTACGCTATGCCGTCGATACCCATGTCCACGCCGACCACATCACCTCCGCGGGTGCATTACGAAATGCAACCGACTGTAAAACAGGTGTCGGCATCGGCGGCGATGTTACCTGTGCAGACCTCGCGCTAAACGATGGTGATGAAATCAAATTTGGCAACCATACGCTACACGTACTGACCACCCCAGGCCATACTGATAGCTGCCTAAGCTTTCGCACCGGTAATATCGTCTTTAGCGGTGATTCACTATTCATTCGCGGCACTGGACGTACCGATTTTCAGCAAGGTGATGCAGGAAAGTTGTATGACTCCATTAGCAACAAACTCTACACCCTACCGGATGACACCATCGTCTATCCTGGGCATGACTATCGTGGCAACACCATCACAACCATCGGCGAAGAGAAGCAGTTTAATCCACGCATGAAACACTCACGTGAACACTTTATTGAAAAAATGGCAGCGCTAGATTTACCAGATCCCAAAAAGATTATGGAGGCAGTACCTGC
The DNA here is from genome assembly GCA_002401765.2 of Thiotrichaceae bacterium. Classification (GTDB taxonomy): domain Bacteria; phylum Pseudomonadota; class Gammaproteobacteria; order SZUA-140; family SZUA-140; genus SZUA-76. The sequence goes on from NVTY02000008.1 coordinate 29,191, forward strand.
CAATCTCGCTTGCGGCGAAACATAAAGCATGTCACTGCTTTTATGGCCGCTTGCGTTTATTGTCGGCATCATTCTCGCGCTGTTTGGCGCAGGCGGTGGTATGACCACCGTGCCACTATTGATCTACTTTGGCGACATCCCGGTTAAGGAGGCTATCGCAATGAGCCTATGGGTAGTCGCAGGCGTCAGTCTTACGGCCGTCATCCACCAGCGAGTCTGGAAAGTCCTGCATATGAAGCTACTAATCACCTTTGGCATCAGCGGCATCGTTGGCAGTTATGCCGGCGCCAATCTTGGCATTATGATTTCGGAGCAATTGCAGTCGATTCTTTTTTCACTGTTGCTGGTGATCGTCGCCATCTGGTTATTGCTAAAAAAATCAGCGCCCACCCCTGCGGCTCACAAAGAGAAAACCTTCAACTATATTTTTGCAGCCGGTGTTGGCGTTGCCATCGGCATCCTCACCGGCATCCTCGGTGTCGGCGGCGGTTTTTTGCTAGTACCTGCACTGATTTGGCTGGGCGTTTCACAAATGCCACTCACCGTTGCCCATTCGCTGGTATTGATTATCCTTAACTCAGTCGTCGCGGGTTCACGTTATGCAGAGACAATAGAGATCGATGTTCCATTAACGGTTGGCGTCGTGGTAGCCGCCAGCATGGGCGCCATCATCGGTGGCATACTACTCAAAAAGATCCCTCAAAAAAACCTGCAAAAAAGCTTTGCCTTTGCGCTACTGCTGCTTGGCCTATTAATGGCCTCAAAGAACTTTATTTAAAACGCCTGCAAGGCTACCTGAGGTGCTGCCACCTCTATAGCAGCCACCCCTAGCGAACTAATATCCATCAAAAATATCGTCAATTTACGTGAACCTTTATCTGCACTGCGCGATGATGAGAATGACAACAACTGGCCATCCGGCGAGATCGATGGAAATCCATCGAAGGCAGCGCTCGTCGTCAAGCGCGTCTGTTTACCGCTGACAATATCCATCATATAAATTTCAAAGTTATAAGGCGGCAACATCTTGGCAAAAGCAAAGTGCCGGCCATCCGGCGCGGGATATGGTGCCCAGTTAACCTGCCCATCGTTGGTGATGCGTGTTAGCTCACTGCCGTCATGCTTAACGGTGTAGATATCCATGCCTCGGTTGCGGTCATGTTCCTTTGCCTTTGACCATGCGCGAAAAATAATCGTCTCACTATCGGGCATGTAAAACGCACCGCCCTCCTGCATATCAGGCGTATGGGTGACCTGAATTTCATCACTGCCGTCTGGGCGCACGCGCCACAGATCCAGCATGCCATTGGTTTCTCGGGTAAAGAGCACCCACTCACCATCGGGTGAGACCGAGACCTCGGCGTCATACTGGCGGTTATTTGTCAGACGCTTGACGTTTGAGCCGTCAACATTCGCGGTATATAACTCAGCGCCCTGCGGGTAATCCCCCACCTTTGACCAGTTGCCGCGCGGCATATCCATATTGTCCATCGTTGAGGTAAAGACCACGCGCTTATTGTCGGGAAAGAAAAAGGAACAGGCGTCATTACCCACATCGTTAATCTCACGTACGCTGCGCCCATCAATGCTTGCAATGTTAATGTGATAGGCCTCGGATGCCTTCGATTTCGCGTAAAATATCAATTGCTTACTATCAGGTGAAAAGTAAGACTCAACTGCACGGTCAACATTCGGCAACTGCCAGATCGGCAATTCATTCGCCTCAGACAGGGTGCGTTTTTTGGTTTCCCAGCCAGTATAACCATCCACGACCGGCATGATGGGCGATGTCGCCTCATGCGCAATCGCAGCAAAACTCATCGCGCCAAACAATACAATCCCCACTCCCTGCAGCCCTGATCTCATCATCCATTCCCCGTCTATAGCAATACTTATCCGAATGGATAGCAAGAAGCGTGCACACGCCTCACAGGAGTGTTTTTGTTGAACTGCGAGTTGGGCTATGATCGAGTCAAGGCAGCACCAATAAAACAAAAACATGTCATTACGAGCGGAGCGAAGTAATCTCATACTAAAGCACAGAGATTGCTTCGTCGCTTCACTCCTCGCAATGACATTTGGCTTTGAACCCCTAAGACAATAATGGAATATGGACTGACTCTATGATGACCCAACAACCGCTGCCAATCCTACGCCTGCTGCTGACACTGTTCACCTGCGTCATCGCGTCGACTGCTCATGCTAATAGCGATACCGCCAAGACGATCCATCACACATTGAACATCAAACTTGAACCGGGCAGCTCAACCATCACCGCGCAGGACACCATCACCCTGCCCGACCATTTAGCCTCACTGCCCTATTTTGAATTTCTGTTACATGCAGGCCTCAACCCCCAATCCAGCACTCATTCAATTGAGACAGTCGCGACACCCAGCAACTCTATCCAACATCATTACCGAGTAACACTCACCGCAGATAAACAAGCGATTACACTCAACTACAGCGGTATTATCAATCACCCGATCAGCGCTACAGGTGAGCAATACGCGCGTGGTTTTAAAGAGACCCCGGGGTTAATCGACAAAGAAGGGATCTTTCTCGCCGGTTCAACATTGTGGTACCCGCTGGTACCGGAGCAACTGGTGAGCTTTGAACTCTCCATCTCGCTCCCAGAGGGATGGAGTGCGGTCAGTCAAGGGTCTCGGATACCGACGCTTCTTGAGGCACTGCCCGGCTGGACAAATGTGATGTGGCAAGAGAAACAGCCGCAGGATGATATCTTTATCATCGCCAACCGCTTCCATGAATATAGTCAGAGTGCAGGGGCGACTGAGGCGATGGTCTTTCTACGTGATGCCGATGAAACGCTGGCACAAAAATACCTCGACACCACTGCTCAGTATCTTTCGATGTACAACAAGCTGTTTGGCCTCTACCCTTATCAAAAATTTGCGATGGTGGAAAACTTCTGGGACACCGGCTACGGCATGCCCTCATTCACCCTGCTCGGCCCACGGGTGATCCGCTTCCCATTCATCCTACACTCATCATTCCCACATGAGATCCTGCACAACTGGTGGGGCAACGGTGTCTTTGTCGACTACAGCCAGGGCAACTGGGCCGAAGGACTGACGACTTACCTTGCCGATCATCTAATTGCCGAACAACGCGGCCACGCCATCAGTTACCGTCGCGACATTCTGCAACGTTATAGCGATTTTGTGAGTGATGGGCGCGACTTCCCACTCAGCGAATTCCGCTCACGCCATAGCGCCGCGACGGAGGCGGTCGGCTACGGTAAAACACTGATGCTGTTTCATATGCTGCGCCAGCAGCTCGGCAATCGTGATTTTGTACGCGCATTGGCGCGCCTCTATCGCCAACAACAATTTGAGATCACCAGCTTTGGTGATGTAGAAGCGGTCTTTAGCGCATCGAGTGACACCAAGCTCGCGCCATTTTTTGAACAGTGGGTACAACGCGCAGGGGCTCCCAGTCTTAAACTAACCCATGCTTCGGCCACCAAACAAGGCACTCAATACTCATTAAAAGCATCGCTGGTTCAACAACAGGCCGGCAGTCCATTTAAGCTACAAATCCCCGTAATGATTTACCTCGAGGGACAAAGTGAACCACATGTCGAGATGGTGACGATGGCATCCGCACAGACGCATATTTCTCTCACCTTTGATGCCCGCCCACTACGCATAGAAGTCGATCCGATGTTTGACCTCTTCCGCCGCCTCGACGATAAAGAGATTCCATCCGCACTGTCACAGGGCTTTGGTGCAGAGCATGTCTTGATGCTGCTGCCATCCAAGGCTGATCACAAGCTACTCAGTGAATACCGCAATATGGCACAGGCATGGGCACGCAACCAGCCGGGCGACTGGCAGGTCAAACTTGATAGTGAGATCACACAACTGCCGAGTGATCGCGCGGTATGGATTCTCGGCTGGAACAACCTGTTTAGCAGCACCGTTAAAGCGGCACTTAAAGAACAGGGGGTATCGCTCAATGGCGACACCCTGATCCTCAAAGAGAAGTCACTCGCCATCGCCAACCACTCAGCAATGCTCACCGCACGCCACCCTGAAAACAGTGGCGCAACATTGATATGGCTCGCCACCAGTCGCGCAGCAGCGGTGCCCGCCCTTGCGCGCAAATTGCCGCATTACCGTAAATACAGTTACCTTGTATTTGAGGGTGATGAAGGCAATAACGTCGCCAAAGGGCAATGGCGTGTGTTGAACTCACCCATGAGCCTGGACTTTCACTATTCTGATCATGCCGGGAAGGACAACTCAAATCGTGACAATTTCAAACTCACCCCTGCCGTTGCTTTGGCACAACTGCCTCCCGTTTTCTCTGCAAAAAGAATGCTGACCGATGTCGCCTTTCTCGCCAGCAAAGCGATGCAAGGACGAGGCCTCGGCACACCCGAGCTGGACCAAGCCGCTGACTACATCGCCCATGAATTTAAGAAAATGGGGCTGCAACCGGGCGGCGATAACAATGGTTTCTTTCAACGCTGGTCTGAGGATGTGGGTGCACCGCTCGGCGAAATTCAGCTGACCAATGTGGTCGCGGTATTACCTGGCAGCAAGCCCCAACTGGCAGGCGAAAGCCTGGTGATTAGCGCCCACTACGACCACCTCGGTCTCGGCTGGCCTGATGTTCACAAGGGCGATGAAGGCAAGGCCCACCTCGGTGCGGATGACAACGCCAGTGGTGTGGCGGTGATGCTGGAGGTGGCACGCCAAGTAAGCAAAAAATGGAATCCGGCCCGCAGCATTGTGTTTATTGCATTCACCGCTGAAGAAGCGGGCCTGCGCGGCTCTCAGCATTACACCCATGCGATAAGTGCGCTACCGGCACGTCAGGCAATTGCAGTCTTGAACCTCGACACAGTGGGTCGCGTGGGCTCTGGCCCGGTAACGGTATTCGGCACTCAGTCAGCACGTGAGCTGCTACATGTGATCCGCGGTGCCGGTTTTGTCAGCGGGATTCAAACCCAGGCCATCAATACCGATTTGGGCTTTAGTGATCAAAAGAGCTTCTACGATATTGGTGTGCCTGGTGTGCAATTCTTTGGCTCAGCACATCATGATTTTCATCGTCCCACCGACACCATTGAACGGATCGATAGCGCGGGCATGGTAAAGGTCGCCACCATTCTTAAGGAGACCGCAGAGTACCTCGCCAACACCCCGGGCGGCCTGACAGTCAACCTACCCAAAGCAGCGCCTCAAAAGCGCTCACAGAGAGCGAGGCAAGGCCGTCGCGTCAGCGTCGGCACCATGCCTGACTTTGCGTTTAGTGGCAATGGCGTGCGCATCACCGGCACCACCCCCAACTCCCCCGCCGCACAAGCAGGGTTAGCCAATGGCGACATCCTCACCCACATCAACGGCAAGACGATAAGCGACCTCGCAGCCTATGCCAGCGTGCTGCGTTCGCTCAAGGCGGGAGAGACCATCACACTGCAATACCAGCGCAATGGCAATCATCATCAGGTGGAAATTACGGCCATCGAAAGGTGATCAAAGCCAGTAATAACCATTCTATTAATAGGAAATAAAGCCCTATGAAAACCATGGTGGAAGGGACTATGATAGAGAGGATAACGAGGAGGCTGTCGGACTTAGGATGAACCTACTGCAGAAAACCATTTCGATCCATTTCTTCGATCCTTTTCGTTGAATATGCCCAATATTCATCTCAAACGACCCAATAAATGGATTTTGCTATGCCCTCTGGCTACAAAATGGTTTTCCCTCGCCACGATCATCACCTAAGCCCGACAGCCTCCTAGAGACATAATTTAAACCATTTGTTAGCAGCCTAAATATAGAGACACCTTCAAATTATGAATGCAATCAGCAAAGTCGAACTCATTAAAAACTCCCCGCTCGGTAAAGACCTTAGCCCAGCACATTGCGAAACACTCGCGGCCATCATTGAAGTGCGCGACCTGAAAAAAGGCGAAGAGCTGCTTTCTGAAGGCCATGTGGATCACACCCTTTATGTGCCGATCAGCGGCAAGATCTCTGTTATTAAAGATTCCGGTGGCGGCCAGGAAGATCAGCTACATGTACTCGTACCCGGAGAACTAGCAGGGGCAATGGGGTTCCTTGATGGAAAAGAACATAGTGCGACCCTACGCGCGCTGACTGACACACAGGTTTTCTGTATTGAACAATCAAAATTTGAAACGCTGGTTTCATCTGAGCCAACCATCGTTTATCAGGTCATGCGCTCGATTGTTCGCGATATTCACGGCATCGTTAAAACCATGAACAACAGCCATGTTGAACTTTCAAACTACATCAACAAACAACACGGTCGCTACTGATAACCAGCATTGATACCAGGCGATGCAGACTCGACGCCTGGCCAGCGCACTGCTTCTCGCTGGCCATGTCACCACCACCTCAGCCGATGTTCCCAGCGCACAACGGCACGAAGTGGAACACCTGCTAAATTTCATCGCCAACACCACCTGCATCATCACTCGCAACGGTTCCTTGCATAACGGGCCAGAAGCCTTATCTCATATCAAAAGAAAGTATGCCTATTATCGGGAAGCAATCACCTCTACCGAAGAGTTTATTGAACGCTCTGCGAGTAAGAGCACGCTTAGTGGTGAGGCTTATACCGTGCGGTGTGCGGATCGGGCGGTGATCGCTACTCGGGAGTGGCTGTTGTATGAGCTGGGGGAATATCGTGACAAGGGCACAGACAAGTCATCGACAGTGAACGTCCAATAACGCTCAATATACCCGTAGCGAAAACACAAACATTCTTAGCCATAGCACAAACCACCATACTGATTAAAAGTCAGATTCATAACAGCCAAACACAGCCAAACAAAAACCCCACTCTAATCACTCAAAACAGCGCTTATGCATTGGACTTTTGTAGCCCAGGCAACATTTTAATTTAAAGCGCAGCCAGCACCTCATTCAATGTTGCACTCGGTCGCATCACTTTAGATGCCATCTCGACATTCGGTTTATAATACCCACCAACATCCACTGCTCGACCCTGTGCATCATTCAACTCGGCAACGATCTTGGTTTCATTGGCAGCCAGCGCTTCTGCTAACGATTTAAACCGTGCTTGAAGGTCGCTGTCACTTGTCTGCGCAGCGAGTGCCTGCGCCCAGTACAACCCAAGGTAGAAGTGACTACCACGGTTATCCAACTCACCCACCTTACGTGATGGCGATTTGTTAGTATCGAGAAATTTCCCTGTGGCGCTGTCCAGCGCATCAGCCAAAACCTGTGCCTTCGGATTTTTAAAGGTAACCGCGAGGTGCTCCAGAGAGGCTGCCAGTGCGAGGAATTCACCAAGAGAATCCCAACGCAAATGGTTGGTTTCTAACAGCTGCTGCACCAGTTTGGGGGCCGAGCCACCGGCGCCGGTTTCAAACAGACCGCCACCATTCATCAACGGTACCACTGATAACATCTTGGCTGAGGTGCCCAACTCTAGAATCGGAAACAGATCTGTTAAATAATCACGCAATACGTTACCGGTAACCGAGATGGCATCTTTGCCTTCTTTAATACGAGCCAATGTAAAACGGGTCGCTTCGGTTGGCGCCATAATATGAAGCGCTAATCCATCCGTGTTGTGATCTTTAAGATAGCGGTTTACCTTTTTGATCAGTTCGGCATCATGGGCGCGTTTTTCATCCAGCCAAAAAACCGCAGGCGTATTCGATGCACGGGCGCGCGTTACCGCAAGCTTGACCCAGTCTTGAATCGGCGCATCTTTTACCTGACACATACGGAAGATATCGCCTTCCGCTACTGCCTGTTCCATTAACACAGCAGCGCTGCCGTCAACCACTCTCACAGTGCCTGCGCCACTCATCTGAAAGGTTTTATCGTGCGAGCCATACTCTTCAGCCTTTTGTGCCATCAGCCCCACGTTCGGCACGCTACCCATGGTGGTAGGGTCAAATGCGCCATGTTCTTTACAGAAGCTAATCGTCTCTTCATAGACACTGGCATAGCAACGATCAGGGATCGCAGCGAGTGTGTCTTGCTGTTTGCCTGCCTTATTCCACATCATGCCTGAACCGCGAATCATTGCCGGCATCGAGGCATCAATAATCACATCACTCGGCACATGCAGATTAGTGATGCCTTTGTCGGAATCGACCATCGCAATGTCGGCACTCGCTTCCAGCACTGCATTTAGGTCGGCCTCAATCGCTGCCTGTTTGTCTGCCGGTAACATGGCGATTTTGCTATAGACATCACCCAGGCCGTTATTCAAATTAACACCTAATTCGGCTAACGTAGCCGCGTGCTTATCAAGGGCTTCTTTAAAAAAGACAGCAACGGCAGTACCGAAGATGATCGGATCAGAGACCTTCATCATAGTCGCCTTCAGATGCAGCGAAAAGAGAATGCCCTGTGATTTTGCATCGGCTATTGCTTGTGCCAAAAATGCCTGTAGTGCCTTTTGGCTCATCACGGCAGTGTCGATCACTTCAGCCACCTGTAGCGGCGAACTTGATTTTAATTCAGTGATAGAGCCATCCATCGCAATAAACTCAATCTTAAATTCAGATGCACTTTCAATCGTCATTGATTTTTCAGAACCGTAAAAATCCCCTTCCGACATATGTGCCACATGAGACCTTGAGGCACTCGTCCATGCACCCATTGAATGCGGGTTTTTCCTGGCATAATTTTTAACCGAAGCCGGTGCGCGCCGGTCTGAGTTCCCTTCACGCAACACTGGGTTCACCGCACTGCCGAGTACCTTGGCATAGGTCGCCTTAATCACCTGCTCTTCGTCATGTTGAGGGTTTGCCGGATAATCTGGCACGGCATAACCATGCGCCTGTAATTCTTCAATCACCGCCACCAGCTGCGGTATCGACGCGCTGATATTAGGTAGCTTAATGATATTGGCTTCCGCTGACCTCGCCAGCTCACCCAACTCAGAAAGCGCATCACCGATACGCTGTTCTTCTTTCAGGCATTCAGGAAAATTAGCCATCACACGCCCTGCGAGCGAGATATCACGTGTTTCAATCACAACATCAGCGGCAGCAGTAAATGCCTCGACAATTGGTAGAAAAGAGTAAGTGGCCAACGCTGGCGCTTCGTCTGTCAGCGTGTAGATAATCTTTGCCTTGTCTGTCATGAAAAATCCTGATTTCTGGGGGATATAAGTTTGAAAAGAGACATTTTACCCCAAAACCGATCTAAAATCAGCGCGATAGAGAATCAACTTTACTAGATATTAATAATAGTAAGAGACCTTTGCACGAGAACTAGTTTTCGTTCCAGCAAGGCATAAATGACCGAAAAAACGGAGTTTACACGTAGTAAATGACTTTTTTGAGGCCATTTATAACGCAGCTGGAGCGGAAAATAGACTCGTGCAAAGGTCTCAGTAAAGGCGACATCACAAACTAAAGTTGAATTAGTGATACCTCATTAAACACGCTATCATTCACCCATCGCTACCTAGCGCCTCAGACATTGGAGTTTTACCATGAACCTTGAGAAGGTCGTTTTTGCCTTTTTTATTCTATTAGCACTGACACTCAATTTTGGGTTCTTTCTTGGCGACATCGATGTTGTCCATCACCACAGTGTTTACGAGCTGTTCGCGGCAATTGTCGTCAGCCTGATCGCCACGGTATTAAAGTTTGGTGATCGCACACACCTGGGTGCACTACTGCTATCGACCAGTTTGGTAGCCGACCTTCAATTAATCATGGCCGCCGTGGTGTGGGCCTTTGCAGAGCATATTACCGGCACCGGCATGACCCCCGGAGTAATGGCAATTATCGTCTCGCTCTCTGGCGGAGCACTACTGGCTAATGTTACCTCGGTGGTGCTACTGGTGGCCGAAACCTTAACCGTACGCAGTTAAACAACGCGCCCAGCACCACCCATGCATAATGTCGCCTTTGTCCTGCTACGGCGGATTCGCTCGCCGCTGATCGTTCTGATCTGTGTCTACGCCATCGCCATGCTCGGTTTTGTGCTCATCCCCGGCATGGATGATGAAGGCCAGCCGTGGAAGATGGACTTCTTTCATGCCTTCTATTTTGTCAGCTTTATGGGTTCCACCATCGGCTTTGGTGAAATCCCCTACCCGTTTACAAGCGGACAACGGATGTGGGCAACGGTCACCATCTACAGCTCAGTTGTCGCCTGGCTTTATGCCATCGGTTCACTGCTGGCAGTGGTACAAGACCCCGCCTTTCGCACCCTGAGCCGACAAAATGCCTTTCGCCGCTCCATTTCACGGATCAACTCTCCCTTCTATCTTATTTGTGGTTATGGCGAAACCAGTAGCCTGCTGATTCGCGCCCTCACTGAGGCCGGGATTCGCTCGGTGGTGATCGATGCTGACCAGAACAAGCTCAATACCTTAGAACTAGAAGACTACCCAATACCGGTGCCCGGGCTATGTGCCGATGTCTCGCTACCTGAAATTTTAATCCTGGGTGGCCTCAAGCAGAAAAACTGCATCGGCTGTGTCGCCCTCACCGACCAGGACCCGATCAATCTTAAAGTGGCACTCACCAGCAAGCTGCTTAACCCATCAATCAAGGTGATTGCGCGCGCTGAGACACAAGATGCCGAGCTCAATATCGCCTCCTTTGGCACCGATGAAATCATCAACCCCTTTACCACTTTTGCAGGCCGCCTGGCACTCGCGCTCCACTCACCATCCATGTTTGTACTCTTTGAGTGGATGACAGGCGTCCCTCACGAACCGCTCTGTAAACCGATTTATCCTCCCCGAGGCACCTGGATTCTGTGCGGCTATGGACGCTTCGGTAAGGCGGTGCATGAAAGGCTGAAGGCCGAAGGAGTCTCCGCCACCATTATCGAAGAAAAACCAGAATTAACCGCAGCCCCCGAAGGAACCGTGGTCGGCCGCGGGACCGAGGCAGCCACACTACTCGAGGCCGATATCTGCAATGCAGTCGGTATCGTTGCTGGCACGGATGACGATAGCAATAATCTGTCGATCATCATGACCGCGCGCGAACTCAACCCACACCTGTTTATGGTGGCACGTAAAAATCATCGCGCCAATGCCTCTGTCTTCCAGGCGGCGAAGACCAATCTAACCATGCAACGCGGTAGCGTGATCGCACATAAAATCTTCGCATTAATCACCACTCCACTGCTGGCTGAGTTTTTACGACTGGCGATCACTCATAACAATGCCTGGGCAGAGAGCATCCTCAAGCGGGTGAGCGCCATTGCAGAAGACGAAGCACCACAAATATGGACCGTTAATATCAATAATGAAGATGCACCGGCCCTGATCGATGCATTCTCAAAAAACCAGCGCCCGCGCTTAAAGCAACTTTACGCCCACCCTAAAAACAGAGATGAAACCCTGCCAATTTTCACATTACTGTTAAAACGCAATAATGATGAAATGCTACTACCGGATGGCGATACTCCCTTAAAGGCTGGCGACCAGATTTTACTCTGCGGCCAACATGACATCCGCAACCAGATGGAGTGGGTATTAAAAAATCGCAATGTATTTCACTACATCCATACCGGCGAAGTACTCGCACAAGGGTGGCTATGGCGAAAATTTATGGGATCAAAATCAGGCCACAAAAAATAAGCCACCACGTCACCGCATCAGCCCAGCGCCTTCATACTTGCATTCAGGTTAGTTGTGCACCTTCATGATTCGGATTAATCGCCAATGCCTGCTGATAATTCAAAATAGCCTCATCATATTGTTTGAGTTCATAAAGGCAATTGCCCAGATTACAACAGGACTCAGCATTTGGCAGCAACTCGATTGCCTGGCGAAAATTTTCAGCTGCCGATTGATAACACCCTCTCCCATACAATGCAATACCCAAATTATTCTAAACACCCGCTAACTTGAGTGGCCAATTTTTAATGCCTGATGGTAAAGCTGAATTGCCGCTTGAATTTCTCCACGCTGCGCCTGTATAGCCCCTAGCAAGTGCAATGCATTCGCCGCCAAAGGGTTCATCTCTAATAGCAAGCGATAGCCCTTTCTGCACTATCCAGCTCGCCTAGCTGGTGCAGTACAATCGCATCATTGACGCATCGCCTTGTGCGTTTTTGAGTCATTAGCTGAAGTTGTTTTACCCACCTGAGATTCAAGCCATTGCGACCAGATATCCAGATATGATTTTTCCAGTTCATTGTCAGTAAAAAAGCCCCATCGTACAATGGCCCCGTTTCATCTCTCAGAATAAAAAACTACCGCGCTATTTAATCAGCTCGCCCGCATCAAATACTGACAACGGCTTGTGGAATAAAAAACCCTGTGCCATTTCGCAATCCAGCCCGCGAAGAAACTCAAGCTGGTCATCCGTCTCCACCCCTTCAGCAATTACCGTTAACTGCAAACTCTTTGCCATCGCAATAATCGCACTGATAAGGGCCGCATCATTCACATCGGTGGTTATATCCCGCACAAAAGAGCGATCTATCTTTAAAGTATCCAACGGAAATCTTCGCAAATAACTCAATGATGAGTAGCCGGTACCAAAGTCATCAATCGCCAAGCCAATACCAATATCACAAAAACTATTCAGTATCTGTTCGGTTTTAACGGGGTTCATCATTAATAGGCTTTCAGTCAGCTCAAACTCTAAACAAGCAGGGTTAACACCCGAATCCTTTATGATATTATGAAATTTATCCTCCAAGTTTCGGTCGTTAAACTGTCGATTCGAGATATTGACTGACACATGCAGTTGGCGATCAATATCATGCCACTGATTCAGCTGACGACAGGCGCTCTCCAACACCCATTCTCCAACCGATACTATTAATCCAGTCTCCTCTAAAATCGGGATAAACTGTTGAGGCGAAATGAGCCCTTGTTCCGGGTGCTGCCAGCGTAACAGCGCCTCAAAGCCAATCAATTTATTGCCATTAAGTGATATCTGCGGCTGATAATGAAGTGAAAACTCCCCTCGCTCTAACGCTTTTCGTAAGCCAGTCTCCATCGTTAAACGCGCTGCTGCGCGGCTACTCATCTCCGGCGAAAAGTACTGAAAATTATTCCGTCCACTTTCTTTAGCACGATACATTGCGATATCTGCGTGTTTAATTAATACCTGAGGAATCAGGCTATCACTGGGAAATACGCTAATACCAATACTGACAGAAACAAATAGCTCTTGCTCATGAATCAACATTGACTGAGAAATACTCTCCAATAGTTTTTCACAAATAAGAGTGATTTGCGCTGTGTCTTTGATGTTCTCAAGCAGAATAGCAAATTCATCCCCCCCTTGACGAGACACGGTATCACCACTTCTAAGCGATGAAATAAAGCGACCTGAAACTGTCTTTAATACCAAATCACCCGTTTCATGACCAAGCGTATCGTTAATGAATTTGAAGCGATCTAAATCAGCAAAGAGTACTGCCACCATCGCGTTATTTCGACCTGCATTAAGAATGGCCTGCTCAAGCCGGTCAATAAATAAAGTTCTATTGGGTAACTGGGTGAGCACATCATGATGGGCCAAAAACTGCAGATATTCCTGTGTTCTCACCCGCTCACTAATATCTCTACCGGTAGAAATAAAATGGGTAATTTCCCCACTGGCAGATTTAAGCGGTGTTATCGTTTTTTCCTCATAATAAATCGAACCATCTTTTCGCTTATTGATCAAAACATCATTAAACACTTCACCCGATTTAATCGTCCGCCATAGCTTTTCATAATACCCTAGCTGATTCTGAGTCGGGCCAATTGATTTCAGAATCCGCGGGGTTTTACCCAGCACTTCCGCCAATGAATAGCCAGTAATCGCTTCAAAAGATTTATTCGTATATTCAATGATGCCATCAGCATCGGTGATCATAATCGCATCAGCAGTCTGCTCTAACGCCATGGAAAATTTTTGTTGCTGTGCCTCAGTCTGCTTACGCCCACTAATATCGGTGATACTGCCACGAATCAACTCTTTTCCTGCCGCAGGTAACTTGACTAATCGTGTCTCACAAATAATATGATCACCCATGCTATTTTGATACACCCATTCATAGACTGGCGTGCCACCCGCGACGGTATCATTCACAAAACGACAGGCCTGCGCGGAAGAAGATTCCCCATCAGGTTGTACACCCGGGCTCAACATCAGGTAATTACTCCCAATTAACTCATCTCGAGGTCGCCCAAAAAGCAAAGCTGCATTTTCATTCGCTTCTATAATACGGTTACTTTTAACATCTAGCACAAATATTGCCTCGGGTGCATTTTCAACCAACGTACGAAAACGCTCTTCACTCTCCTTCATATTGCGCAACGTGATAAGACTACTCAGTGACTCAGCCAAACGATGGCCTATTTCATCAAACAACCATAATTCCTCATTAGTAAAGACGTGTGGCTTGTCACAATGATGAATAACCAGCCCCCAAGGTTTATCAACTTTAGGGTGTAAAGCCAATAAAAGCTGCGATTTCACCGAAAACGCGTCCTTAATACCCTCCGGAACCGGATCCAGACTTAACGCGTCATAACGCACAGGACCCCTATTATCCAAACACGCTTGTAATACAACTGCAGTACCATTATCGATAGGCACATTAATATTCTGATCAAATGCGCCCGGCCATCCAGGCTTGGTACATTCCATCGGAATAGTAAGTTCACCAGCATTCGGATCACATGGGTAAATGAGCGCGGCGCGATCACAATCAAATATATCAAGCAGCGCCTCTAGTGAGCTATGCAGCGTCTCCTTAAAAGTCCCAGCTTGCAGACTGATGCGACTAATGCGCTCAATTGCCTCTAGCTGGTGAAGCTGGGTTTGAGCAATGTTATCAGTTTTCTGCAACGCCACCACATCCAGTAGCGTACTGAATACCTTGATCGGCATGTTAGTTTCAGGGTCTAATACTGGAATAGAGGTAATCAATATTGATTGAAAATTCCCATTATTATACATATATGCGACACAGCTACTAGGCATGTGCGAATGCAGCGCCATAAAAACAGGATGCTGCTCTTCTGTTATCAGCTCCTGATCAGACCTGTATAATTTACCGCCCCAAATGGATTGCATCGTATGCTGTGTTAACGCTTGCTGGTTCAAGCCTAAAATATTTTCCGCAACCAGATTTACCGTCATTACATTACCAGCGGCATCCTGCTCAATGATTCCCTGAAAAAAAGGCGACCGCAGGTCTTTATTAACGGCGCTCATCAACACCATCCTTTGAATCTTCTCAACATATTGCAGCTCATCATGACAACATTCCATGTCCTGTGCTAAAGCAGTCGATATCAAAAAAATTATAAACCGTCTCAACAAGTTTGCATTAAAAATATATTGTATACAACATATTTGATAAGGTTGTTATAAAAACCCTCTCAAATAACAAGGCAGCACCGACATGACGATGAATAATAACGATGCCATAGCAATCCATCGCGCTTTCCTTTGCTTTGAAAATCGAATTTTAGTTTATTTCAATATCTACGCTATACTGACGATAAACCTTCATTAATCAAGTTTTATGGCATACCTCAACCACTCTGATTTTCGATTCCCCTGGCGTGAAGGTAATCAATTCCGCCTGCTACTCGATGGTGACCAGTTTTTTCCGGTGATGTTGAAGGCAATCAATGAGGCTGATCGTTACATTGCACTAAACATGTACCTAATGAGCTCTGGTTCAGTCGCCGACCGCTTTATCGAGGCCCTGCTAGAGGCCGCACAGCGTGGTATTACGGTCCACATTATTCTCGATGGTTTTGGCGCCAGTAATCTGATAAAAAAAGATAGGCAGCGCCTCAATCACGACAATATTCATCTCGCTTTTTACAACCCCATTCGCTATGGCCGCTGGTTTAACAATCTATTCCGTGACCACCGCAAACTACTGCTAATAGATGGGAAATTGGCATACGTGGGCGGCATGGGTATCACGGATGACTTCGACCCCGATGACAATCAAATACTACGCTGGCGTGAAACCGTCATTGAAATCAAAGGGCCTTGCGTCGATGACTGGCGTAGCCTGTTTGTAGAAAGCTGGCCCATTGAGGGCATGACACCGATCCTGCCATCAAATCCAGCGCTCTACCTTAACAATCAAGCCGATGATGATCTCTCCAGCCAGCAAATAGGGCGAGTGACACGCTCTCAAGCCACCTCTCGCCAGGAGATCCGACGCTCGGTGAACCGCCATCTACACGGTGCAGAGCATAGAATATGGATCGCCACTGCCTACTTTGTCCCTTCGTGGCGAATGCAGCGCGCACTGCGTAAAGCGGCACAACGAGGTGTCGATGTGCGTTTAATGCTGCCCGGCGAACACACCGACCACCCCGCTATCCGACATGCTGGACGGCGCTTCTACTTCAAATTACTGTTAAGTGGCGTGCGTATATTTGAATACCAACCGCGCTTTTCACATAGCAAAATCATGCTATGCGACCAATGGTGCACCATCGGTTCAAGTAATTTTGACCGCTGGAATTTGGTATGGAACCTTGAAGCGAATCAGGAAATTGATGCCCCTGATTTTGCCCGCTCAGTGAAACAGGTTTTCAATGATGATTTCAAACAGTGCACTGAAATTGAACTCAAAGCCTGGTGTGAACGCCCATGGCACCGGCGTTGCCTTGAATGGTACTGGGGATGGATTGATGCGCTGCTGTATCGTTTCAGCATGCATTGGCGCAGACGAAATCGCGCACGACTTCAAGCTGAAAAACGAAACAAAAGGCCTTAAACAACGCGTTCAGATCCGCGCTACGCGAGTCCATCGGCTATTAAAACTCCTTTTTTACAGCAGAACCGTCAATCGCGACCTACGCACGATTACTCTTTATTCCATGCAATAGCCCTTGCTAACGAACAAACCCTCGGTTTGTGTAAACGCCGCTCATCATATCCATTACGGCCTAACCCAATGAAGGGTGTGTCGCCATTAAGGCGATCACTGCAATCGCTAAAACAAACGAGACCGATTGCCAAAAAATAATCGGATGACGCTCAATCAACGGCGCGCGTGTTTTACTGAGAAAAGCTTTATTAGGGTGACGAAGGTCAAAAATAAATTCTGAAATCACATCATATCGCCGGTACGGATCAGGGTGCACTGCCTTTTTAATCGCCTCATCAACCCAGCTCGGTATGGCACGTTCGTCATCAAGCACACTCTGGTAGCTAAGCCTTCGTTGTGCCGCCTTGGTGTGAGACTTCGCCACTTCTGTTCCATATGGCAGCCGCCCTGAAAGCATCTGATAGCATCTGATAGCATCTGATAGCAAATAATACCGAGAGAGAACATATCAGCATGCTTTGAGCCAACTTCCCCCAGAAAGTATTCCGGTGCGCCGTATTGTGCGGTACCAAGAATATTTTGCTGCGTCATTGGGCTCGTGATCTCACTAAGCCCCGCGACACGAACAGAACCAAAATCGATGATCTTCACACTACCCGTCTCATCAATCATGATGTTATCGGGGCACAGATCCTGATGAAACACCTCCTGCCGGTGAAATGCACGCAGCCCCTTCGCCACCTGCTCAATAATATTACGGACATCCTCTAGGCCCGGTTCTGGGTGATCAATCATCCACTGTTTAAGTGTTTTCCCCTTAATAAACTCAGTCACGATATATAAATAATTTCGCCTGCGTGTCTGTAGACTCGGTTTTAACACATGGGCATTGGTGATGCGCCGCGCCACCCACTCTTCCATCAGAAAACGCGCCAGATAGTCCGGGTTTCCCCTCATATCAACAGCAGGGATTTTTATCACCACCTGCTCCTACGCCTCAATATCAAGCGCTAAATAAATATGGCTGCGATGGCTAATTTGTAGTTCACGAATAATCTCGTAGCCATCAAATACCATTCTCGCGGTTATGTCAGGGGGAATGGCAGCGTTGTTAATTGCTGATAGATCTCATCAACATCCTGTGTCGACAACTGATCAACCTTCACAATCTGAATGCTTAAATTATCATCACTGCCTTGTTCAAGCGCCTCCGCGATAATCAGTGAAGCCGCTCGGTCTAGATCATCCTCATGGCGCTTGATCATCTCAATAATAAACTTATCATCTGCAAATTCATAAACGCCATCAGTCGCAAGAATAAAAGTATCGCCAACCTCCACCGTCAACGACTGGTAATCCAGTTCAAGATTCTCTTTCATTCCCAATGCGCGCCGCAGGTAACTCTTATCTTTCGTCACCCAAAGCCGATGATCCTCTGTCAGCTGTTCCAGCTGGTTATCCACCAGCCGGTAGGCACGCGTGTCCCCCGCATGAAAGATATGAGCGGTGTTGGACTTAATCACTAAAGTGGTAAAGGTACAGACATAGCCCTTGTCAGGTGAATAACGATAAGGGCTATTACGTGTTTGTTGATAAAGCCATGAATTGGTCGATTTGAGCACCCGCTGCACCGAGGTCTTTACCGTCCATGATTCAGAGGTACAGTCATAATCGTCCAAAAAGCTTTTAACCGCCACCTCACTGGCATGCTGGCTCACTTCGCTACTGCTGATACCATCGGCCAGACCAATCGCGATCCCCTTCGAGGTCAGCAGTGGCTCCTTCGGAATACTGGCCCCATGAAAACCCTGATTGATCTCCTTACGCCCTTTATC
The DNA here is from genome assembly GCA_002401765.2 of Thiotrichaceae bacterium. GTDB lineage: Bacteria > Pseudomonadota > Gammaproteobacteria > SZUA-140 > SZUA-140 > SZUA-76. Next base: position 47,798 of record NVTY02000008.1, read on the forward strand.
AGAAGCCTGCCCGAGAGATATGCTTAGTTGGTTGGCCATCATTCAAAAATATCGATTCAATCCCACTTCAATCCCACTTCAATCCCGCTTCAATGCCGCAGCGACCTGGGCCATACAGTTTCTATTGGCGCCCATATTCATGCGTTATATCAAGCGATCAGTCCATTTTCCATTATGGTATTTCGCACAATCCTCTTCTGTGTCATACAAGATATGATCTGCCATATTTTTTACATCTGCGACAACGCCGTGAAGCCTCGCCCGAATAAGAGAAGTCAGTTCATGATGGCCACCACTTGCCATAAAGTCAGAAAGATTGTCGTTAGTATCGAAAATACACACCACCTTTAAACTTTTAGGACAGTTGGAATAATCAACCATATGCGTCAGCCACTGAAAACCATCTATCTGTTCCAATGCGCTGTCACACACCCTTGTTAGAGCTAAGCTAAGTTGATTATCGATCTTTTTATCTGTTTTACGCATTCTTTAACGGGCTCGCCTAGTGCTACCTGTAGCGTCTCATAGACAAAGTGCATGATGCCGAACGATTGAATCACAAACCATCAAAAATGAAGCCATGCATGATACTGATTGCAGCTTACATTACACCTTTCTAATTATTCTCAATATCCACTCGCTAACAATCATCCGCAGGGGAAAGCCGGTAATACTCCTCCGCTGCCTGCAGTGCAGCAGTCGCCTGCACATTACTATAAGTACCCTCATCAAAAATAGCCTTTTCAAGCACAGCCATTAAGTGACGACTATTTTCGGCTTTATCATGCTTGCCAGCGGCGTTGCATACCCTGACTTTTATCTGAGAAAAAACATAATCCTTTGCCAGTATCGCCAGTTCAGTGCTATCGCCAACCACCACTGTTTTCGCTTGATCACTATGTTTATCCTCTTTAAGAGAGATAGACAGCATCAGTAATAATGCAATCATACTGGAGTACAGCAGATATTGTTTGAATCGCCGACCTCTAGCCACTTTTAGCGCTGCGGTCTTTTTATTCACGCAAATAGTACATAGGATATTTTCCTGATTTAACGGCATATCAACACCGCAAGTGTTACATTTCATTAATACAACAACCTCGTCTGGCTAGTCATCATTCAATAATTTAGCGCATCGCTGCCTACTGATGCCACCCGGATACGTACCGTAAAACCGTATGCCTGCTGATTCATTTCAATTTTCGAGCTTAATCCGTAGGGTACAATAACCCATCGACGCCGAGCGCCACGTATTATCACGTTTATTCTAGACGATACCGGTGGCGATTGAGATTTAGGTTTCATTGCACGCCCTCTTCATTCCATGGCGGCGTTGAAATTCCGCTCAATAGCCCGGCTATTACGCCTCATTTCACCTTGCCATGAAATGAAATGAATATGATGCACACTAAAAGCCTAAATTTCAAACGCCACGGGTATATTAGGCACAATTTCTCTCTGACCCTATGTTCTGTGCCTGCTCAACTACATCAACCACTAACTCAGCATGTTTTATTATTACAGGTTGATTAATATTAACTCTTTCCATCGCCATTCATTTTAACGTTAAATATTTCCGCAGACAAACACCCGCCCTTTTTGTGAAAAAAATCAACCAGTAATGCTGCATAACGTGGCGTAACTGCGTTCCGTATCGAATCACGATTTTTTAAATTAAGGCGCCAATCCTGAATCCTGGGAAGATCATCAAACAAGTGAATATCTGCAGCCCCCTCTATTACATCAAAATAGCGGAAAACTGGCCCATAGACAGCATCAATTAAACAGAACCGTTGCCCAGCGAAGAACGGCCCATCACTGAGCTGCTCCTCTATCTTGCTAAACTTTGTACGTAATTCCTCTTTTTTTTGCTCAAAGGTCACGTTATCTTTTGCATTGTATAAACCACCGATCAGATCCAGGATAGTTGAACCAAATTCAATCCAGGCTCGGTGGTATGCTTTTTCCAAGGGGTCTTGAGGATGCAGTGAGCGAGGTGTGACCTCATCAAGATACTCACATATCACCGCTGACTCGAACAATACGCTCTTTTCATCGACACGAAGCAGTGGCACCTTTCCAAGCGGTGACAACGCCTTAAACCACACCGGAGGACTATTCAAATCAACATCGAGCCGTTGATACGGTATCTCTTTTTCACTGAGTACAATCACTGAGCGCTGCACATAGGGACAAAGAAAATGCGTTATTAGCTCAAAGCGACTGTTTGACATCTCGCATCCCCACAACCTTTTGTGGTTTAAGTGCATAGGCCCCATCACCAAGAAACAACAAAGCAATCGCACTAATTGAGAGAAACAACGGGTATTCCCAACCACCACCAGTATTTGAGAACAACCAACCGGATGACCAATGCGCCCAGGTAGCACCCAATAAAACAGGGATCACCAACGCCACAAACCATTGCGTTCTAAAGCCCAGTGCAAGTGCAATGCCTACGATCGCTTCAATCATGAACACCAAATAGGCAAGCGCGCCAGGTAGGCCTATTGAGGCAAAGAATTCAACGGTTCCTGGCAGCGTAAAAACCACCACTTTTAAATATAAACTATGTGCGATCAAAACAATGCCCAATGACACTCGCAAAATACATATCCCAATATCAGTTTTAACTATGTTGCTCATGTGTATCTCCTTCATATGGATGTTCCAGGTAGCTGAATTATCCCACTTGCTAATTAGCAAATAAATCATCAATATACGCATTATTAATTTGCAAAAATGCAAGGTAAACAAAAATGGACTGGAATGCGCTTAAGCTGTTTCTGGCAATTTCGGAAGGAGGTTCTCTGGCTGCTGCCGCAAAAAAACTAGGCGTCAACCATTCCACCGTGTTTCGCCGACTAAACAGCCTGGAACAGGATCTCGGTGGGCGCCTGTTTGAACGCCATACCCATGGCTATGAACTCACCAGCACTGGCAAAGGAATCATGACCCTCGCACAAAACATTGCCAAGGAGTTTGATAACCTGGAGCGCCGCGTACTGGGTAAAGATGCCACACCCAGCGGTGTGGTAAAAATTACGGCACCCAACAATATTGCCTATCACTTTTTACCGCGCTATATCGCTGAATTTCACCAGCACTATCCTGATATCCAGATTGAATTATTAGTGAGTAATCAAGAGTTCAATATGAATAACCGCCAGGCAGATATCGCGGTACGAGCAACCCCAAACCCACCCGAACATCTAATTGGAAAAGCACTGTGTGAGATAAGCTGGGGAGTCTATTGTGGCGAGGGCTATGCGAAAAAATATTCACCACCAAAGAAGCTGGATACACTGCATCAGCATAAATTAATCAGCGGCAGTGGCAGCATGATTGATCTCCCCAGCTTCAGCTGGCTAGAAAAAAACGTGCCAGAAAAGATACAGGTGCGCTGCGATGATTTAGTCTCGATGTCATATTTTGCAGAAGCTGATTTAGGACTCGCATTCTTACCCGATGATCAACAACGACCCGGGATAAAACGTTTATTTACCTATACACCTGCCGCTAAAAGCAAGTTATGGCTGCTGATTCATCCTGACTTGCGCAATCTACAGCGCATTAAACTAGTGATGCAGTTTTTGGCGTCGAGCTTTCGAAAGGACGAACGATTGTAGTCCTACACCAACGACTAGTGCAGCAACCGTCAATATAAAGTGGCTGATGTACTGGCCTTATTATTAGAAGAATTGCTCTCTAACTCCCGTTTTGGGCGTTGAAAGGCATCCTCTCTACCCATGTTTTCCGCTAGAAAACACCTTCGTTATTAGCATTCCCATAAATTCATAAGCCATGAATATTTTAACGGATAACTTTTATCATGGATGATGAGATGGCCACACTCTGTTGTGCAGAGCGCTGAGATTTTATGGTAAAATTAAAAATATAGGAAAAGTGTCAAATCACTTGTAGTCCAAACATTGTCAGCCTATTTAACTCCGCCCCAAATATCCAACATAAAGAGCGCCGTTTTTTCTAATTTAGACAAAAAATATCTATTAAAAATAAATAGTTAATTTTATTGGCGCTATTATTGCTTTAACATTCAATATTAATACAATTTTAACAAATATCTTAATCCAAATATTCCATCGAATATGTGCGGTAATACGCGCGCTGAATTTGAATAAAAATATTTTGATAGCGGCAAATCAAGCGCCTGCATCAATATTTTTAAACGCAACAACCAAAACTTAAGAGCATCAACGGCATGAACTGCAAAAAGAACTCACTCCATCACTTTTTAATGGTGATCGCCCTCAGCTGTTTATTAGCCATATTTTTATCGCCACTACCCGCTTATGCTGAAGAGACAACAAGCGTTGATTTTGCCACACTCGACCATGATGACCATGATGATCACGATGATCATGATGACAACACGCCGCCGCGGACTCCAGTCACTAATAAACGGATCACCAATGACACCACGCCCGTCATTACCGGCACCTTCGACGCCAGCAATGCGAGTGGTGGTTTCAGGGTGAGCGTCAATGGAGTCACTTACACTTTAGGTAATGGAAATCTGGTGGCTTCAGACGATAACTGGCAACTCACAATTCCAGGCAGCAGAGCACTCAACAATGGTACCTACAGCGTCACAGCAAGGGCAACAGACCATGAGGGAAATAGTGCTGTCGATGCGACCATAAACGAACTGATCATCGATACTACCGCCCCAACGGTCACGCTAACCTCACAGATCACAAATGATGCCACTCCCTTTCTGAATGGAACAATTAATAATCCTGAGGTGACCACCAGTGGCTGTGCGGCTTCCCACGAAAATGCTAATTTCACCAATCCTCAGTTGATTTCAGGATCTTCGTTATCAGTGGGTGCGGTGTATAGATTCTCCAATGTATTTCCAGGTGGGCCTTCAGCACCTATTGATGCGCTTGTTCAGATAAGAGAATTTACCGGTGGTGCTTCGTTATTAAACATCGATGTCAGTAATGCAGGTCTTTCAAAAGCATTTCAACCACAAATTAATAGTACGAACAGTGATGATCAAAGCGTACTGTTTAGTATCACTTTTGTCAGCGGTGGCGGTAATTATGGCGATGAAATGGCCATTTCTTTCTTCAGCACACCGCTTGACATTGATGGTGATAGTGGCAATACCAGAGAATATGCCGAAATCACCTTACCGGCTGCATATTTTGTGTCCAGCAATACCGTTTTAGGTATTTCGCAATTAGCAACAGTCGTTAGAGGTAGCGCTATCACTTCTGTAACAGCGCCGGGTGGAGATATTTCATTAGATATAGGATGGGCTTTCAGTAATTATTTTGAAAATAAATCATCATTCACTTTCAGAATAGGTAAAGTAGGTGGGAATAGCGATAGGCTCTATTCATTGAATATGGATAGCGCGAATTTTAGTTACCCAGATTCTGTTTTTGTTTCTGACCCATTAATCTGCAGAAATGATCCAGCGACGACCATCAGTGTGACCGTCAACGGTGTCACTTACCCCGCCACCAACAATGGCGACGGTACCTGGACGCTGGCCGACAACACCATCATCAGTGCGCTGCCGGATGGCAGCTACGATATTGTGGTAACCGCGATTGATGCGGCGGGCAATAGCGGCAGTGATACCACTAGCAATGAACTGACGATTGATACTACAACCCCGTCAGTCAGCATCTCATCGCTGGTGACTCGCGATAACACCCCCGCATTAAACGGTACCGTCAATGACCCTGCAGCGACCATCAGCGTCACCGTTAATGGCACGACCTACCCAGCGACCAACAACGGCGATGGTACTTGGACGCTAGCCGATAACACCCTCAATGCGCTGCCAGACGGCATCTACGACATCGTGGTGACGGCGACGGATGCGGCCGGTAATAGTGGGAGTGATACGACCAGCAACGAACTGACGATCGATAGCACTTCGCCAACGGTGACGGTTACACCGCTGACTGGCAATGACACGACCCCGGCGTTAGGCGGGACGATTGATGATCCTACTGCGACCATCAGTATCACCGTTAATGGCGTCACTTACCCAGCCACGAACAATGGCGACGGCAGCTGGACGCTGGACGACAACACCCTCAGTGCGCTGCCGGAGGGTCGCTATGATGTGGTCGTCACCGCCACCGATACCTCAGGTAATAGTGGTACTGACGGCACGACCAATGAGCTGATTATCGATACCACAGCCCCTGCGGTGACCGTCACCCCATCGACCAGTGGTGACACTACGCCAGCTTTGAGCGGTACGATTGATGATCCCGCCGCGACCGTTACTGTTACGGTCAACGGTACCACTTACCCGGTGACCAACAATGGCGACGGCACATGGTCGCTACCAGATAATACGATCACCCCACTACCGGACGGCACCTACGACGTAGGGGTAACAGCTACCGATACCACGGGCAACAGCGGCAACGATAGTACAAGCAACGAACTGACCATCGACACGACTGCGCCGACCGTGACGGTCACGCCGCAGACAACCAATGACAGCACGCCGGCGTTGAGCGGCACGATCGATGATCCTGCCGCGACCGTGACGGTTACCGTCAACGGCACCACCTATCCAGCGACCAACCATGGCGACGGTACCTGGACGCTGGCAGACAACACGCTCACCCCATTGGCCAATGGCACTTATGATGTGATGGTGAGCGCCACCGATGCCCTGGGTCACCGCGGCAGTGATAATACAATCGATGAGCTAATCATCAATTCAGCACTCTTTAATGACAGTGATGGTGACGGTATCACTGATATTAATGACCGGGACAGTGATAATGACGGCATTCCGGATCAGACGGAAGGTAATGGCACTGTCGATACCGATGGCGACGGCGTACCCGACTCGCTCGACCTGGACAGTGACAATGACGGTCTGTTTGATCTGTTCGAATCAGGTGTAATAGCCCCCGAACTACTGGATATAGAGAGCGATGGCCGTATAGATAGCCGCTATCCAGTCGGCAGCAACGGCCTCGCAGATGTAGTGGAGAGCGCTGTCGATTCAGGCACCGTGGACTACAACGGCGCTGACACTCCACTGGATAGCGATGGTGATCAGGTCGCTGACTTCCGCGATCTGGACAGCGATAACGACAGCATCACCGATACGATTGAAGCCGGTAACAGCGATCCGGATCGCAACGGCACTATCGGCAACGGCGCACCACCAGAGGTTAACACTGACGGGGTCGCTAACGGCGCAGGTCTGATGCCGGTCGATACCGATGGCGACGGTCTTTCAGATCAACGTGACATTGATGCCGATAGTGATGGCATCAATGATATTGTTGAGGCTGGAGGTGCTGACAGCGACGGCGATGGCGTGATAGATGGCTTTACCGATAGCGCCGATCAAAACGGCTACGACGATAACACCACAATGCCCGCATTGATCGACCTGCCGGATAGTGATGGCGATGGTATTCCCGATTATCGTGATAACGATGATATCGATAATGACTCCATTCCCGATTCGATTGATCTAGATGATGATAATGACGGTATCCCGGATCTGGAAGAAGGTGATGGTGCTATCGATACCGATGGCGACGGCGTGCCCGATTCACGTGATCTGGATAGTGATAACGACGGCCTGTTTGATCTAGTCGAATCAGGTGCCGATGCTGCCACGCTGGATAGTGATAACGATGGCCGCATCGATAACAACCACCCTGTTGGTGACAATGGCCTGGTGGATGCGATAGAGACTGATATCGATTCAGGCATCGTGGACTATAACGGTGATGAGATAGCGGATGCCCCGCGTGACAGCGATGGCGATCTGATACCCGACTTCCGCGATCTGGACAGCGATAACGACAGCATCACCGATGTAATTGAAGCGGGCAATAACGACCCGGATCGCAACGGCACTATCGGCAACGGCGTACCACCAGTGGTAAATCCTGACGGGGTTGCCACTGGCACAGGAGCGACGCCACCAGACTCGGATGGTGATGGCGTGCCGGATTACCGTGATGTCGATAGTGATAACGACAGTATCCGCGATCTCGTAGAGGTGGGTGGCGAAGATGAGAACGGTGACGGCATGATCGATGACTTCACCGACCTTGACCACAATGGACTCGATGATCAGACCCCTGTCACCAATCTGACTGACCTGCCAGACAGCGACGCCGACACCATTCCAGATTATCGTGATACTGATTCAGATAATGACGGTGTCACTGACCTGGTAGAAGCGGGTGGTACGGATAGCAACGGTGATGGCCAGGTGGATGACTTCAATGATGGCAATGGCGATGGGCTTGACGATGCCACCGCAATCATCATACAACCACTCCCCGATACCGATGGTGATGGCATCCCTGACTACCGCGATGCCGATACACCAGGTACTCCAGGTACTCCAGGTACTCCCATTACAGGTCGCGCTACAGGTAAATCAGACACAATACAGACCGGACTGGACGGTATCGGCGCATTCGATCCGACACTGTTACTGCTGCTACTCTTATCTACAGTCTGTGTCGCGAGACGAAGCAGAACTGCATCGTAAAATTCTGCGTATTCAATCAAGGGGCTGTTGCTCACAACAGCCCCTCTTTTATTTATTAAAAATAAATCGTTAAAGAGAGTGAAACAGCCATGAAAACTGTTAAACATGCATGTGCCTTTGTCTTGCTGGGTACGATGGTATCGACCGCAACCGTTGCCGCGGAAAAGAGCGACAATAGATGGTACCTCGGTGTCGGTATGGGCATTTCCAAACTGGACCCTGATGTCAGTGGAACGATCTTTTCCATAGAAGAGTCACGTGATTCCGGCTACCTGTTGAATTTAGGCTACGATCTATCAGAGCGTATCAGCATCGAAGGACAGTACGCTGATCTTGGCGAAGCGATTGTCTCACCGAACGGCAACGTCGGCTATCAGGTCTGGGGACTGAGTGGGCTCTATTACGTCTATGATGACGAGCAAGATCATCGGGGTCTCGGAGCCTATCTTAAAGCGGGCCTTGGCGTGATGAAGAATGAGAGTGAACTGAAATTTGAACGTCAGAATGATGGCCACGTGCTGCTGGGCGCCGGGCTTGAATACGCTTTTAATAACGGCTTTGCACTGCGTACTGAACTGGATCTTTATGATAAAGATGCCCAGTTATTGACAGTGAGCCTGCTCAAACGGTTTGGCGGCAACAAGCATAAAGTGACCAGCCTGGATGATGATCACGATGGCGTATTTAACAACGTAGATCAATGCCCAGCCACGCTAGCAGGTTTTACTGTGGATACTACCGGTTGCGAACCGGATAGTGATCGAGACGGTGTTGTCGACCGCATCGATCAATGTTCAGCCACACCAGCGGGTGCCGCAGTAGACGCCACCGGTTGTGAGCCGGATGGTGATCGGGATGGTGTTGTTGATAGTCAGGATCGATGTCTGGCAACGCCACCGAGTACCAGCGTGGATGCTACTGGTTGTGAACCAGATGGCGACCGAGATGGTGTTGCCGATAGTCAGGACGCCTGTCTCACCACCTTGCGCAGCGTCGTGGTAGATGCGACGGGATGTGCCCTCGATCACGATTACGATGGCATCCTCGACAGCCACGATCAATGCCTGGATTCCGCAGCGGGTGCCGTAGTCGACAGTACCGGTTGTGAAATGGCAGCAGTGGTTATCCTGAAAGGGGTGCAGTTTGAGAGCGGTTCGGCACAGCTTAAAGATGAATCGAAGCGAGCGCTTGAGGGCCTTGCTAAGACCCTGAAACGCTATCCACAGATGGTGGTCGAAGTGGCGGGCTATACCGATAGCCTCGGCTCCGCACACTACAACAAACAGCTCTCAGATAGAAGAGCAAAGTCAGTTGTCACTCATCTGATCGCCATGGGGGTAAACGCGGATAATATGCTCGCGAAGGGTTACGGCCCAGTTGATCCGGTTGCCGACAACGCCACTGCCGCTGGGCGGGCAGAAAATCGCCGTGTTGAGCTGCATACCCTCAAACGTTAATGCATAGAAATTAAAGGAAAATTAAAGATCAAGCTTAACCAGACACCCATCATAAAGATTGACGTGACCTCGATTGTTAAAATCATGAAGAGCAGCTCAAATGTGAGAACCCGCCGACATCACAGAACTCAGGCGGCTTCAACCGATAGTATTGTTCCTCCACGTCCTTCGTCTGTTCTGCATAAGGCTGCGTCATGACTTCCTGCAACTCTCGAAGTAGAGCATAGTTCCCATCGGCCGCTTGCTGATACGCGGGCACAAGCAACCACTCTCGCAAACTATATTTTGGGTTAACGAGTTTCATCTGCTTAGTGATCTCCTCAAGGGATCGGGACGGAGTACTATTCGCATTGCTCGTGTTGGCGATTAGTAATTTCCATTTTGTGAGCCACTCTGACCAACGCTTGTCTAACTCAGTCATGGCGTGATTCGAATCACTGTAGAAACTTTTTTTAAGTGGGCCAATGTCATCCGGTAACATCGAGAGCTCGCGGAAGAAGATGGTGTAATCAACAGATGTTTGCACCATGAGCGTTTCGAGCTCACTGAACAACACCGCATTAAAAGCGCCAAGTCCCAGTTTGGCAGTCCACATCTTTTCCATTTGTACTTGCATCACTTTCGCAAAGCCACTTCGAATCTCGTCAAGCTGTTGCAAAGCGCCCTGATGCGATGTCAGTAACGGCTGCAACGCCCTACAAAACATCTCGAAGTTGCGTTCCGCTGCCACGGGTTGGTTCAAAAACGAGAAGTGATGCCCGCCTCCCGTCCATGGCTGGTAGTGTGGATTAAATACATCACAGAATCCAAATGGACCGTAGTCGAGAGTAAAGCCACCGACCGCACAGTTATCGCTATTGAAGTTGCCCTGACAATAACCGACACGGATCCAGTTTGCCACAAGCGAGGTAAGGCGACTGCGAAACTCCCGCGCGAGCAACACAACTTTCTCGGCGGTGCTTAGTTTATTATCGATGACATCAGTGTACTCACGGTCAATCAAGTGCAACACAATTTTATCGAGTTCCGCCATCGCATCGGGGTGTTCCTTCTTTCGGGTACGGCGACCAAAGAGCTCGATTTGGCCCACCCGAATGAACGACGGTGCGACGCGCGTCGAGATCGCAACGGGCTCCTCTATAATCATGTCGGGATCTTTCGATCGAGACCCCTCCGAGTACCATGGTCGCTGAACCTTCTCCGTTTTCGAAACGTACAAACTTAAAGACCGTGACGTTGGAACGCCAAGCGCGTGCATGTGATCCTGCGCCAAAAACTCCCGAACACTTGATCGCAGAACTGCGCGACCATCCGCGCCGCGGCAGTAAGGTGTCCGACCACCACCTTTCAGTTGCATTTCCCAGCGTCGATCATTGATGACAGCCTCAAGCACAGAAATTGCGCGACCATCGCCATATCCATTACCGGTTTGGAACGGGCACTGCCGGGTGTATTCCGTGCCAAAGATGGAAAGTGCGTAACCACAGGCCCAACCAACCTTGCGCATCGGCTCCGGAACGTGCGAGATGTCGCCAGTAAATAGTCGGACGAAATCGGTAGACGCTGCCATGCTATCGGCAAAGCCAAGTTCGAGGAAAAAATTTTTGCTATGCGCGACATACTCGGGTTCGTTGATTGGCGTGGGATTAACGAGCACATAGTGTCCAGTGAAGACTTCTCGTGGTGCATGGTCATCTCCATCTACTTTCACATCAGGATCACATTTTAACGTGTCCATAAACGAGTAGTTTGCTAATTTTGCAAGGTCGTTTAGCGTCAAGACGGTTGGAGAAACTTTCTGGGAACGTCTATTTTTCATAGGATAAATGGGCTCTGACTCCAATACTGCTGCTTTAAGGGGATATTTCGTTAACCATCAATGGTATATCAATAAAGGTTAAATTCTTAGCCTTAGTCAGATAGAATTAAATTTCGACATAAAATCAAATCTGAGCCAGGCGTTTAACCATGCCCCATATTATAAAATTATCCGTCCGACAACAAATAAAATATTTTAAAAAAACTATCTTGCAACCACCTCATTTTCCTTTCCCAGATATTTTATCCACGGATAGTTTGCAGCAACTCATTGACTCTTCACCTCGTAAAAGAAACGGGGAAAATCCAACAAAATCAATCACTTCCCTCATGGCGATGGAAAGGGTACAAGACTCTCATCGTTGATGGAACAATCGTACTGATGGCTGATACAGACGATAATCAGCAAGCATACCCTCAGTAAAGCTGTCAAAAGCCGGGGCTCGGTTTTCCTATTGCACGCATTGTAGGATTAGTTTCATTGTCTACGGGTTCCATTGTTTCGTATTCCGAAGGCCCCTATCAAGGAAAAGGAAGCGGCGAAACTTCATTGCTAGCAATGCTTTTTGACGGCATCGGAGCTGGTGATATATTGTTAGCCAATCGTTACTATTGTACCTGGGCCATCATTGCAACACTGATGAAACAAGGCTCACCTATACTTGTTCAAAACCATGCGCAACGAAAACCAAATGTCACAGAAGGTAAAAATCTGGGAACCAGAGACCATATTTTTCATTGGAAAAACCCCAAAAAAAACCTGGGTGGATAAGCGATGATGATTATCATGCCTTGCCTGAAGAGATATTTATTCGTGAATTTTCAGTTGGTGAAACAGTCTATGTAACGACGCTCCTGGATGATAAAAAATATCACAAAGAAGAGCTTGCACGGTTATATAAAAATCGTTGGTCAATTGAGTGGAATTTTCGGAGTATCAAAACCAACATGGGGATGGAAATGCTGCGTTGCAAATCACCTGAGATGGTAAGAAAATAAATAGCGGTTCATTTTTTGTCTTACCATCTGGTTCGGGCAAATATTAACAGTCTCAAGAAAATACCTCGACAGATCAGTTTTATGAAAGCGGTTCAATTATTTTCCAAAATTAAAGTACCACTCATGAAGCATTTTTCATCCCCCCTCCCTTGCAGCATAGGTATCTACACAAGTTTTTCATGAAAAGAAACGCTCGGCCATTTCTTTCATTTTCTCAAGCTGCTCCGTTGAATAAGTTTGCAAGACTTCAAGCATTGATATAAAGCCCCACAATCCGGCCAGTAAGGCGGGATTTGTATAGAGCACCTTGTGTTTCATTTATCGTCCGCTCAGCTTAATCAGAAAAGCTCTGAATTCCGCAGCTGACTTCCCTTCCGCAGCCGCTATCTCCCAGATAACAACGCACGCCATACTGGCAACCAACAATCTTTTAGCGATGGCTTGTCCGCTTTCTTGCTGCCAGGACTCAAGGTCGTGTCCTGCTCGCTTCAATAATTTAAACTAGGATTCTATTTGCCAACGCCAGTAATACCAAAGCGCAATTTCCTGTGCTTCAACATCCATGACATTGCTTATTAATAACCAGCGGGCTAAAACTTCACCTGAATCAGACAATATACGACTGACGACAAGCCGGGCATTAACAGGATTCCCTGAGACCGCTAGTTTTTTCTGTTTCTTCTGGCTCGGTTTTGCTTGCCGTGTCATGCGGATGGGCGTTTCGGCAACCCATTGCCAGCATTGCTTTCCTTTGTAGTTCACTTTCCGAATTTTGGTAAAGCTCAACTGCTCAGCGACTTGCTCACATCGCATTAACTCACCAGAATATTCGACACGTGAATTGATTCTTGAGCGAGTGAGCCAGTGTATTTTTTCTTCCTCCCATTGCCTGATATGACCAATGGAATCCGCCTCGCCCCCTCTGTCAGGATAGTTGCACTCCCTCTTCGCGGGAGTTCTAATAATCAGAGAGGGCGACTGAGAGGATAACAATGGGATATTCCCTGGAACGAAGAGAGGCAGTATTGAAGAAGATGCTGCCACCGAATAATCGATCGATAGCAGCACTGGCCAAAGAAGAAGGTATTTCCGACGCAACCCTGTATAACTGGCGCCAACAGGCCAGAAATACAGGAAGGTTGATGCCAGATTCAGATAATACGCCTGTGGGTTGGACCTCGAGAGATAAGTTTGCAGCTGTGATGGAAACAGCCGCGCTCAGTGAAGCCGAGATTGCACCATACTGCCGCCAACGAGGTCTGTACCCGGAGCAGCTTGGTGCTTGGCGCACGGCCTGCGAGCAAGCCAACGACTGGAGTCGGGCTTCAGATAAACAGTTGAAGGCCGCGACTAGGGCGGATCGTAAGAAAATGCGCCAGCTCGAGAAAGAACTTACCAGAAAGGAAAAAGCACTGGCGGAGGCGGCGGCGTTGCTGATATTGCGAAAAAAGCTCGATGCGATGTTCGAGGCTCCCGAGGAAGGATGATCTCACTCGAACATCGCCAACACACTGTTGAATTAATTGGCGAGGCTGTGGGCTCTGGTGCTTGGCTCCAGAATGCGTGCGAGGAAGCTGGGATTGCCCCGTGCACCTACCGGCGCTGGCAGCACCGGGGTACTGTTGTCGAAGATCGGCGGCCGATAGCCGAGCGTCCAGAACCGGTGAACAAGTTGAGTTCTGAGGAACGACAGAGGCTGTTATCGGTGTTCTATCTTCCCGCATTCCAGAGTATGGCGCCGAGTCAGGTCGTTCCCGCTTTGGCGGATGAGGGGCTATACCTTGCTTCAGAGTCAACGTGCTACCGGGTATTGCATGAAGCAAACCAACAGCATGGCCGTGGTCGAGCTCGCCAGCGGGAGCGGCGTTCGAAGCCAGCCGAGTACGCAGCCACTGGCTCGAACCAGGCGTGGTGCTGGGATGTAACATGGCTGAAGGGTCCGGTACGCGGCATGTTCTTTTACTTGTATATGATCATGGATGTGTTCAGCCGGAAGATTGTCGGGTGGGAAGTTCATGACAGAGAATGCGGCGAACTGGCTTCAGTATTGGTAAGGCGTGCGGTGATGCCTGAAGGCTGCCTGCGCTGCCCCGATATACTGCACGCAGACAATGGGTCGCCGCAGAAGTCATCGACGTTACGAACCACGCTGGAACAGTTGGGTATTGAACCGACCTACAGCCGGCCGCGAGTAAGTAACGATAACCCGTATTCTGAGTCTTTGTTTCGGACGACCAAATATCGGCCGGATTACCCTGCTAATGGCTTTGTTGATATTGAGGAGGCTCGCAACTGGGTATTGAAATTTGTGCGGTGGTATAACGAAGAGCACCGACACAGTGCGATCAAATTCGTCACCCCGGTTGAGCAACACACC
>NVTY02000009.1 GCA_002401765.2 Thiotrichaceae bacterium
TGTCCGTTTCTGGGATAAATATATCATAAAATTAATGCATTACAATGTTCCTGATAAATCGAGGCGCTGGTATGTGAAGCATGTTGAGGATTACATCAAGGCTCACCCGAACCTGCCACTTAAGCAGCATACCGAACAATGCCCGACTCAATACCTCAACGACTTAGGCAGAAATGAGCATCTTCAAACATGGCAATTTAAGCAAGCTATCGATGCACTCCAGATACTTTTTATCGATATGATTGATGCGCCTTGGGCTGATAAATTCCCCTGGCGTCACTATGCTGAGGCAGCAACGTCATTGCCAGCGAACCACGCGACTATTGCGCGGGAAATAATCCCGGGTAATCAAGCCATGCTGAATCGCGACCTGAAACCGCTTGTGCTTCCTGCTAAAACAAGCCTGCTGGATGCTGTGCGCCAGCAATACCCTGATCATATTGACGGCTTAATCTCAAAAATCCGCACCTTGCATTATTCCATTCGAACTGAGCAGGCGTATACGGCATGGCTCGCACGCTTTATCAACTTCCACTCAATGCGCGACCCCTCTACGCTCGATAGCCAATCAGTGGTCACATTTCTACAACATCTAGTCGTGAACCGAGGCGTCTCTTCAAGCACGCAGGATCAGGCGCTTAATGCCATCGTCTTTTTCTACAAACATGTGCTTGAGAAACCTCTGGGTGATATTAATGGATTCACTCGTTCAAAAAAACCTAAACGCCTGCCAGTGGTGTTAAGCAGGGATGAAATTAAACGTCTGTTTGCCGGAATCGACAATCCAACACAGCGCACGATGGCAAGGCTGCTGTATGGTTGCGGAATGCGTTTAATGGAGTGCATCCGTTTGCGAGCATTCGATATAGACTTTGATTATCAACAGATCATGATTCGCAACGCCAAGGGTAATAAAGATCGTGTGGTACCACTCCCGAGTAGCCTGATTGGCTCAATGCGTGAGCAGCTTGATCATGTGAGACAACTTCATGATACCGATATTAAGAATGGATTGGGGGAAGTCTACCTACCCCAGGCACTGGCGCGGAAATATTCAAAGGCTAGCCGGGAACCAGGATGGCAGTATGTGTTCCCGTCATCCAGAATCTCAACCGACCCACGTAGTGGCAAAGTCCGGCGCCACCA
Organism: Thiotrichaceae bacterium; assembly: GCA_002401765.2. GTDB lineage: Bacteria > Pseudomonadota > Gammaproteobacteria > SZUA-140 > SZUA-140 > SZUA-76. The sequence continues at coordinate 1,147 of NVTY02000009.1, forward strand.
TGTGCATGAAAACGGCCTGCAAAAACATATCAAAGCGGCGGCGCACAATACGGGTATCATCAAAAAGGTCAATTGCCATTCTCTGCGCCACTCTTTTGCGACGCACTTGCTTGAATCAGGCTACGATATCAGAACGGTACAGGAGCTACTGGGCCATGCAGACGTATCAACCACCATGATCTACACACATGTGTTAAACAAACCGGGGGTTTCAGTATTAAGCCCGCTGGACACGTTGCCCGCGTAAAGATGACGGTGACTATTTGAAACTGGATCCCGGTTAAGAGCCTGCCGGGATGGCGGTGTGGTAAACAAGGCACCCAATCATAATGATTGACAACATAAAAATTTATATATGAGTTATCACGCAGGATTTCAACGCATCGCGTTAAGGAGTGACCAATGCCCAAACTCGCTGTTCTCAGATCTCGCTGAGGAGTACCTCGTACTATCACTGTGTCTCACGTTGCATACCCAAAACACTTCATGGGGCAGGCTCTTCTTTTTGTGGGATAGGTGACCTGCAATTAATCAGGAAGAATCTGCGTAATGGTAGCTTCAGTGCGCCTCTTTTTGATTAAATGTTATGCAATCTGCTGAGAGGTTTTGATAACATGCGCTGCTTGGGCCGGTAGAAAATATTGGTAGTACGGTGCCGAGTGCAGTGGATTAGCGGGATGATACTGGATATCGTAAAGGGCAAAGTAGGTCTTAGCCAGCTCGGGTTTCATTTCCAAGCGAGAGACAATCTCTAGCAACTTGGCGTTTTCAATGGTTTTGCTCAATGGTTTGCCGTAGGCACTTATCTGCTCTTTCAGTGCATCTGGGACTCTGATATTTTTTTCTGGCTGAGCAAAGACCTGCATCAATAGTCCGTTGGTGTAGTGGCCAGTGGGTGTCATTATTTTTACCCCAGCCTCTTCAAGCGCAGTCATCACTGTTTGCAGTGGCACCGCGATACGCATCCCATCTTGCAGCGTGGTGGCGCGAATCGCGAGGTGGTGCGCGGTATAGCCATAGACATGGTTCCAGTGCTGGATTATCTGTGCGGGTGCATGGGCATCCGACTGGTCAACAAAGATTCGCAGTGCCTGACCATTCTCAAGCATTTTATAAACGGGGTATGCGTTCCAGCCATCGGGGAATTGGTAATAATCTTCACCGCTAAATTGAGTGGTGCTATAGCCGTGTTCATCTTTGAGCAGGTTGGTGACACGTTCGGCATCCCGGTTTGCCTGATTGCCACAACGAATCGCGAGGTGATCGAAGACTACGTCCCAGCCATATTTTGGTGCGATTGCTAGTAGGGTGAGGTCCGCTTTACTATAAAAGAATGATTCTATGCTTTTTACCGCGCAGTAGATGTCGAGATTTTTAACCCAGTTGGCGATCAGTTTTGCCTGTTGATGGTTGAGGGTGGCGTTAGCCTTTGCCAGTGCGGCGTTGAGAAAATCATCCGCGTAGGTGGAGACATGTGCGGCCGCAGCGGGCAGATCCATTTCGAAATGCAGGCTGTGTTTTGCTCTCTGATATGCCGCTAAGAGATGAGAGACGTCATTAACACCATTAAAAAGTGTATGGGCAGAAACGGCTTGTGGTGGTGTGGCAAACGGGGTGAGGTTAAGCGTAAAGCGTTCGCCAGCATCGCCGATGGCCTGGATGGCTTGCTTCTGGTTGGCACTGCCTTGAAACGTTGGGTTTTCATCAATTAGTGTTTGGGCAGCGTTGGCCGCAAAGGCGTTCATATGGTTGGCTGACATAATAGGCTCCACAACGATGTTGGGTGATGATCTATTGAATGGGTTTAACAAGGTAGGTTGTGGCTTGATACCTAGCGGAATGAGGGTGACGGCGGGATCATCAAGGCCAGCGTCTATTCCTATCATATCGGCAAAAAGGGACGAAATATGACTATGCGAAAGGTGTTATTACTGGGCGCAGGCAAGATCGGTTCGCTGATTGCTACGATGCTGTCGGATTCGGGTGGTTATGAGGTGCATGTGGGCAGCCTTGAAACCGATGAGGCGAAAAGCCTGGTGAAAGAGCTGGGCTTGGCGCATGTGACAGTTTTTCCACTGGATGCCCAGGATGAGCAGGCACTAGATAAGGTCATGTCGGGTAAAAACGGTGCGGGGAAATTTGATTCGGTGATTTCGGGGCTGCCTTATTATTGCAATGCGTTGGTGGCAGACCTGGCGGTGAAACATGGCCTGAACTACTTTGATCTTACCGAAGATGTGGGTGTAACGCGCCATGTGCAAAATGTCAGTAAAGGGGCAAAGAGCGTCTTTATGCCGCAGTGTGGCCTTGCGCCTGGTTTTATCAGTATCGTGGCTAATGATTTGATGAAGAAATTCGAAGTGGTCGACATGGTGAAGATGCGTGTTGGTGCGCTGCCGGTTAACCCTAATAACGCGCTTAAATATTCGCTTACCTGGTCGACCGATGGTTTGATCAATGAATATGGCAACACCTGTTACGGCATCGAAAATGGCGAGTTTGTCGCGCTTCAGCCACTTGAAGGGTATGAGACCATCACCCTTGATGGTGTGTTATATGAGGCCTTCAATACTTCCGGTGGTCTGGGTACCTTGTGCGAAACCTATGAGGGGATGATTCGCACCATGGATTATAAGACGATGCGCTACCCGGGGCATTGTAAAGATATTAAGTTGTTGATGAATGAGCTGCGTTTGAATGAAGATCGAACCACGTTAAAGCGTATTCTTGAGCGTGCGATTCCGAAAACATTGCAAGATGTGGTGCTGGTCTATGTTGCGGTGGCCGGTAAGCGCAAAGGGCAGTTTATTGAAGAAAACTATGTGAAGAAGGTCTATCCGCAGGAAATCGCGGGTAAATTGTGGTCGTCGATCCAGGTCACCACGGCGGCGGGTATCTGCAGTGCGATGGACATTGCGTTGGATAATCGCGAGCGCTTTAGTGGTTTTGTTACTCAGGAGTCGGTCACGCTGGACGAGTTGACGAATAACCGTTTTGGTCAGTATTACGCATGACTATTGTTTGTCTATATAAGGAGCAATCGCGATATGGATCTGCTAAAGACTCTCAAGCTTAAAAAGAATAATGCCGCGACTTATAGCAATGGCGCTTGGTTGAAGACACGTGATGCAGGGGTGATTGAGTCCTTTAATCCGGCGACGGGTGAGTTGATCGCTAAGGCCTATGGTTGCAGTGAAGAAGATTATGAGCGGGTGATGCAGGCGAGTGTTGCCGCGCAGCGCGAATGGGCAACAGTGCCCGCGCCGCAACGTGGCGAAGTGATTCGACAGGTTGGAAATGCGCTGCGTGCCAACAAAGATGCGCTCGGCTCTTTGGTCGCGCTGGAGATGGGCAAAATCAAGCAGGAAGGCGATGGTGAGGTGCAGGAGATGATTGACATCGCCGATCTCGCAGTGGGCCAGTCGCGCATGTTGTACGGCAATACCATGCACTCTGAGCGCGTTGAGCATCGCATGTATGAACAGTGGCATCCGCTGGGTGTGGTAGGGGTGATTAGTGCATTTAATTTTCCGGTGGCCGTGTGGGCGTGGAATGCCTTTATTGCCGCGATCTGCGGTAATACGGTGGTATGGAAGCCGTCATCAAAGGTGCCGTTGTGTGCGATAGCGGTGCAGTATATCTGTAACGGTGTATTAGAGAAGATGGGGTACCCGGCAATCTTTTCGCTGTTTCTGCCCGTTGATAATCAGCTGGCACAGCGTTTTGTGGATGACCGGCGTGTCGCCTTGATGTCGTTTACCGGTTCGAGTCGTGTCGGGCATGAAGTGGCGGAACGGGTCGCGCGACGTTTGGGTCGTTACCTGTTGGAGTGCAGTGGCAACAATGCCATTATCGTGGATCAATCAGCGGATCTTGATCTGGCGATCCCGGCGATTGTCTTTGGTGCGGTCTGCACGGCAGGGCAGCGCTGCACCTCGACGCGTCGTTTGATTGTGCATCATAAAATCTATCAAAAACTGATCCCTGCGCTGGTGAATGGCTATGGCCAGGTGCGCATTGGAAACCCGCTACGTAAAAATACATTGATGGGGCCGTTGATTGATGATGGTGCGGTGCAGGGCTTTAAAGTGGCCATTGAGCAGGCGCAGTTACAAGGTGGAAAGCTACTCTTTGGTGGTAAGTCGCGACGTAGCAAAGGCCATTTTGTTGAACCAACATTGATTGAAGTGACGCGCCAGAGTGAGGTGGTTAAAGATGAGACCTTTGCACCGATTCTTTATGTGATGAAATACAAAACGCTTGATGAAGCAATCGCACTGCAAAATGATGTGCCGCAGGGCTTGTCGTCCGCCATCTTCACCAATACCTTGCAACACGCGGAACAGTTTTTGTCGGCACATGGTAGTGATTGTGGCATTGCCAACGTCAATATCGGGACTTCGGGCGCTGAGATCGGTGGTGCCTTTGGTGGTGAAAAAGAGACCGGCGGCGGCCGCGAGGCGGGCTCCGATTGCTGGAAGGCCTATATGCGTCGCCAGACCAATACCATTAACTGGGGGTCTGAGCTGCCATTGGCGCAGGGGATTAAATTTGATCTGCTTTGAGGGCCAGATCATGCGAACCTGAACGGCGCTTAAATACCCATCTGAGTGGGTCAATAATAACCATTCAAATAGTGGTTGGTTTATGTTTTTTCATCATCTACACTCTTTCACGCACTACAGACATCCCTGAGCTCCTCCCCCTCTCTTTGAGTTGGGAATTCCAATTCAGAGTGGTGCGAAAGGGATGCGATTCACCGGCACTCCCGGCTGCGACGAGATTCAAGTGGATAATGGATTATCCTGACTTGAACATCCCCCCTGCGCAGTCGGGGTTTGCCAAATTCAAAAGGTGAACGCTAAAAATAGTCCTCGATCTAATATTGGAGCTATCATTTTGATAGCTCTAGTTTTTTTGTGCGACTATCCCACGATTAGGCGAAAAAAAACGCCACTCATTTTCCTGGGTGGCGTTTTCATTTTCAGTGCTCGCTAAAACCGGCCTGGCGGCCGTTTAAGGTTTAAGCGGTGCGCTTTTTTTCCATCATATCGTGCACAACAGGATTGAGGATGATTTCCATCCNCNNGANNCATTTTGCCACCGGGTAAAACGATGGTGTTTGGACGAGACATCCATGAATCCTTCAGCATAGAAAGGTAGTATGGCAGGTCATGCTTTTCTGGGTGTCTGAAACGAATCACAATCAGGCTTTCGTCTGGTGTTGGAATATCACGTGAGATAAAAGGGTTTGATGTGTCGACCACCGGTACGCGCTGGAAGTTGATGTCCGTGCGAGAGAACTGAGGGGTAATGGTGTTAACGTAATCAGGCATGCGACGCAGGATGGTGTCGGTGACCGCTTCTGCAGAGTAGCCACGCTGTGCGGTGTCGCGGTGAATCTTCTGAATCCACTCCAGGTTGACGATTGGTACCACGCCTACTAGTAGATCAACGTATTTGGCCAGATCAATCTCTTCGGTGACAACGCCGCCATGTAGACCTTCGTAGAACAGAATATCACTACCTCCTGGTACCGCTTCCCACGGGGTGAAGGTGCCTGGGTCTTGCTTGTAAGGGACTGCCTCGATTTCGTCGTGCAGGTATTTACGCATTTGACCGGTACCGGTCTCGCCGTAGGTTTTGAACAGTAGCTCAAGTTTGTCGAGAATATTGGCTTCTGGGCCAAAATGGCTTAGATCGTTACCTTCTTTTGCCGCTTCAGCAACCTTTACTTTCATTTCCATACGATCATAGCGATGGAATGCATCCCCTTCGATCACGGCGGCGTTAATGCCTTCACGGTGGAACATATGTTGGAATGCATTTTTAACGGTGGTGGTTCCCGCGCCTGATGAGCCGGTCACAACGACGACTGGATGTTTAGCAGACATGTTAATTCTCCCTTTAAAGGTTATAAAGTCTTTATAAATCTAAGGTTTAAAGCTGCGGGTGCATGTTGGGTTCTATTTTTTGCAGGGCACCGCGCAATCGAAATCTCATATTGTTGTACCCGCTTTTTGACTCGATTTGAGTCACGCTGGAGGCAATATTGCCGTCACAGAACGCGGGTAAGCCGTGTATTGAAGCAAACGTGAGTGGATGTGGCAAGTGTTGGTGCCTATTTTATGCTGTGGTGGGGGTCGCTGAGTTACCCATAATGCTGACTCAAGCGCTTGTTTTGGTACAGAATGAATGAGATGATCGAACCTTAAATATCACTTGGTTAATGCTGTTGGGAGTCTCTCCAGAAATGAAAGCAGGAAAGGGAGTTGCGGGTTTATTGCTTGTTGGCACATGGGTTCTGACGGGATGTGCGGGTTCACTGATTCAACTGCCATTCGGCAATTCAACCATGGGGACCTATGTTGAATTGGATCACCCCCTGGTTCAGAAAGGGTCGGGTAATTATGCGGCGGTCTATTTCTTGCGGCCTCAAACTGAGCGCTACATGGGGGCGACTGACAATCGCCTGACCATCGATATGGACAAAGAGCAGTTGTTAAAGTTGGTTAAATCTGAATATACGTTGGTGCACCTTAAGGCGGGTGAAATGAATGTGACGATTAAATCACTGACGATTGCAGGGCCATTTCGTGAGTTTAAAAAAATGAAGCGCACCAAACGCTTTGAATTTGAAGCAGGTGAAACCTACTATATTTCTGTTGAACCAGTGGATGGTGAATTCCGCGGCACCTATTTCTTGCCGCATCTAGTTGATTTGGCGGCCGCAAAAGAGAAAAGCCGTTATATGCGTGCTAGAGGGCTGGCGAAGAAGGCCCCTCTTCATGGTTCAAGTGAGAATCCTCTATTCCCTTTTTGGCCCTTTATATAGTCTCCTGTGAAACGGTTTATTCATTGTCTGGGTGTTGTTAGATGCATCTAGTCATCCTGCTTTTATTGGTTCTTGCGCTGGTATTTGGCCCGCAACTATGGGCTAAATCGGTGCTTAAGCGCTATAGTCAACAGCAGGAGCATTTCCCTGGAACGGGTGCCGAGTTTGCGCGGCATTTGCTGAACAAATCGGGCCTGACGACCGTTAAGGTTGAAAAGACAACCTTGGGTGACCATTACGATCTCGCGGATCGCTGTGTGCGGCTGGGTGAGGCGAATTTTGATGGCAAGTCGCTCACTGCCGTGACTGTCGCGGCGCATGAGGTAGGTCATGCGATTCAGCATGGTAACAATGACCCCAAGTTGATGATGCGCGCCAGGCTGGTGAAGGTCGCACAGGTCACGGAGAAAATGGGCTCACTGGCGATGTTTGCGGTGCCCGTTTTGATGGGGATTACACGCGCGCCATCAGTCGGCGCGCTGATGTTTTTTATCGGGCTATTGAGCCTTGGGGTGTCCGCGCTGGTGCATCTGGTGACATTGCCAGTCGAGTGGGATGCCAGTTTTGGTAAAGGTAAGGCGATGCCGTTGATTCATGCGGGTGAATACCTCTCTGGTGAAGAAACGCGTGGCGCGAAAATGATTTTGCGTGCCTGTGCGCTGACCTATTTTGCTGCCTCACTGTCGAGCTTATTGAATATCTGGCGCTGGGTGCGCTTTTTACGACGCTAATTTATAAGCCATTAGGAGACAAGAAAGCTTTTCTGATTTATATTTCCATTAAATACGAATAGAGGCCTTTGCACGGGCAGTGGTTTTGTTCTCTAGCACCAACAGTCGCTGCTTTAGGCGAGGCAAAAGTGCAGGGAATGAGCGCTTTTAACGCCGTCAGAAGACAACAGAGCAATCGTGCAAAGGTTTCGAATAATAATGTCGGTTTACGATAAGGTTTAGGGGGGGGAGATGGGAAGCAATCCTGCTGGGAAGTGCTACGTGATCTTGTGCTGGACGGTGCCGATATGAGGCATCGCCCTTATCGTACGTTATGGTTATGGATCATCTGGGTGCTGGCGGCCACCGGGGCCTACTTTGGTTTTTATCAGGATGCCGGTCTGTGGGATTTCCTCGCGCACGATAAAACGCGTATCACCTGGATCATCCTCGCCTTTTTTGTCTTTGGGCTCGCCTCTAGTCTGGCGCTGAGTATTGCGCTGACTAAAGAGTCGTTAGCCGCACGACAAATAGAAGAGGACGTTAGAGATAAAGGGCTAATCGGCTTTGAAACGACTTCCGAAAGCCGTGCGGTGGCACGTTATTTTCAATCGCTGAAACTGGCGATGGACAGTAATAGCAAACCTGATGCTGAGGCGCTACTCAATGTTGAGCTGGCCGCATTTCAGCGCATGAGCCGTTCGATAGAAGTCGCGGGTAATCTACTGATCACGCTAGGTTTGATTGGTACCGTAATGGGATTAACGCTCACCTTGACGGGTCTAACGTCGTCGCTTGAAGCCCTCGGGCATGATCAGGAGCTGCTGCTAGAAGGGTTACGCAAGGCGATGGCCGGCATGGGCACTGCATTTTATACCACGTTGCTGGGGGCGATTCTCGGCGGCGTACTGCTGCGCGTCTTTGCCCAAATTACTGAGCAGGGCGTGGAGGGGCTGTATGATCGCACCATGCGCATCTGCCTTGTTTACTGTTCAGCTGACTTCAAACCGTCGTTGGAGCGTGATATCCGCTTTCTGGATGCAGAGATGGCATCGCTGGGTGAGCGCGTTAAATTTCTACAATCGGCATTTAGTGCCTCACGTCGATCGATGGAAGAGTTTCGCGAAGAGGTGGTTAATCTACGCGGTCTTTCTCAGGAAGAGCGAACTTCTCTGCTTGAGACGATTGAGATGAATCGACAGGCCTATATGTTGATGCGCGAGGAGACGCGCTTGATGAAAAATCTCAATCGCACCTTCTGGCAGCGCTGTAAAGATGTGCTGCGCTTTAAGCCGCGCCGCACGCGTCCTCCTGAAGAATAATCATCAGCGACCCCAGCCGTGAAAGATAGACGTAAGTTTACCCATAGCAATGTCCATGAAAGTTTTTCGGATGTTGCGTTGTTAATGCTTGCCACCTTTATTTTTCTACTGGTGACGATTTTGATCACCTCAAAGGTGGCCGAAGAAGATCAGCTACCCAGGTTAAAAGAGCAGGTCGCCAAGCTGGAGCAGCAACTCGAACTCTCGGGTGCCGACAAAGAGCGACTCATCGGTGAGCTGGATGAGATGGCGATCATGGATTCCGAAAGCCAGATGGACAAAGTTCTAGAACCCGCCGGACTGGCTGAAGGAGAGGGGCGTAAAGATTTTGAGATCTTTATCGAAGGATTGAAAAAGATCCCCGGGAAAGAGATTCACCTCGTGATTGATGCCACGGGTTCGATGCACGGTGCGTCGCATTTTTTGATACCGGTGTTGCGTGTGATCGTGACACGCTCTGGCAAAAATCTCGACGCAGTCACCTGGTTTTCAGATGGTATCGCTAAAACCTATACCGGCTCAATGGGGGAGATGTTCGACCTGCTGATGCAGGGTGCTCCTTTTATTGGTAATAACGAAACCATCGGTGATGCCTTTCGTCGCGCCGGTAGAAATGCCCGCGCACCGGGCGCCTATCTATTGATTGGGGATGAACCGTCGGATGACCGGATACTCTATTCCAGAATCAAAAGCCCCGTGTTTACCCTGCCACTGGGGCGTGAAAACCCGCCGACATTGGCGGAATATAAAACCCTCGCTGAAAAGACGGGTGGGTTGATGTTGCAGATGAGGTTTGAGTGAGTTTCTTTTGGATTCACCTTAAAGCAGTATTTAATATCGCTAGATATGTAATATATGGCAACTTTATGATCCACTGTTAAACCATAAAGGATAGTCTCTAAAAATGGCAGAAATAAAAATATTACTTCAAGGTTTGAGTGAAGATGATGATCACGATACCGCAGTAAATGAACTGCTTCAGCTTCCTAATATTGATAATTATTTGCTAAGCTTGGCCTTTGCTCGAAGTGGTGGTGTTGAAAGAATAAGCGGCAGCTTACTTGGGGTTGCAGGTAGAATCCAAATATTTGTCGGAATAAGAAATGGCATTACCTCCATCCAAAGTCTCTTCTCGCTATTTAAATTGGGAATAAAAGCATTTGTGGTAGATACGGCAGCAAATAATAAAATATTTCACCCCAAGATTTATGCCGCTTATAATAATGAACTCGCACATATCATTTTAGGTAGTGCGAATCTGACGTTTGGTGGGCTTAACAGAAACATAGAGGCAAGCTCTTATATTAAACTAAATCGACAATCACTAACTGATGAAGCTTATTTAATTAAGCTTGTGAATGTAATTACAGATATGCCAGCAGCATATCCAGAACACGTCTTTCAAATAACAACACTAAGACAAGCGGTTGTTTTGTTAAAAGAGGGTCGTTTAGAAGATGAGCGAGTAACTCGGCTTCCATCAGCTAGCAAAGGAGAACCCGAGAAAGAAAGAGATAAACTCCCCCCAATTCCAACGTATATAAAAACGACACCAAAACCGCATAAGGGGGTTAAAAAAAGAACAACAAGAAAAGCCAAAAACACAGCTGTTTTAATATGGGAAAGTAAAGCATTAACAGAAAGAAGCTTAAATATCCCAAGGGGTGCTAATACAAATATAACTGGCGATGCCAATTTAGGGTTAGGTGCTATGGCAGATATAGACTTTCAGCACTATTTCCGAGATGTTGTGTTTTCTTCTTTGCGCTGGGGCATTGACCCAACATCCAGAAGCCCACACCTTGAACGAGCAGAGATGGATGTTGAATTAATAATAAAAAACATTTCTTATGGCACATTTAACTTGGAAGTAACACATGACCCCGAACAAGCACACCAAGCTATGCACAGCACAATGTAATGACAAAAATAAAATGGGGTGATGCAAGGTCCCTCATTGCGAAGAGAGACCTCTTAGATAGAACATTAAAATGATATAAAAAATATGGGGTTAATTTTGTGATCGTGATTGATTAGTTTTACTGCTTATCCGCTGTCGCCTATTTCGCAATCTGCTCCATGAATTTTGCATGCATGTTATTTCATTGTTAGATAAACCTAAATCAGCTAATATCTTGCTATCTTGATGAGCAAGTACATCATTGGCTGATTGCGTTCGTATCATTTTATCAAGACTTTTCATTGCCACTCTTGTTTTTCTTGGAACAGGTATGTAAAGGCGTTCAATTTCAGAGGGCACAAGCTCAAGTACACCGCCACCGTAATGCCTCCCCTCCAATTCTGAACTTAATGCTGTAAACGAATTTATGAAGCAATATACGAGTTTTTTTGCATTAACATTACGGGTGGTTATTCGATAAGCCGTATCTGTTGTGTATGCTTCAATCTCATTATAAATTAATCGCGGCATATTATGCGCGCGTTTTAACAGCCCTATTGACGTTGAGTATACCGATGGTACTTTAAACCAAGGTTTTCTTATTCGGCATTTGTATCGTGTATGCAGATTGTCTTCTTCTCCCATGTGTATATATTCGAGAACATGCTGAGGAAGTTCAGAAATATCACTTACATCAAACCAAAGAAAATTAGAGGGCAGTCCCTGTTCTGAGTTTTCCTGATGCTGCCTTGCATCATACAATATACCGGGACAGTGCTGACTTCTACCAAACATAGGGTGCGACCATTTTTCTAAGTTATACTTTTGAATGGTATCATCATCTACCAGAAAAAATTTGTTTGCTCCTGTTACTAAACCAACATCAACTTTCGCAATATCTGTAAAACGGTGAACATCTACTTTAGACGCAATACCGTCAAAAACATCAAGCTCTTTCTTTGTTAATAGTGCTCTCGTCCATTTTCCTTCTACAGTTTTTCCATTAATGAAATTTGTTTTATCAAAATACACGCTTGGACTTTGTTCTAAAAATGATTTCCCTACCGTTTGTATTATCCCTAAACCAGTAGTGTGCTCATTTACATTCTGTTTTTTTTCTGCAAGAAATAAAACCGCACCTTGTAGCGTACCTTCAAACCATATTTCTTCCGGATCCACTATGATAATTCGTTTACATTGTTGTCCAACGAAATAACGCAGTGACTGCGCATGTAATACGTGCAAAATTTCGGAAGGAATAACCATTGCCAGCCGCCCACCTGGCTTTAGCATGGATAAAGATGCAATTATAAATGGCACCCATGCATTAGTATGCTTTGTAAATGGTAGGTTATGTTTTTTAAAAATTTTTTCAGCAAAACTCTGATCTTCTTTTGATAGATATTGGTAACGAATAAATGGAGGGTTCCCGACTACAGCATACAAAATGTATATTTTCATTATTTAAGTACCACTCGAGAAAATTAGCACATGTAATATCTACTGTGTATTTTGAATGCGAACATACCCTTTCAGATGCCTTTTTAGCTTCTATCTGATCAAGCTCAATTGCTGTAATTTTTGCGTTACGTGGTATTAACGGGGTTAAGGCTTTAAGAAAAACGCCATCTCCACAACTGGGTTCAAGAATGCTTTTAGGGTTTGCTTCTGATACCCATTCTGAGAGATAGCGCGCCAGATCCATAGGTGTGTAATACCCTCCCCGCAATTTTTGCGCGGTTTCATTTTTTTGAAATTCATTTGCCACCGCCACCTTTATTCGTTTTTCTAGACTGCTTATCGGAAGCGTCAGCAAGAGAAGGTTTTTTATCGCCATAGATAAGGCTTTCGGCCTCTTTGATAAACCATTCCTTCATTGTTTCTTGTCTATTTTCTAAAGAAGCATAGAGCTGTCGTTTTAGCTCAGGATCAATCTCAAGAACCACTCTACCTGATTTACCTCGCGCCATTTATATGCCCGCCTGAATGTTAGCTGATTATGTTATGTAACATCGCGAGAGATAGAGTCAAGCCATTACTGTGATTCAAGAAGTATGTAAGGGTCTGAGATGCTCGCTAGTAGAATGGAGGGGAGTAAACAATCAAGACATATGCACTACAGATTCAGAAAACCCAAGCAAGTAGTTCAAATGAAGCGAAACGTAACCCGGGAGTGTGACGAAAAGCCTTCCCGAGTTCTATTTCCCCACAACCTAAGATGGCCGTCGGACTTAAGTGATTGCAGCGAGGGAAGCCATTTTGAGTCATTTTTTGATCGTTTGAGACGAATATTGGACATATTCAAAAGAATAAGGATTGGAAAAATGGTTTTCCGCCGCAGACTCTTCTCTAGACCCGGCAGACTCCTAAGTTCCCCAGTCAATATACCTCGTAGTTGATGCCGTTGAGGCGCTTAAGCCCACCGCCCAAAGTGGAGTATAAAATTTTTGCGGAGAACTGAAGGCATGATGCTGCAGATGAGGTTTGAGCAATTTAGGAGGGGCAACGCCTGACCACGTCATCGAAAAATCCTACCGTTAGAGGCGCTATCCTCGTTCATCCCTTTCAGTGTGAAGAATGTCTCAATAATAATCACCCAGAAATGATAGATTCACTTCCCATACTTGGATTTGTTTGGTGTTGAAAAACCTCTCTGAGGTTTGAGCCTACTAAATTGAGAGGTGAATATGGCATTGCAGTTAGAGGTGACTATTGGCGGCAATAATTACGCGGGGGTATATGAATTGCTAGAAAACATACTGGTAGTCAATTATGAAGATGAAGTGAATCGCGTACCACTCAATGATTATGTGAAAAATCCCCAGGCGCTGGCAAAAACCATTTTGCGTAAGATGGTGCTGGAGAGCACTTGATTGGCCGGTTTATTGTCCTAGTTCTGCCAGCAGTTGCCGCGTCATCTGCTGTGCCTGTGATAGATAGCCACCACCAAACAGATTGAGATGGTTGAGAATATGGTAGAGGTTATAAAGTGTTTTACGGGTTTGATAACCGCTCTCTAGTGGATAGCCATTTTGATAGGCGCGATAAAATTCACTGTCAAAACCACCAAAGAGTTCTGTCATGGCGATATCCGCTTCACGGTCGCCGTAGTAGCAGGCAGGGTCAAAAATCACCGGCGCACCCTCACTATCGAAGCAGTAGTTGCCTGACCACAGATCCCCGTGCAGTAGTGATGGCTGTGGGGTGATGCTATCAAACAACCCGTCAAAACAGTCGAGTAGTTTCTCCCCCTCTGTTTGCAGCGCGCCGCCAAAGCCATTTTGTGCAGCGAGTGTTAGCTGAAAGCCGAGGCGCTGTTCACGCCAAAAATCGATCCAGTTAGCGTTGCGTGGATTGAGTTGCGGGGTTGAGCCGATGGTGTTGTTTTGATGCCAACCAAAATAGTTAAAGCGCTTGCGATGCATTGCGGCCAACTGCTGACCTAACTGCGCCTGGTTGTGAGGGCTGTTGGTGGTGTCGATATAACGCATGACCAGAAATGCGTGGCTATCTGCAATGCCGGTGCAGAGTGGCTGTGGGGCAGCGATCATCCCTGTTGCGAGGATCGCCTGTAGCCCCGCATATTCAGCATCAAACATTGCCAGGCCACCGCCATCATTAAGCTTGATGAAGTAGCGCTGCTTCTCCCCCTCCAATAAAAAGGCCTGATTAATACAACCACCACTAATGGTGGTGCGCTGCCTGATTTTGAAGGGCTGACCACTCTTTTCAGTGATCGTTTTTTCGATAATATTCCACATCAGATCAATATACGCGCAGTGATGGCTGAGTGGTATAGTGGCGCAACGGGATGTGCTTTCTCATTGCATTTATTGTGGAATTTATGCGAGTTTTGTTTCGCAGATGAGCGCGTTATGATGCCATGCAACGGTGTATTTTTTCAGTCGAAATGACAAGCGGGGGTGACGTGGACAAGATTCTTCTACGGTTTATTGATATTTGTCGTTTAAAGGCGGCCCCGCAGGACTTGCCCTCTTCCAAATTACTAATGGGGATTACGCTGTTTGCATATGGCGTGATGGCATTGTTGTTGACGGTGGGGGAGATGGGCCTTGGTAGCGCAATACAGATAGGTGTTGTTGATGCGTTATTGCTCGCCGGTCTTGCCTATATCATGTTGTGGGTTATCGATACCACCGAACGTTATGTGCAGATGGTGACCGCGATGGCCGGTAGCTGTGCACTGCTTGAGCTGTTGTTGTGGCCGCTGTTGATGTTGCAGCAGTATGGTGCAAATGACGGTGGGATGTTTTTTGTTGTGATCGCAACCTTTTTGTTATGGGCATGGCTCATTTGGGAAGTGGCGATTATTGCCAATATCATTAAACATGGCCTGGATGCCTCGATCTGGATGGCATTGATCATCTCATTGTTCTATATCTTCATTTCATACGGAGTGATGCGCACGCTTTTTTTCACGCCGGAAGTGGCGACCGCAGTGGCGCCAGTTACCTGATTGATTCAACGTTTATGGTGTAAGGCTTAAGCAAAGATGCATATCCACATTTTAGGAATTTGCGGCACCTTTATGGGTGGCGTCGCGCTATTGGCACGTCAGCTGGGTTATCAGGTGAGTGGTTCGGATGCCAATGTCTATCCGCCGATGAGTACACAACTGGCAGCGGAAGGGATCGCACTGTCGGATGGTGATGACTCGGCGGTGCTTGAGCCAGCACCGGACCTGGTGGTGATCGGCAATGCGATGTCTCGCGGCAACCCGATGGTTGAGTATGTACTGGATCGTAATCTGCCTTATACCTCTGGCCCCGCCTTTCTGGCGCAATATATTTTGCGTGATCGCTGGGTGTTAGGTGTTGCCGGAACCCACGGCAAGACCACTACCGCCAGCATGGTGGCGTGGATTCTGGAATATGCCAAATTGAAGCCGGGGTTTTTGATTGGTGGTATTCCCAAAAATTTTGGTATCTCAGCGCGCCTTGGTGATGCACCCTTTTTTGTGGTCGAGGCAGACGAATACGATTCTGCTTTTTTTGATAAGCGCTCCAAGTTTATTCACTACCAGTCGCGCACGTTGATCTTGAACAACCTTGAGTTTGACCATGCCGATATCTTTGATGATTTGGATGCGATTAAGCGCCAGTTTCACCACCTGGTGCGTACCGTGCCGCAAAACGGTTTGATTATTGCCCCGGGTGATGATGACAATATCAAAGACGTGTTTGATCAAGGATGCTGGACGCCGATTGAAGCATTCTCTGCGCCATCTGGTTGGCAGGCTCGAAACATCTCTGACAATGGCAGTCACTTTGATGTCTATTTGAAAGGTGAAAAACAGGGCCGTGTTGAATGGGCGTTGATGGGGCAGCACAACATCAATAATGCGCTGGCGGCGATTGCAGCGGGCCGCCATGCAGGAGTGATGGTACACCATGCGATCGATGCACTGGCAGAATTTCAGAGCGTAAAGCGGCGCATGGAAAAATGCGGTGAGGTCAGCGGGGTGCATGTCTATGATGATTTTGCCCACCACCCCACTGCCATCACGATGACGCTTGATGGGCTGCGCCGACAAGTGGGCAGTGAACGCATTATTGCGATTCTAGAGCCGCGCTCAAATACGATGCAGATGGGGGTGCACAAAGAGACGCTCGCTACGGCCTTCGCCGAGGCCGATGAGGTGATGCTGTTTCAGCCCGACAATAGTGACTGCGCCATGCAGCCGATTGCCACAGATATTGGCAGCCATGCACAGGTGTTTGATGATGTGGATGCCATTGTTACGCAGGCGGCGCGAAGTGCAACCGCAGGAACCCATCTATTAGTGATGAGCAATGGTGCCTTTGGTGGTATTCATCAAAAATTGATTGATGCACTTGAGTTACAGGCTGGAGAGTCGAAATGAGCCGAAATTCTATTACCCTGGCGATGACCGGAGCCTCGGGCGCGCAGTATGGCTTGCGCCTGTTGCAATGCCTGCTGGCGGCTGGGGAACAGATCTATCTGATGGTTTCGTCACCTGCCCAGGTGGTGTTGGCAATGGAAACAGACCTAAAAGTGCCCGGTAGCCCGAAAGAGATGCAGGCTTTTTTTACCACGCTTTATAACGCTAAGCCGGATCAGTTAAAGGTTTATGGTAAAGAGCAGTGGTCGTCACCCGTAGCGAGTGGTTCTGCTGCATCGCGTGCAATGGTGGTCTGCCCCTGTACCAGCGCGATGTTATCGGCGGTGGCAACCGGTGCCAGTAGCTCGCTGATGGCGCGTGCCGCGGATGTCGCAATTAAGGAGCAGCGTAAGTTGATCCTGGTGCATCGTGAAACGCCGGTATCGGCCATTCATTTAGAGAATATGTTAAAGCTGGCACGTCTGGGTGTGACGATACTGCCTGCGAACCCAGGGTTTTATCAGGCGCCTAAAACGATTGATGACCTGGTGGACTTTATTGTCGCCCGTATTCTTGATCATTTGGAGATTGAACACACCCTGTTGTCGCGTTGGGGTGACGAGTGAATTGCGAGTAGCGCCTCTCATTTTCTCGCTCTGCGTGGGTTTTTCCAAACGAGTTAAATGTGTTCGCGAATAGCCACAACGCGCAAAGGTCTCTTAATTAAATCCATTCCGTCAGGTAGGTGGTTGATATAGCCTCTGAGTGGTAGCTATATTACTGACAGGAAATTCTCCTATGGAAAAGATGGGATGACCACAAAAATTTCGATCTGGATGATCGACGGCCTGATCACAGGCGTTTTAATCAATATATTTTCAAATAACGTTGTCTTTGTTCAAGGATATTTCGTCAATGGTCGTCTTTCATGTGACGGGCAGTATTTTTATTGGGGCTGTTCTAGATAATTTCACTTATCTAGAACAGCCCCATATTTTTTCATGCATGATAGACTTCGAAGGTAAATTAATTTGTGATTTTTTGTAACTACTTGCTGTAGTAGTTACGATTTTTTAACAATTTCAATCACGTTAAAGGCGATTGAAAAAAGGCAACTCAGGTGAGTTGTATCTACAATATTCCAATATCGATGCCTATTGGTAGAATCCGCCTTTCATAAGGAAGACCCCATTCAATTTTATTTGGGTATGTTGGCTCGTCTATGCTGAAGCCAGAGTACAAAATGTTTTCTCTCTGCTGAAACAATACTATTTTAAAGTCCACGGTTTTATCTAGCTCGAGTAATCCATCTTGCTCTGTTTCACGCCAAAATCTGTCTTTTTTGCACTGTACTTTCTGCGCTGTTATACCTGATTCCAAAATGCTTTCCCCTATTTTTTTGCAGGACATAACAAAGGTGAGTGTGGTCTTTCTTCCTGAGCATTCTGCCGTTCTGAAAAGGCGAATAATGTATTTTATGATGCTGTGGTTTTCCGAAATGACATAAGTGGCATTTGCAGATTGAAAGCCATCTATTTCGTGAGACATAGCGCAAACTGAATTCCAAACGCCAGACAGTCCGCTTGTCTCCCTATTGTAACTGACCATTGGAATAATAACAGGCTTGTCAATAATCAGAGACTTGCCTGTATTTGGAGAGTCGTTATTTTTGCAGCCAGTTAATGCAAAAATAATTATTGCTAATTTAATGAATATATTCATAGGTGGTTTCCTCGTAACCCAATGGTTTATCTGGTAATAATGAGTAGTAGATAAGCGATGCTGAATAGGGCCATCACCGCAATGCTGGCCTTACTCCAAAGCGTAATCAATTTTCCTGGCCTATCCTCTTCTTTGATGGTCTCTCCCTGCATGACCCGGTAGTTGATGTAGGCGATTACTGGGGCGGAGATGAAAGAGACAACAGTGGCAATGGTGACAATCAAGCCCATCGCGCCAGAGATATTTTTGATGGTGATAAAAATAGCGATGGTGCCGATAACTGTCGCTGCCAGTATTGCCCGGTATACTTTTTTTGTTGCGCCGTGGCGGGTGGCATAATCCCCCTGCCCTTTCCAGATGAAGAAGCTTTCTTCAAGCGTTCTGGGGTAGGCATCCAGGCAGGTGAGGGTGGTGCTGAACATGGTGGCCAAAGCGGCGATGCCAATGAGCGGATAGGCCCAATCGCCCAGTGAACGGGTATACATATCGATCAACTGACCGGCAAAAACAGTCCCTTTCTCTGACGGCGCTTCACCGCTGCCAAACATCACCATTGCCCCCAGTGACAAGAAGGCCATCGCCAGCAGTGCGGTGCCAAAAAACCCTACCTTGAAGTCGAGCATCGCTTTTGGCAATGAGAGTCGTTGGCCATTCTTGCGGTTATTCTCCTCCGACCAGACTGAGTGCCAAACGCTAACATCCATTGGCGCAGGCATCCAGCCGAGAAAGGCAGCGAGAAAAATAATATCGGCATGTTCGTAGAGGCTGAAGAGCGGTGAAGCATTGGCATCACCACTGTTTTGCATCGCCAATAGCACCATGCTCAGGGCTGCGGCGGTGGTGAGTGTGAGAATAATGATGATCGCCTTCATCATCTTGTCCAGCAGACTGTACTGCCCCACGTACAAAATAGTGGCGGCAGCGATGAGCACTAAAATCGCCGGTATGTGAGGCATGTACTCTGCCGGTAGGCTAATGCCAAAAAAGTGAATGGCAATGGAGCTAGTGACGATGGTGACCGCTGCCTGGATCAGGCACATGGAGAGCAGCGTCATGGCGATGTAGGTTCCTAGCGCCCATTTGCCCAAGGCGTGATAGCCGTGTAAAATATTACGCCCGGTCAATGCAGTGTACTGGGGGCCAAATTTATAGAACGGATATTTGATCAGGTGGATCAAAGGGATCAACAGCAGGAACAGAAACTCGTAACTTGCTCCAGCCCTGGTGGACATCACCAGATGCGATACGCCCACCGCCGCACCTGCGTACAGGAGCCCCGGCCCAAGGTTAGCGAGGGTGTTTTTGAGTCTTATGATCATGTCGAGTCCCAATGCGTGGATATTGAGACTTGAATCTACTGCTTTTATGGGGTGCTTGCACGTGGTGTTGTATGAGTGGTTTCAGAGGCTGCTTAGTGGTTGGCAGAGCTGTTTGAGCGGTTAACTGATTGCGCCGAATTCTCTCATGTAGTTGCGACTAACGGGGATGGTTTCACTTGTATAGGTGTGGATTTGTCCTAAACCGTTGTCCAGTTTTTCGATGTATTTTATCGCCTCCGGGTTGATCAGGTGCTGTCGATGGCAGCGTGTTAGCGGGGTGTTCTCTTCCAGTACCTTCAATGCTAGGCTGGCATGGAATTCTTGGCAATCTTCTCGGGTGATAATGTGGGTACCTGTAGTGGGGCTGGAAAAGGCGCGGCAGACATCCCTGATACTGATCAGGTAATCAGAACTTCCTCTGTAGCAAGGGATAAACTGCATCTCTGTTGACAAGCTCTCTATAACGCTAACTTGTGGTTGGCAATTCTCCTTGAGACGTTCCAGCGTGACATGGAGGCGATCCATTTTTACGGGCTTTAATAAAAAATCGATGGCATTTTGTTCAAACGCCTCAATAGCGTGTTCACTGTAAGCGGTGACAAAGACAATTCGTGGCATATCATTCTTGTCCAACATGCTGAGCATTTCAATACCCGATATTTTTGGCATTTTGATGTCGAGAAAGAGGACGTCAGGGCACTTGCTGTTGATTTCTC
Source organism: Thiotrichaceae bacterium (assembly GCA_002401765.2). Lineage (GTDB taxonomy): Bacteria > Pseudomonadota > Gammaproteobacteria > SZUA-140 > SZUA-140 > SZUA-76. The sequence continues at coordinate 21,534 of NVTY02000009.1, forward strand.
TTATTGCCTCGAAGGCATTGGCACACTTGCCGATGACGTTGAAGGCAGGGTCTGTTCTGATCTTTTTTTCAAGGTCATCGCGGGCGTGGGGTTCGTCATCGATTATGAGGGTGCTGATCATGTTCAGTCCTTTTGAAGCGGGAGTCGGATAGTGACCCGAGTCCACTGATCCATTTCGCACAAGATGGTTATTCCGTAGTCCGGGCCGTAGCGCATTTTGATGCGTTCATCTATTTTTAAACCGATGCCGTTGTGGTCGCCTTCAACATAAAGCCCGGCATTGTCCTCTATCGAGAGTATCAGGTCGCCGCCATCTTTTTTGGCGCACACTTTAACGATGCCAACACCAATGAGTTCACTCACGCCGTGTTTGATGGCATTCTCAACGATGGGTTGCAAGGTGAAAACAGGCATGCACTGTTCCCGCAGATTTTCTGGAACATTCATGACCACTTCAAGCCTGTTTTCAAAGCGTGCCTTCTCTATTTCAAGATAGGAGACGACATGTTCCAGCTCCTCTCTTAGCGTCGTAGTGTCTGCTGAGCTCTCCAGGTTTTTTCTGAAAAAATCAGACAAGTGGTGCAGCAGGTCACGTGCCCGCTCAGGTTGTTTGCGGGTAATATGGCTAATAGTGGTGAGGGCATTGTAGAGAAAATGAGGGTTAACCTGCGTTGTCAGCAGTTTGTATTGATCTTCAAGGCGTAGCTCCCGCTGCCGTTCATAGCGCCCCGTCAGAATTCGGTTGGATAACAGTTGTGCAACACTTTCCCCCAGTGTTTTGTTGATGTTGCGAAACAGCCTGTGTTTAACCTCATACAATTTGATAGTGCCCAGTACCTCGTTGTGGGCCTCGTCTCGGAGGGGAATAACGAGTGCTGAACCCAGTTTGCAGTTGGGGTCAATCTGGCACTGATAGATTTTTTTAATGCCATCGACAAATACCACGCTATTTTTCTCAATCGATTTCAGTGTATCTTTCGACGAGATGGTTGTTCCTGGTCGGTGGTGAGATGCTCCTTCACCGGTAAAGGCAAGTAACCTGACTCTGTTGGTGATGGCCACGGCGGCCACTCGAGTCTCCTGGTGGATTATTTCAGAAAATCTCTGAGCAGACTCTTCACTAAATCGGGGGAGCGTAATGCTGGCGGTTTTGTTGGCGATATTCAGCGCTATCGCGTTACTGCTCAACTCATCGCAAGTACGCTTCTGTTCGCGAATCATATACATGATCAGGGCAACACCGGCAGAATTAGCCAGCAGCATGGGCAGCGCAATTTCCTGCTGAATGCGCCATGCCAATTCAGCATCGTCAGCGCTCCATCCAAACAGCAGAAAGATCAATACATGCCCCAGGCCGATGGTAAATGCCATCAGCCAGATAAATCGAGGGGAGAATAGCGATTCGATTTTCCCCTTGCGGGAGAGATAATGGTGCACAAACCCAGCGAACAGCCCCTCGTAAGTAGTGGCAACGCCACAGGCCAGGTCGATATAGGAAATAGGGGCACTCACACCCGTCATACTCCAAATTCGATGGATACCTCCCGTCAAACCGACAAAAAACCCCACTACAGGCCCGCCCAGCAACCCGCCCAGCACTGCACCAATGGCGCGTGTATTGGCAATGGCATCTTCCGATTGAACGGAGAATTCACTTAACGACGTGCCCAGCATACAAAAGCCGGAAAAAACTAGATAGATAATCACCTTGTCTGGCAGCGTCAGCGAGTTATTAACCAGCGCGGTAAATACAGGTGTTTTAGTAAACAGGTAAGCGAGGCCTAGAAACACCAGTGCGTGCTGAAACAGCGGGATGATGTGTGCTACAAATAAGAAATCCTGCATAAGAGAGAGATTAACATAGTTACCTGGCGTTATTTATTGTGATACCTAATTCAGAAGGCAAGTGCATCACCGTATAATTCCTTAAGTTGGAAAAATAAGGTGATGCAGATTCAACAAATAAACGCATAACTTGAACAGGTAGAACAAGGTGGTCAGCCATCAGCCGCGAATTCAAACGTAATGCCAGGGCGCGGGCTACCGCTATCAGTAAGCGCAGAGGATGTGAAGCAAGGTGCTCACAAAATGGTGAAACCCTTACAGATGACTGGCTTTATTGGGTGTTCGGCAGGTTGCGTAGCGTTAGCGGGGCAACCTGCCTGAACTACATATTACTTAACGTTTGCAAGATACTTAGTCATGCGATCAGCACCCATCGCCATGCCAGCGGTAAGCTTGTCTGCTGCTGCTTTGGCAGCAGCCAGGTTGGTGGCTTCACCCACCTGAATCACACCGACCATGCCAAGGAATTTGTGCAGGTCACATTCGTAAAGATAGACGCCTTCTTTATCAACAGTCACGGTGATGTCCTGGCTGACTTCACCTTTCCAGTTTTTCGCACCTTCTGGGGTGTGACGTGAGATGTTGTTATGGCCAATATCGGTTGAGACAAACTTGATGGTGTCACCTTGATTGACCTTAACAAAGGCGGGTTCGAATACCATGATGTTGCCATCTTCACCCGTGTCGAGCATTTTGATTACGTGTTCTGCTGCATTGGCAGAAACAGTGAACATCATCGCACTGGAAAGTGCGAGGCCTGAAATGATTTTACGCATGGAACTTCTCCGAGGGGGTTAAAAATATGGGGTTAATTTTATCGTTTATTACCCTCTGACGGCAATGCAGTCGATGACGAATATGGGGTTAAAGGACAAGATTAGAGCAGATCGATCAATTTCCCACTGGTCTGGCGCAGGCGAAGGCTCAATAATTGTGAAAATTTCCACAGGATTTTAACGCCCAGGCGAGGATGATCTTCAGTCACTTTGGCAAAGTTCTCTTTAGTAATCAGGATCAATTTGGAGTCAGTGGTCGCTTTGACGGTGGCCGAGTAGGGTAGGCCATCAATTACCGACATCTCGCCAATGGTTTTACCGGGGCGCACATCGACCAATTTTTTACTTTTTTCGCCATCAGAATCTTTAAGGACGCTGAGTTTTCCTTCAACCAGTAGGCAGAGGTAGCTCGATTGCTCGCCTTCATTAAAAACGATGGTGCCTATGGGGGCGAGATAGGCCTGGCAATAGTCGGCCAGCGTGCGTAGTTCCTGGCGCTCAAAATCGGTGAACATATTATTGTTCTCAAGCATTGAGACCACTTCACCTTTGAAGTTCCCGCCAAATCCAATTTGTGTCAGTTGTGGTGTTGAGCCAGTTGCCATCGTGATCACCTTGCTGTCGGAGTCATTAAAGTTTTAGTCGCCGCACCTGTTGTTGAAGCTGTTTGATCTGCTGCTGAGTATGACGCGGGCGATATCGAAGTGCAATATAGAGATCGTTGATCTGCAATATTTGCGATTCAAGATCAGGGCGTCGCGTAATGATGCGCTGTGCAAAGTCGAGCGGCCCTTCATGCGGCAGACGCTGGATGCCGATGGTAGAGAGTTTTTGGCAGAAGCGCTGATAGATCAACGAAACGGCATCCTGTTTTTGTCTGTTGCGATGCATGGATAGTAGCAACAAGGCCGTTAGGGCGCTGATCACCGCGATCACCATTGCTATTGCCATCTGTTTAATCGACGCGATACCGACTAGTGAGAGCAGTTGAGATTGCTTAAGTGAATCATAGCCGATGACCCACTGGTTCCAGCTATTATTCAGACTGTCCCAGCCGTAACGCAGTTTTAACCAGTGACTAGTCAAGAAACGGTTATTAAACTGTAATGTAGACTGGCGGTTAAAGAGTTCCGAAAATGCACTTTCGGCACCATCTTCGATACGCTCAGGTGCGACAGCGGCAGTGGGGTCTATGCGTACCCACCCCCTGTTTTCAAGCCAGACCTCGGTCCATGCATGGGCATCACGTTGGCGCACAATCAGGTAGTTGCCAATGGGGTTGAAGTCACCGCCCTGATAGCCGGTGATGATGCGAGTGGGGATGCCTGCTGCACGCATTAAGATGGTGAAACTGGCCGCGTAATGCTCGCAGAAGCCTCTCTGTGTTTCAAACAAAAACTCATCGACAGGGTGATTACCTAACAATGGCGGCTTTAAAGTATAGCTGAAGGGTTGTTGGTTAAAGTATTGTAGCGCGTGATCAATGATCGCCTGTGGTGATTGAAGTTGTTGTTGCCACTGCTGGCCGAGTGCGACGGCGCGACGGTTACGATTAGCGGGGAGTTGCAGGGCTCGCTGCATTTCACTGCTGCTTAATGGCCCTGTCTGGTATTGGCTGAAAGAGGTCATTTCATAACGCGTGAGTTCTTTTACGGCTTCTGTTGTGACCAGCTGAAAATTGCGGTTGATGACGGCAATTGAGGGTGCCGTTGCAGGCAGATCCAGCCCGTATAGCCATTTCTGGTTATGTGGTTCAAGTGTCACGGTGTAGTTAACGGGGTTTCCTGTGACTCGATAGCTGATCTCACGGTCGATATGAGCGCTATCTCCCGTGTGCCAGTTTTTTCCATCGGTTTGCCATAACACTGGGCCACGCCAGTAGCTCAGGTTATTATCGATTACCTCTTCGTCGAAGGCGACACGAAAGGCGACCTTGTTTGATAGGCTTAGATGGCTAATGCTGCCCATCGACATCTCATCGCTGATGCCGGTGGTGCCGCTATGTGCATCATCAGGTAGTGACCAGAGAGGGCCGGGGATGCGTGGAAAAAGAAAAAACAGAATCAACATGACTGGCAGTGCCTGAGTGAATAGTTTGGCAGTTAGCTTCGCATTGATGCTGATGGTGCTGTTTTTTTGCGTCAGGTTGAGATCGATCAAGGTTGCGGTGAGCATGAAGGCGACCACGAACATATACGCTGCCATGGGCAGCGACTGGTTGTCGAGGACAAGCGTGATTGCAAGAAAATAACCCAGCAGTATCGCAATAATGTAATCACGAACCGAACGCATTTCCAATAACTTCAGGGCTAGCATGCAGGCGAGTAACGCGACGCCTGCTTCACGTCCAAATAATGTGCCGTAATGCAGGTAGACGATAACCAGTGTAGCGCAGAGCAGCAGGGTGCGAAGAATGCGATGAGGCAGTATGGCCGTTGAATGCCGTTCAATCGAAAATCGCCAGATGCCAAACATCAGGCAGAGTGCTGAGAGGGTGATTGGCAGGCGTAATATATGTGGTGCAAAGGCAAGCAGCAGTGATGCGAGTAACCACATCGTGGTGTTGCGTGAAATAACAAGATGGGCGAGGTGCTTTTTCATGCGGGCAGCGCGTTACCCTGATGGGTACAGCGCGAGTCGTTCAAGGCAGCGGTGTTGGTGGTCATCCCCTAGGCCTGGCGGGATAGTGGTTTCAGGCATGTGCAGGCCGTAAGCCTCGCCATTTTGTTCTGCATCGATGATCCAGCGACATAACTGACGGAGGCGTGATTCGGTGTCGAGTGTGGGTAGTGAATCCCACTCAAACCACCGTTCGCTTGATTCATTATCGCCAAAGCGCTTGGTGTGCAGCTTGTTACTGTGAGCGGCCGCTTTCCAGTTAACATGCCGAGGTGAGTCGCCGGGTTGATAGTCGCGGTAGCCGATAAAATCATCGCCGCCACTTTGTGAGCTCTCTTTGCCACTGCCGCCACCGTTACTAATGGGTGCTAGTGGCTCTGTTGCCGGGAGAGGATAGACTAAACATGACTTAGACAGCGTGACATGACTCCAGGCACGGAGGAACCCGAGCGGAAATACGCTATCGATGGTGACTTTTCCCATCGACAGCCAACCCCGTTGAGTGGTGCCACATGTTAGCTTTATCTCCACCATCTCATTGTTATTAATATCGATGGTAGTGGGTGAGGCCCCTTTGAAGCGGGTGCAGATATTGTAGCGTGGGCGTTTATCTGGGTTTTCAAGTTGTAGATGGAATGTTGCCATCGAGCCGCAAAAAACGGCACTTGCTTTGCCTGCCGATATGTTAAGTTTTAGTAGATTGCGATAGGTGTGAATAATCGACACCAGGCCAATGCTGGCCAGTAGAAAGGTTAAAACAAAGCCAAGGCTGTTGTTGTAATTGGTTGCACCGACCAGTAGTAGCATCAATAGCATCGCAAAGAGAATGCCATAGTAAGTTGGCAGAATGTAGATGCGCCGTTGGGTTAGCATGATTGAGTGGCTGCGTGCATTGCCGCTGCGGCGCTCTACATTGAAGAGACGCGTCGCAATATTTTCAATCAGTGGCGGCAGGTATTTCATTAGGGACTGCTTTTGTCGGAGGAGTTAATCGAGTGGTACTGTCAGCAGATGCGCCACGATCTCATTAGGCGTTGATGTTGAGAATTCAGCAGCAGGTTGCAGGCGGTGATTGGTCGTGGCCGGTAAGATCGCTTGAATGTCTTCTGGTAGTAGATGGTCTCGCTGATCGAGTAGCGCCCATGCCTGCGCACAGCGTAGGATCGCAATGCCTGCTCGTGGTGAAAGGCCGTTGCGATAATAAGGGCTGTGGCGAGAGAAGTTGAGAATCTTTTGTAGATAGTCGATTAACGAGTCTGAGACATGCACTTGTGGGGCGGCTTGTTGAGTGGCAAGTAGCTGTGTTGGTGACAGGGTAGCGGTGAGCGCTTTTAGAATTTCACGCCGATCTTCTCCTTTCAGCAGTTCTTTTTCATGGGCCTGATCGGGATACCCTATTTCCAGGCGCATTAAAAAACGGTCGAGCTGGGATTCGGGTAGTTGAAAGGTGCCAATTTGGCTGCTGGGGTTTTGGGTGGCAATAACAAAGAATGGCGATGGTAGCGGATGAGTTTCGCCTTCGGTGGTGACTTGATATTCCTCCATTGCCTCTAGCAGCGCGCTCTGTGCCTTGGGGGTGGCGCGGTTAACCTCATCAGCAAGCACCAGTTGAGAAAAAATAGGGCCAGGGTGAAATTTAAAGCAAGCACTATTTTGGTCGTAGACTGAAACGCCAAGAATATCTGCTGGCAACATATCGCTGGTGAACTGGATGCGTTGGAAATCGAGGCCGAGAACGCGTGCTAATAGGTGAGCGAGGGTGGTTTTACCAACACCGGGTTGATCTTCAATCAGCAGGTGGCCACGTGCGATTAAACAGGTGAGTGCCAGGCGCAGCGTCTGCTCTTTGCCTAGAATGACCTTGTTCATCACCACCAGGGTCTGCTTTAGCCGGGCGATGTTTTTGTCTCTGTTTTCAGGCGTCAAAATGCTAGAAGCGATTTGGCTCATCTTTTTCCCATTGAAATCGTTGGCTTAACGGCTCGTTACAGGCATTTTTTTGGTAGCTGCCTGTGCCAAAATATTAGCGGCAGAAGAAAGGGATGATTTAACCCATTGCCTCAGTTAAAGCAGATGAGATAGGCGAGCGATGCGGTTAACGTTCGTTTAGTTGAGTTGTAGCGTTACTGCTTGTGGGATCTGGATTTCGACCGCTAGCGGGAGATGGTCGGAGAGGGTTTCATTGATCACTTCTACGCTGCGAATCTTGACTGATTGAGTGGTCAGGATATGGTCAATATTGCGCACTGGTTTCCAGCTTGGGTAGGTGTTATGGATTGTCTCTGGGCGAGATAGATTGGTGTCACGCAGTAGCATCGTCATCTCATCGCTGTTGGACTGGCAGTTCATATCTCCCATGACGACTACATGCTCAAATTGGTTGACCAGGCCACCGATAAAGTTGAATTGGTAGGTACGCGCACTTTTACTGAGTGCCAGGTGCGCCATTAAGACGATTAATGGGTTTTCAGGTGTGCCATAGCGGGCTTCCATGACGCCGCGGCCGGGTAGCAAGCCGGGTAATTTATGGGTCACGATTTGGTAGGGTTTGAATTTACTCAGCAGGCCATTACTGTGTTGTGCAAATTTACCTAGATTGCGGTTAGTTTGTTTATGCCAGTGCGGAAAATCGGCCTTTTTAGCGAGATATTCCACCTGGTTGATGAAAAAACTGCGCATGCTGCCACCGTCGGCCTCCTGTAGCGCAACAAGGTCGAACTGGCTGATGACATCGGCGATGCGGTCGAGGTTATCGAAAGACCGTGAGTGAGGCAGCAGGTGTTTCCAGCATTGTGTCACATAGTGATGCATGTGAGTGGATGCCATGCCGACCTGAATGTTGAAGCTGAGTAATTTTATGCAGTGATCATCCGCATTTGTCATGGATGTCATATTGGCAGAGGCAAGTGTTGACGTCGGCTTCATTTATCTAGTATTAAGGTGATTATTAAATCCATTTTATCTCCCGACGGCGGAGCGCAACGTGCCGTACCATTCACTATTTAATAGTAGCGGCACGTTGTCAATTCAATAGAGTACAAAATTAATAAGGCGTTAGCGCGCCAATCCCCCTTTATTAACAAGGGTTAAAAGGTGAGCAGGGTCTAGGAGTCTCCTTCTATTTTGATTAAATGATTAATCGCTTTGATCACCCCCGGAAAGCCCTGTTTACCCATGCCGGTATCGATGCGGTATTTGCCATTGACAACCACGGTTGGAGTGCCTTGAATGCCATACTTGTGCGCGAATAATTGTGCGCGGCGAACCTTGCTGTTCACACTGAAAGAGTGAAAGGTTTTGCGAAAATCATCATTGCTAATGCCGTGCTCAGCAAAGAACGCCATCAGGCTTTTTTCACTGTTCAGGCGACGTTTTTCATTGTGGATCGCTTCAAAAAAAGGCATATGAATCTCTTCTAGCTTGCCGAGTGCCTGTGCAGTAAAGAAGGCGCGGGCATGAGTTCCCCAGTTTTCACGCAAGATAACGGGTATACGGATGAATTCAACATTGCCTGGCTGGGTTTTCAGCCAGCGATCAAGGTGTACCTGAAAGCGATGGCAGTGTGGGCAGCCGTACCAGAACATCTCAATGACTTCAATCTTGCCACTGCTTTTCATTGGCGGTTGCGCCGGTTGTACCAACTGGTAATTGACTCCCGCTGTGATGGGGCCTGCTGCTTGTGCCGCAGGAGTAAAGGCAATAAACAGAAGTGGGATTAGGCTTGCTAGCATACTTTTCATCGGTGGTACCTCAATCAATATGGAGAGTGTATTTGGAATTATATGGTTATTATTGAGAGAGATTGGCTCTCAGCGCTACCAAGACTATTCAAGTTTCGATTTATACGCAATAACCAGGGTGAATTTATCGGTCTTTAATGATGAATGCGGTATCATGCGTGATACTGAGACTTTGGCACGATACCGGCGCGAATGGTCTCATAATTTAAATAGAATATAAGATTTTGTAGGAGATAGTTGATGACAACAAAACCTTTTGATTTGGCTCAGTTCCTCAATCAGCAGCATCTGTGTGAGTCGTTAACGATCAAGGAAGTGCAGACGTTGCTCGATTACACCGAGTTAGTGGAATATAAAAAGGGTGATGTCATCATTGACATCGGTGAGATCGGTGATGCGATCTATTTTGTCGTTTCAGGTGAAACCGCGTTGGTGTATGAAGAGCGTGGCAATGAGATGGAAATTGGCCGCATGTCTGAAGGCGAGCTGGTCGGTGAGATGTCCTTTTTTGATCGCCAGCCACGTCTTTTGCGGATGCGTGTTGCGACCGATAACACCCAGTTGATGAAACTGTCGCGCGTGATGTATGACCGCCTACGCATCGAACACCCTTATCTGGCCGTGGTTTTCCTCGAGCATGCCATCATCAGTCTTGATCACCTGGTACGCCGTGTGAGCAGCGACGAGATGAGCCTGAGCCGTTACGTCTATGGGCGTGGTGGTAAACGCTAATCTTGAGTCATTATTTCTATTGTTTGTGTGAGTTAAACGATGCCTGATCCGAATCACCCCTATCGCCGCGCCACCTTTATGTTGAGTGTGGCGTCACTTTCTCAGTTGCCGGATGATGAGGGGGCTGAAGTCGCGATTGTAGGGCGCTCCAATGCCGGTAAATCGAGTGCGATCAACACCATTACCGGGATTAATGCGCTGGCTCGTACCAGTAAAACGCCGGGGCGCACGCAGCAGATCAATTATTTTGAGATCGCTGATGAGCGTCGCCTGGCGGATTTGCCGGGTTACGGTTATGCCAAGGTGCCGCTGAGTACCAAGCAGAAATGGATGAAGTTGATCGAGGATTACTTCCAGACTCGCCAGTCCTTGAAAGGGTTGATTATTGTGATGGATTCTCGTCGTCCACTGCTGGAGCTGGATTGCCAGCTTTTGCAGTGGTGCTGTGAGGCGAAGATGCCAGTACATCTGTTACTGACCAAGGCGGATAAGCTGAGCCGTGGTGCGGCGGGCAATATGCTGCAAGAGGTGCGTCGAGATATCGCGAAGAATTTTAATGTTGAGGGTGACCAGGAGATCTCGATGCAGCTTTTTTCATCATTGAAAAAGAGTGGGATTGATGAGGCGCATGCCTGTCTGGATGGTTGGCTGAATTTGTAACTGTTCAGACTTCAGGCGTGAGTTGAATAGTTAGCAGAATTTGAGATAAAAAAATCCCCGGTTATTTTAGAGAGAGGGAGGGAATAACCGGGGGTTAAAACTCATACTCAGCTTGGGGTGGCTAAGTAAGAGGGGCCACTCAGGGAGGCTGAGTGGTGGTGTCCAAAGACACACTTGTAAGGTAAGACGGCGGATGTTTGGAAAAGTTCAGCTTTTTTTGATCTTTTTTCGAAAAATCGTTAAAAACGATCTTTTTTCTTTAAAATTGCACCAATTTCATCTTAATGCGCCTCATCCCAGTTGATGCCGTCCCCGATATCGACCACTAATGGTACCGCCAGCTTGGCAGCACCCGTCATGCAGTTGCGAATACCCTCCCGTGCTGCGGCTAATTGACTTTCTGCGACCTCAAACACCAGTTCATCGTGTACCTGCATCACCATGGTCACGTCGATTGGGTCGGTTTCAAGCCATGCGGCGGTTTTAAGCATCGCCAGCTTGATGATGTCCGCGGCACTGCCCTGCATCGGTGCGTTGATTGCAGCGCGTTCGGCATATTGGCGGCGCTGTGCATTGCGTGCGTTGATCTCCGGCAGATAGAGGCGGCGCCCAAAGAGGGTCTCAACATAGCCATCGGCCCTGGCCATTTCACGCATCCGATCCATATAGGCAAGTACGCCAGGGTAGCGTTCAAAATAGAGATCGATATATGCCTGTGCCTCTTTGCGCCCCACGCGGAGCTGTTTAGCAAGGCCAAAGGCAGACATGCCGTAGATCAGGCCGAAGTTGATCGCCTTGGCACGACGCCGCTGTTCCGAGGTGACGCTGATTGGCATGGTATTGAAGATCTCAGCGGCGGTGGCGCTGTGGATATCATCGCCACGCTGGAAGGCCTCGAGCAGTCCGGTGTCGCTAGAGAGGTGTGCCATAATGCGCAGTTCAATCTGCGAATAATCGGCCGCGACAATGACTTTACCCGCCGGTGCGATAAAGGCCTGACGAATGCGCCGACCTTCTTTATTGCGGATCGGAATGTTTTGCAGGTTGGGGTTGCTGGAGGACAGCCGCCCAGTCGCCGTGACGGCCTGATGATAGGAGGTGTGAACACGGCCCGTCTTCGGATGGATCTGTTGCGGCAGTTTATCGGTATAGGTCGACTTGAGCTTACTCATGCCGCGGTATTCGATGATCAATTTCGGCAGCGGGTAGTCAAGCGCCAGCTCTTGCAGCACCTCTTCTGCGGTTGATGGTTGCCCTTTGGGGGTCTTTTTTATAATAGGGAGTTTCTGCTTCTCAAACAGGATCTCCTGAATCTGCTTGGGTGAACTGAGGTTGAACGCCTGTTCAGCGACGACAAAGGCCTCCTGTTCAATCTGCTGCATCCGCTCGCTTAGCTCACCACTTTGAATAGTCAGCATCTCGGCATCGACCAGTACGCCGTGGTATTCCATCTTGGCGAGGATCGGTAGCAGTGGCAGTTCGATGTCATTGAAAAGTTTGCACAGCGCCTTGTCACCTTCAACCTGCGGCCACAGTTTTTGGTGCAGTTGCAGCGTGATATCGGCATCTTCGGCGGCGTAGGGAGACGCGACCTTAATCGGCACCTGATTAAAGGGGATCTGCTTAACCCCTTTACCGGCGACATCCTGGTAGTGAATGGTCTCCACACCAAGGTGGTTTTTCGCTAGCGAATCCATATCGTGACGCGAGGCGATGCTATTGAGAACGTACGATTCGAGCATCGTATCAAATGCGATACCGCGTAATTTGATGCCATAATTGAGCAGCACATTGGCGTCGTATTTAAGATTCTGCCCGACCTTTTTACGCGCTTCATCTTCGAGTAGCGGGCGCAGCTGTTCGAGCACTGTGGTGCGATCGAGCTGCTCGGGAGCATCTTCATAGTCATGGGCAAGTGGTACATACGCGGCGACACCAGCTTCGATGGAAAATGAGACGCCGACGATCTCTGCTTCAATATAGTCGAGGCTGGTGGTTTCGGTGTCGAATGCAAACAGTTCGGCACTTTTTAATTGCTCGATCCATTTATCAAGCGAGGCCTGGTCGAGAATTGTGTCGTAGTGGCGTTCAACGGCGGGGGCTGCTTCGTCCGCTGAGGGTTGATCTGAAGCTGCACTATGTTCAAGCTCATCGAGCCAGCGCTTGAATTCCAGCTGTTGAAACAGCTCGCGCAACGCCTCAATATCGGCGGGTCGCTGCTGCAGTGTCTCGGGGGTTTCGGCAAGCGGTACATCCAGTTTGATGGTGGTGAGCTGGCGCGAGAGTGGTAGCTGAGCCATGTTGGCGCGGAATTTTTCACCAATCTTGCCCTTGATGGACTCTGCCTGATTGATGATCTCGTCGAGCGAACCGTATTGGGTAAACCATTTAACCGCCGTCTTGGGACCGACACCAGGGATGCCGGGGATGTTATCCGAGGTGTCGCCAATCAGCGCCAAATAATCGATGATCTGCTCCGGTGGCAGACCGAACTTTTCAATGACGCCTGCGCGGTCGAGTGTTTTGTTGTTCATCGTATTGATTAGTGAAATGTGATCATTCACCAGCTGCGCCATATCTTTATCACCGGTCGAGATCACGCTGCGAATGCCGCTAGCAGCCGCTTGCTGCGCCAGCGTGCCGATTACGTCATCGGCCTCGACCCCTGCTTCGACGATACACGGCAAGCCCATCGCGCGCACCACCGCATGTAGTGGCTCGATTTGGGTGCGCAGTTCGTCTGGCATCGGCGGGCGGTTGGCCTTGTATTGATCATACATATCATCACGAAAGGTCTTGCCTTTGGCATCAAATACGACGGCGACATAGTCGGGGTTATATTCATCGATCAACGTGCGCAGCATATTGATCACACCGTAGATCGCGCCAGTTGCCTGCCCTTGCGAGTTCATGAGCGGTGGCATCGCATGAAAGGCACGATAAAGATAAGAAGAGCCGTCGATCAGGACCAGCAGTTTGCTAGAGGTGTTTTTAGTCATCGAGTTAATATAGTTGGTTTATGGTTGGGGTTGATCTGCTAATATTAGCGCCAGCGGGTACCATTATAATGATCTAGAGTTAAAAAGCGTTATGGACGAACGAACAAAAGCTGATCATCCTACATCTGGGCCGGCCGATGAGGTTGGCCTGAATCGCGAGTCATGGAAGGTGTTCCAGATCATGGCCGAATTTGTAGAAGGCTATGAGCGGCTGGACAAGATTAAACCGTCCGTCAGTATCTTTGGTTCGGCACGCACCCCTGTGGATCATCCATACTACCAGTTGGCAGAGGAGATTGCGCTGGCACTCTCTGACTCAGGTTTTAGCGTGGTGAGTGGCGGTGGCCCTGGGATTATGGAAGCGGCCAATAAAGGGGCATTTCGAGGAAAATTACCGAGTATCGGCTTGAATATTATGCTGCCGCGTGAACAGGTAGAAAACAAGTACCAGGATATTTCACTGCACTTTCGCCATTTTTTTTCGCGTAAGGTGATGTTTGTCAAATATGCCTCTGCCTACGTGGTGTTGCCGGGTGGTTTTGGCACGCTAGATGAGCTGGCTGAGATCTTGACCCTGGTGCAGAGCGGTCGGACGCAGAAGATCCCTATTATTTTGGTGAACCGTCAGTTTTGGGCGGGGCTGTTGAGCTGGTTTGAGCAGACCCTGGTGGCCGAGGGCACCATCAGTGCCGAAGATTTTAAGCTGTTTGAGGTGTTGGACACGCCGCAGGAAGTGGTCGATGCGATATTTCAGCATTATGAGCAACGTGGATTTGAACCGTCTGCCGAAGAGCGTGAGAGATTATTGGCGTTATGAAAAAACTGTATCCACTATTGTTATGCATGGCACTGTCTGTTGGCAGTGCCCCGTTGGTACTGGCGGCAGAGCCAGGCGACGAACCTGAAATTACCATTACCCGCAGTCAAACAGACATGATTGAAGAGTACCGCGCCAACGGCCAGCTCTACATGATCAAAGTCACGCCGAAGAAGGGGCTTGCTTATTTTTTGGTGGATACCGATGGCGATGGCAGTCTTGATAGTCGTCAAAATGAGTTAGATGAAGGGTTGTTGATTCCGAAATGGACGCTTTTTAGCTGGTAAAAAAGGTGAATGTTTCACTGTGAATGTTCCATGGATCATGATCGGTTATAAAAAACACAGCTAACTACTTGTCGTGATTGGTAATTGAGAGTTTTCCACAAAAACTGTGGATAACTCTGTGGAAAGATTGGGGTAAAGGGCCTGAAATCGTTATAACTCAAGGCCTCACGTTAGATTGTGTAGTTTTTGATCGATAGTGATATTACTTATAAAACAAGTAGTTAGGTATTTTTTATAGCTTTTCATGCTCAGCCCAGTGTTTTGGCGTGTCAGATGAAGATAATTGTGCATAAGAATCTGTGTTTTAGGAAAAAGCAAGCCGAAAGTTGGTTTTATTTGCCTGGAATGTGGCTGTCTTTTAAGTTTTCATACACAAATGATTTTGTGTAAAATGTGGCCGTTACAGATGTGGTGGGTTTACTTAAGCCTATAAGGGTTTAGGTGTTGAAGGACGTGGGTAATGGGTTTATTCATTAAGAGATGGCGATGAAATTGTCTGTTGACTGGAAAGGATTGCCTGGCGCAGTGGCAAAGAGCGCGACAGGCGCGCACTGGGTGACGGTTGTCAATGTCACATTAGTGGTATGCCTTGCTTATAACGCGGCCGTGTTGAGTTGGCGCCTGGTGCCGGCAGCAGAGAGCGAGGCATTGCCGGTGTTGCAGGCGGTAAGTTCACCACTGGCCGCTATTTCGAGTGGTGGCTGGAATATTGCGCGCTGGAGTCTGTTTGGTAAAGAGAACCAACATGCGCCGGCTGCGCTAGTGGTGCAGCAGGATATTCCCCAAACAACCCTTAAACTGACTCTTCGTGGCGTTTTTGTTGCGGATGGTGGTGGTGGCGCCATTATTGCTGAGGCAAATGGTAAGGAGCGTTATTATCCCGTTAATGCTCGCATCTCAGGCGGGGTCATTCTTGCGGAGGTACATCCCACCAAGGTTGTGCTGAAGCGTAATAATACGCTGGAAATACTGGAACTGCCTAAAGAGAGTATAAAGACGGCAAGCTCATCAACCCGGGCGCGCAATAGATCATCTCGAACAGGTGCTCGCGCTGCGCCGATGAGTCTTAAGCAATATCGTAAAGACCTGCTGAAAGAACCGCAGCGTTTGACGGATGCCATTAAGATGAGTCCTAAAAGTGAGCGAGGTAAGTTTATCGGTTATCAAGTTAAACCGGGGCGTGACCGAGCGCTGTTTGATCGTGTCGGCCTGATGTCAGGTGATATTGTGACTGCCGTCAATGGCATTCGGCTTGATACCCCGGCAAAGGGGCTTAATGTTCTGCGCAGCCTGCAGACCGCGAATAGTGTCAGATTGGATATAAAAAGAAATGGGCGCGCGCAGTCATTTGACGTTAGTATTGATTAATAAAGTTGCGCGAGATCAAACGGATAGAGGTCAGTTTTTAACTTATAATGCCGTTAGGCTATGTATGACATTGTATCGAAACAATAAAGAGTAATAATGCTCTAAGATCTTAGGGATAGCGAGAAGCAGTTTGCAGTCTATAAAGTATTTTCACCGGGAATACCGCGGCAGATGGAATGGAGCGCTTTGCGCTGCATTATTGATTGCGGCTACTTGTTTTTCAACCATTGCAGCTGCAAAAAGCATTACCTTAAACCTGAAAGATGCGGACATCAGTGCGGTGATCAGCACGGTCTCTGAGGCGACCGGCAAAAATTTTATTGTTGACCCCCGGGTAAAGGGCAAAGTGACCATTATTTCCTCTCAGCCAATGGCGAGTGAAGAACTTTACAGTGTCTTTTTGTCGATCCTTGAAGTGCACGGATTTTCCGCGGTGCCGAGTGGCAATGTGATTAAAATCTTGCCGGATGCCAGTGCCAAGCAGAAAGCGATGCCGTTGGCGGATGATGAATTTCCCGGTGAAGGTGACCAAATTGTGACTCGCGTGATTGCACTCAAGAATGTCTCCTCTTCGCAGTTAGTGCCGATTCTGCGTCCGCTGGTGCCGCAGCAAGGCCATCTTGCGGCTTATGTGCCCGCTAATATTCTGATTATTTCGGATCGGGCGGCTAATATTGCGCGCCTGATGAATATCATCAGACGCATCGATAGACCGAGCAATGATGAGATTGAAATTATCCGGCTAGAACATGCCTCTGCTGCAGAAGTGGTGCGTATCATGGCGTCGCTGGAGCAGAAGGGCAAAGGGAAAGGCGCCGCTTCTGCTGCGGGCCGCACGCCCATTTTGATTGCCGATGAGCGCACCAACAGTATTCTTGTTGGCGGTGGAAAGTCGGGGCGTTTGCGGATTCGAGCCATCATCTCTCATCTCGATACGCCACTGGAGAGTGGTGGCAACACTCGCGTGATCTACCTGCGCTATGCGCAGGCCGAAGATATGGTCAAAGTGCTGACGGGTGTTAGTAAAAGCGTTGGCAAGCAAAAGAAAGGAAAGGGTGCGGGGGCGACGAATAACATCGTTGTCAATATTCAGGCCGATGAAGCGACCAATGCACTGGTGATTACGGCCCCCCCCGATCTCTTTCGTTCGTTGGAGTCGGTCATCAAACAGCTTGATATACGTCGCGCACAGGTGTTGATTGAAACCGTGATTGCCGAAGTCTCAGAAGATCTGAGCGCAGAGTTTGGTGTGCAGTGGATTTTTGATGGCACCCCAGGCCGTGAAGGGCCGGTTGGCCTGGTGAATTTCGGCTCCGGTACTGGCACCAGTATTGCGACGATTGGTGCGGCAGCAGCCGCCGGCGTTGCACCGCAGGCTACCAACGGCGTGCTACTCGGATTGGGCGCATTTAATTCAAGCACATTCAATTTTGCAGCCGTCTTGAACACGCTGAAGGGTGACGCCACCACTAATATTCTTTCAACGCCGACCCTGGTGACGCTGGATAATGAAGAGGCCGAGATTGTGATTGGACAGACGGTGCCATTTGTTACCGGCTCTTTTACGTCCACCGGAAGCTCCTCTTCGCCAACCAATCCGTTTCAGACCATTCAGCGTGAAAACGTCGGTATCACGCTAAAAGTAAAGCCGCAGATCAATGAAGGCGATGCGATAAAGTTAGACATTGAACAAACAGTCGATAGCCTTAGCTCAAGCTCGATCAGTGCGGTTGATCTGATTACCAATACCCGCTCAATTAAAACCACCGTCATTGTCGACGATAGGCAGATGATTGTGCTGGGTGGGTTGATCAACGATGAAGTACGCGAATCGGTACAAAAAGTGCCGCTGCTGGGCGATCTCCCGCTGCTGGGATGGCTCTTCAGCCACAAGACCTCCAGCAAAGTTAAGCAAAATTTGATGATTTTTCTTCACCCTACCATTATTCGGGATGCCGCCATGTCAGCGCGTCTGACCAATAGCAAATATAGTTACCAGCGTGAAAGGCAGATGCAGGTGAGAGAGAAAGGGCTGTTGATGTTGCCCAAAGAGGCCTCGCCGGTGATGCCAACGATGCAGAATGTGCTGGCCTTGCCGCCGGTATTTGAGCAGGACGAAAGGCCGAGTGGAGATGCGGTACCGAGTTTAGATCCAACATTGCCGGGTAGTGACAGTGCCACCAGCGAATGATCTCAATGAATCGAGCGCGGCAGAGATAGCCACGATGGTGCCAGTGGCTGGGGAGGCGGCAGAACATGAGGCCGAAACGGTCACTGTTCAACGCCCGTCTTTCTCTTTTGCAAAACGCCACGGTGTGATGGTGGGTGAGGTTAGCCTGGACCATTCGCGATTAATCTGTCGCGATAACGTCTCTGCTCAGGCGCTGGCTGAAACGCGCCGTTTTCTCGGTGTACCGTTAAAGATTGAAGCGCTGGTTGAGGGGGAAGCATTCGATACCCTGATTCAAAAGGCCTACGCCAGTGATGGCTCTAATTCGATGCAGTCGATGGGTGATCTGGGCGATGAACTGGATCTCTCCAGTATCGCACAGGCGATGCCGGAACCCGAAGATCTGCTGGAGACGCAGGACGACGCTCCGATTATCCGCCTGATTAACGCCCTGCTGACCGAGGCGATTAAAGAGGGTGCTTCGGATATCCACATTGAGACCTATGAAAGCCGTATGGTGGTGCGTTTTCGTGTCGATGGTGTCTTGCGTGAAGTACTTGAACCCGCACGTGTGATTGCGCCGTTGTTGGTGTCTCGCGTTAAGGTGATGGCCAAACTCGATATCGCCGAAAAACGGCTGCCGCAGGATGGCCGCATTTCATTGCGTGTTGCTGGGCGCTCAGTTGATGTGCGTGTCTCGACGCTGCCATCTGGGCACGGCGAACGTGTCGTGCTACGACTGCTCGATAAACAGGCGGGCAGCCTTGACCTCGACCACCTTGGCATGGAGTCGAGGGAAAGCGAAATCATGAACGGCATCATTCATAAGCCGCACGGGATTATTTTGGTCACCGGTCCTACTGGCTCCGGTAAAACAACCACGCTCTATGCGGTGCTAACGCGCCTCAATAATAAAGACCGCAACATCATGACGGTCGAAGACCCGATCGAATATTACCTTGATGGTGTCAGTCAGACGCAGGTGCAGACGAAGGTCGACATGTCTTTTTCGCGCGGCCTACGTGCCATTTTACGGCAGGACCCTGATGTGGTGATGGTGGGTGAGATTCGTGATCTGGAGACCGCTGAGATTGCCGTTCAAGCGAGTTTGACCGGTCATCTGGTGTTATCAACGCTGCATACCAATACAGCCATTGGTGCAGTAACTCGCTTGCGTGACATGGGGGTAGAGCCTTTTTTAATGGCTTCCAGTTTGATCGGCATTCTAGCGCAACGACTGGTGCGAAAACTCTGCCCTGATTGCAAACGACCTTATCAAGCAGGCCAAAAAGATTGCGAACGACTGGGCGTCTCTTTTGAATCACCGCCGACATTATATGCCCCCGATGGCTGTAAAAAATGTAACTTCAACGGCTACCGTGGTCGCATGGGGATCTTTGAGCTGGTGGATGTCGATGAGATGACGCGCACCATGATTCATGATGGCGCGGCAGAGCAGCAGCTTGAACAGCATGCACGTGGCAGAACAAACAGCATTTTTCAGGATGGGATTCGCCGCGTACTGTCTGGTGAGACCTCGTTTGAAGAGGTGTTGCGCGTTACCTATGAAGAGTAGGTGCGCATAGCGGATGGGGGCTTTTGAATACAAGGCGCTGGATCGTCGCGGCCGTGAACGCAAAGGGGTGCTTGAAGGCGACACCGCTCGCCAGGTGCGCCAGCAACTGCGTGACCAGGGGATGGCGCCGCTTGAGGTGGTTGAGGTGGTGGCGCGAGAAAAGCGCGCGGGCGGGCGTCCTGCTTCATTCCAACGTGGTGTCAACGCCACTGACCTTGCGCTCATTACCCGCCAGCTGTCGACGTTGGTGCAATCGGGTCTGCCGATTGAAGAAGCGCTGCGCGCCGTCTCACAGCAGTGCGAAAAGCCACGCCTTAAAAGTATGCTGGTGGGGGTGCGTTCTAAGGTGATGGAAGGCCATACGCTGGCGACGGCGCTGGGTGATTTTCCGCATGTCTTTAACGATCTCTATCGCGCCACGGTATCGGCGGGTGAGCAGTCGGGCCATCTCGATGTGGTGCTAGACCGCCTTGCTGATTATACCGAGACGCGTCAGCAGATGCGTCAGGAGATAATGCAGGCACTGATTTATCCGGTGGTGTTGGTGGTGGTGTCGATTGCGGTGGTGAGTTTGTTACTTGCGTTTGTGGTGCCTGAAGTCGTGAAAGTGTTTGATGATATGGGGCAGGAACTGCCAACGTTGACCGTGGTGATGATTGCCACCAGTGATTTTATTCGTGAATCTGGCCTGCTTTTATTAGGGGTGATCGTGGTGTCGTTTATTGCGATGAAGGCGATTTTACGCAAGCCGGGGCCAAAGCGCTGGTATCATCATCTACAGCTAAAGATACCGCTGATCTCTAAACTGGTTCGCGGTGCCAATGCAGCACGCTTTGCACGCACGCTGAGTATTTTGAGCCAGAGTGGGGTGCCGGTGCTGGAGGCGCTACGCATTGCGGAGCAGGTGGTGACCAATATTCCGATGCGCAGTGCGGTGGAGGCGGCGGCAAAACATGTCAGTGAAGGTGCTAGTATGCACAAGGCACTAGAAAAGAGTGGTTATTTCCCGCCAATGACCATACATCTCATTGCCAGTGGCGAGAGCAGCGGTAGACTTGATGAGATGCTGGCGCGCGCGGCCGACAGTCAGGAGCTGGAACTCAATGCAGTGATGAAGATAGTGATGGGCGTGTTTGGCCCGCTCATCATTCTGGTGATGGGTGGCGCTGTGATGCTGATTATTCTCGCTATCCTGCTGCCAATCTTTAACATGAATGAGTTAATGATTTAGTGACTACTCAGCTAACCCATGAAATCCTCCAGTTCAGCGTTAAAAAATGATCATTTTTCGCCTTGCACCCGAAGGGCATAAAGAAACTGGCAGATTTCATGGGCGACCTGAGCAGTCACATGATTTAATGGTGCAGTGACTTGGAACCCAATTAAAGAAAGAGAGACAGGAAGGTTTAGATGAAAATATCAAGAGACAACAGACGCAAGGCAGTCCGTGGTTTTACCCTGATTGAAGTACTGGTGGTGATTGTTATCCTCGGTATTCTTGCGTCGTTTGTGGTGCCTAATATTATGAATAAGCCGGGGCAGGCGAAGATCACCAAGGCTAAGTCTGACGTGCGCGCCATTGAAAGCGCATTGAACATGTACAAGCTAGAAAATCATGACTATCCCGGTACCGATGAGGGGCTGGAGGCACTGGTCGGTAACGAGTTACCGCGCCTGCCGACAGACCCGTGGGATAACGCCTATTTTTACCTATATCCAGGAGAGAATGGCGCGATTGATGTCTATTCACTGGGGCGTGATGGCGCGCAGGGCGGTGAAGGTGAAGATGCCGATGTCGGTAACTGGAACCTCAGCGGCAATTAAGCCTTACGCCAGTTTATGAAGCAGTTGCCCGCATCTCGCTGTAGCCGCCGACGTGCTGCGGGTTTTACCTTAATTGAACTGATGGTGGTGGCGTTGATTATCGGCATCACCCTCACCTATGTGGTAGTAGGGTTTGACCGTGACGTGGATGATGAGGTGCAGACCGAGGCGCAACGCCTCGCTGCGTTAGTCACGTTGGCGGCACAGGAGTCGGTGCTGCACGGCAAAGAGCATGCGCTGGAGTTTGGCCATGATCGCTATCAATTTCTGATATTAAATGATGAGACCGGCCAGTGGCAGACACCGCAGGATGACGACATGCTGCGCGAGCGCAAGCTGCCCAAAGGTATCTATCTGGAGCTCTATCTCGAAGGGCATGAGTTTGCATTTGAGGACGAGGTTGCGGCCTCATCCACAGATGAAGAGGAAGAGCTGCAGTCGATTGGGCCGCGGGTCTATATGTTGTCTAGCGGTGAGATGAGCCCCTTTGAAGCAGAGCTGCGCCATGAAGATGGCGAGGCACGCTTTGTGGTGAAGGCAGGGATTACCGGCAAGGTTGAGATAGAGCAGCAATGATGAGCACACATGCCCACCAACAGCGATTAAAACGCGCGCGCGGTTTCACCCTGTTAGAGGTAATGGTGGCGCTGGCGGTGATTGCGATTGGTCTCGGTGCGGTGATTACCGAGGCGAGCCGCAACATCAGTAACGCCACATTGCTGGAGGCTAAGACACTGGGGCATTGGGTTGCGACCAATAAAGTGGTCGAAGTGCAAGTGTCGGGTGATTGGCCGCGCGCTGGTGAAGAGTCGGGCGATGTCGAGATGGCTGGGCGTGACTGGTACTGGACCACCATCGTGATCGACACCCTCGATGATCATGTTAAACGGATGGATGTAGAAGTGCGCACCGATGCGAGCAGCGAAAAGCCTATCGTGAAGGTGATCTCGTATCTGGGTAAACCGATATGATGTGCCGGCGCAGTGCAGGCTTTACCTTGATAGAGCTACTGGTTGCAATGTCGATCTTTGCAGTGGTGGCGTTGATGGCCTATAGCGGGCTGGATATTGTGATGAAGGCGCGTAAACAGGGCGATGCACATTCCGTAAAGCTGGCCGCATTGCAGACCGCATTTGCCATCCTTGAGCGTGATATTGAGCAGGCGGTGAATCGTTCCATTCGTGATGATTTTGGTGATAACCAACCTCCGATGGTGGGGGATGATAAGGTGATAGAGTTTACCCGCACCGGGCGGCGTAACCCGGGTGGTTTTAGCCGCAGTAATTTGCAGCGCATCGCCTATGGTATTGAAGATGAACAGTTGATGCGTGCAAGCTGGCAGGTGTTGGATCGCGCACAGGATAGTGAGTACGCTTCCGGGCCGCTGCTTGAGGGGGTTGAGGCAATAAAGTTTAGCTACCTCGATGATCAATTAGAGTGGCAAAGTGAGTGGCCCGTGCGCAATCTAACGCAGCAAAATACAGCGCCGCCGGGCCTCCCAAAGGCGATCGAATTGATTATCGAAAGTGAGCAGTGGGGTGAGATTCGACGGGTCTTTCGTGTGGCGGGGATTAAGCCTGCAGCGCAGACCGCTGGTGGTGGCTCGTGATGGCGCGAAGATCGAAGCAGTCAGGCGCGGCGTTGATTACTGCGATATTAATTACGGCGATTGCGACGATTGCGGCAGTGTCGATGGCCTCGCGTCAGCATCTCGATATTCGCCGCACCACCAATGTGATCGAATCATCGCAGGCCTACCTGTTTGCACTGGGTGCTGAGGAATGGGGCAAGCAGGTGTTGGTGCGAGACCGGCAGGATAATCAAATTGATCATTTGGAGGAGGAGTGGGCGATGATGTTGCCACCGATAGATGTTGAAGGTGGGCGTGTCGCGGGGCACATTGAAGACCTGCAGGGGCGCTTCAATCTCAACAACTTGGTGAAGGATAAACAGCCGAGCTCGTTGGACATGGATCGCTTGCAGCGTCTGTTGCAACAGCTGGGTCTTGATGAGAATCTGCGTTTTGCGATTCTGGACTGGATTGATGACGATGCGAATGTCAGTATTCCGGGTGGCGCAGAAGACTTTTCATATCTGGGACTTGAACTACCTTACCGCACGCCTAATGCGATGATGGCGAGCACTAGTGAGTTGTTGTTGATTAACGGAATCTCTCGCGAGGTTTACGATACGTTATGGCCCCACGTCACGGTGTTGCCTGAATATACCGCTATCAATGTGAATACCGCTAGTGCGGAGGTATTAATGGCCGTTGTGAACGGTTTAACCCCATCGGAAGCAGATGACTTAATTGATGCCCGCGTTCCCGACGGTTTTGCAACAGTGGGAGAGTTTGTTGGCCATGCTGCAGTTGCGGGACGATTGAGTGGGAATGAAGGCCTCAGTGTCGAGACAAATTACTTTATAATAAACGCCGAGTCTGAATTTGGGCGCGGCCGCACAAGCCTGTATAGTTTGGTGGTGAGAGATAATCAAGGAAACGTGGAAGTAGCCATGCGCGCACAGGGTGTCTATTAATGCAGCCAAAGCTCTATATCCGGCTGACGAGTGATCGCGCGCCCGCGCTGCGCACACTGCTGGTGGCAGAAGATGGCACGCACGCGGCGTCACAGGAGACCGCGTTAAGTGAGCTGGCTGCACTGGCGAGTGGTTGTCGCGTGATTGTGATGGTACCCACAACCGAATTATCGCTGATGTCGGCTGCGGTGCCGAGCCGCAACCGCCAGCGTATTTTGAGCGCAGTGCCCTATATTCTAGAAGATCAACTGGCAAGCGATGTTGAGCAGCTCCATTTTGTCATCGGCGTGCCCGATGCCAATGGGCAGGTGGCCACCGTGGTGGTCGAGCATCAGCAGATGGCGCAGTGGCTTGAGTTGCTGCGCAGCCATGGCGTTGAGCCGCATATGATTGTGGCGGATCTCTGTTGCCTGCCTGTCTCAGAGACGCCGCAGTGGTCGCTGTTATTGGAGGGTGATACGGCATTGCTGAGCAGTGGCCATAACCGAGGCTTCGCGGTGGATCGCGATAACCTGATGTTGATGCTGCGCAGTGCGCTGCAGGCATGTGAACAAGCAGCAGACGCACCCGAGCAGTTATGCCTGCTGAGCAGTACTGGAGCCGCAGATGATCTGGCGCTGGTTGAAGAGCTGAGTGAATTCGATCTCGTTATCAGCCGTGAAGATGAAGCCGTTGATGCGCTGGCGCTGTTGGCGCAGGGGCTAGATGAAAAGCTGGCACTTAATTTATTACAGGGGCAATACAGTCGCCGCGACCAGCTGGGCAAATTGTTACGCCCGTGGCGCGCTGCTGCTGCCATGTTAGTGACGCTGATGCTCTTTTCGGGCGGCATGACGGTGGTTGATTATTTTGCGTTACGCGGTGAGCAGGCGGCGCTGAAAAAACACATCGAACAGACCTACCTGGCATCCTGTCCAGGCGCAAAACGAATTGTGAACCCGAAGGCCCAGATGACGCAGTGTCTTAAAAAACTACGTGGTGGTGGCGTGTCGAGTGATGACGGGCTGTTAGTGATGCTGTCATCCGTCGGTGATGCGCTGCAAGCAGCCAATGGGCTACAGTTGCAACGGATAAGCTATCGCAATGGACAGCTCGATATGGCACTGGCCATTGCCGATATTCAGGTGCTGGATCAATTGAAGCAGCGGATGATCAAAGACGCCGGACTGCAGGTCGAGATTCTTTCTGCGACCTCGCGCGATAACCGTGTTGAAGCGCGTCTGCAACTAAAAGGTAAAGGGGCATGAAGGCGTGGTTCGCCACACTGAGCCCTCGTGAGCGCATCATTGTCGCGGCTGGTGGCGGCCTGTTAATCATGGCGTTGTTGATTGGCAGTTGGCTCTCATTTGTGGACGATGTAGAGCGCATGCGCGAGGTGGTGAGTGAGCAGCGTGTGGCGAGTCAATGGATGGAATCAGCGGCGCAAGAGGCACTAATGCTGCGCAAAGGCGGAAATCAAAAGCGGGTTGCAAATAATGGTGCATCGCTCTTGTCGCTGGTGGATCAAACCGCCAAGCGCAGCGGACTGGGTGGCGCGATAACAAGGATAGAGCCGGATGGCAGCGACAAGGTGCGGATTCGTCTTGAACGGGTTAACTTCGATAAAATGATGCGCTGGCTAGAAGCGTTGCAAACAAAACATGTGGTATCGATTGATAGCATCACCATCGACCAGCATCAGGATAATGGCTTGGCCAATGTGCGCCTTTCATTAAAAGGTGCAAGATGAATAAAAAGAAAATTGCGCTATACAGTGCGTTAGCACTGGTTAGTTATTTGGTGTTTGTCGCAGTACAAACTCCGGCGGATCGCCTCTATGGGCTGGTTAAAGATAAACTGCCTGCGGTAAAGCTTTATCAACTTGATGGCGCTATCTGGCAGGGGCGTGCTGCCCTGGCTACTGTTGGCCCAGGTGCAGAACGGCTGGAATCATTGCAGTGGGCGTTGCAGCCCGCCGCACTATTTCTTGGGCGCGCGCAGGCCGAGATAAGCTTTAAATATGATGAGCGCAATGTAGCGGCCACCGTGGGTCGAGATCTTCAGGGCTACTTTTTAAAAGATTTAAACGCTAGCCTGACTGCCGCTAGCGCCGAGAAATTTGCGCCACAGCTCGCGATAGGGCTTAAAGGCCTTTTTAAGATTGAGTTAGACGAGGTGTCTGTGGTGGCTGGGCAGTTGAACAATGTCACAGGAAAGCTCGTCTGGCGTGATGCAGGCGTCGACCTAAACAATACCTCTTTCGGTAATTTTGAAGCGCTATTAACGACAGTGGATGGCACCATCAACGGTGTGGTACGTGACCTTGATGGGCCGATGAAAGTGAATGGTACTTTGATTTTACAGCCAACAGGTGAATATGTCTTTGCGGGTACAGTCGAGCTGCGTGATAAAAATCGCAATGATCTGCGTCAGGGGCTACGCTTTATCGGCACGCCAAACCCCAAGGGGGTCTACACCATTAAGTATCAGGGCCAGTTACCCATGAGTAGTTTGGCTGCGATTTCAGGTTAAAACGTTTCATGACAATAGCGCATAAAAATGGACTGGCGAGACTGGGCCGCGTAGCCAGTGGCATTGAGTGTTTTGGTGAGTACAGTGGCCGCTGCGTCTCCTGGTTAACATTGGCATTGGTGCTGCTGGTCAGTTATGACGTCACGATGCGTTACCTTTTTCAAGCTGGCTCCGTCGCACTGCAGGAGCTAGAGTGGCATATCTTCGCGCTGATCTTTCTATTGGGCGCCGCCTATACCTTAAAGCGAGATGAGCATGTGCGGGTAGACCTACTCTATCACGCACGCTGGATGAGTGAGCGTCGGCGCGCCTGGGTCGATCTATTCGGTACGCTCTTTTTTCTACTGCCATTTTGCATCTTGATCATTGTGAGCGCATGGCCCTTTGTCGAAAACGCATACGAGTTGAATGAACATTCGCCAGATCCCGGCGGCCTGCCTTATCGTTACCTCATCAAGATGATGATCCCACTCTGCTTTGTGTTATTAGCGGTACAAGGTGTCGCGACCATCATTCGCAGTGTGCAGAAGATTATCGTAGGTAAAGCGGACGCGGATGCCAGCACGCATAAAGCTTCGCAGGAGCAAGACCGCTAATGGAGATGGAAGTCTGGGCGTTGATTATGTTCGGCGTGGTGATCGCTGCGCTAATGATTGGTTTTCCGGTCGCCTTTACCCTCGGCGCGGTGTCGATGGTATTTGGTAGCATCTTTCTTGGCTTTCAATTTTTCGAGCTACTGCCGATGCGCATCTGGGGGGTGATGACCAACTTCACCCTGCTCGCCGTACCGCTGTTTATCTTTATGGGGATCATGCTGGAGAAATCCGGCATTGCCGAAGAGCTGCTGGAGACCATGGCGATGTTATTTGGCCGTGTGCGCGGCGGCCTTGCGGTCTCGATTGTGATCGTGGGTGCACTACTCGCAGCGACCACGGGCGTGGTCGGTGCAACCGTAGTAGCGATGGGCGTGATTGCACTGCCGGCGTTATTAAAACATGGTTATCGTACTGAACTTGCCACCGGCACCATTGCCGCTTCCGGTACCTTAGGGCAGATCATTCCGCCTAGCATTGTATTGATCTTGTTGGCGGATGTGATTGGTGTACCGGTCGGTCAACTCTTTGCCGGTGCGGTAGTGCCGGGATTTTTATTGATCGTCTTATTTATCGTTTTCATCATGATTGTTGCGTGGCGTAAGCCGGCGTATGCCCCTGCAATTGATGTAAAAAAACTACAGGCTGAGCGTGGTGATAGCAGCCTGTTGGTGGCCGTTATTACCAGTCTAATACCCCCGTTACTACTGGTGGTGGCGGTATTGGGCTCGATCTTTTTTGGTATTGCATCACCCACTGAATCCGCTGCGGTTGGTGCATTAGGGGCGATGATATTAGCGATCTTGCGCCGTCGCCTGACGATGCCTAAGCTGCAAGGCACCATGCGTCAAACCACACGCATGACCAGCATGGTATTTTTAATTCTGATCGGTGCGACCACCTTTGGTCTGGTTTTTCGCGGCATGGGTGGTGATATGTTGGTCGAAGACCTGATGATGGAGCTACCCGGCGGGGTGTGGGGCTTTCTATTGGTCAGCATGCTGGTTGTCTTTATACTGGGTTTCTTTTTAGACTTTATCGAAATCTGTTTTGTGGTGGTACCGATCATCGCCCCGATTGCGATCATGATGGATATCGACCCCATCTGGTTTGCCATCCTGATTGCGATGAACCTACAGACCTCATTTCTCACCCCGCCATTTGGCTTTTCACTCTTTTATCTCAAGGCGGTCGCGCCGCCGACGGTGAGGATCACACAGATCTATCGCGGGGTCGTGCCGTTTATCATCATTCAATTGTCAGTATTAGGTTTGTTGATCGCCTTCCCGGATGTTGTAACATGGTTACCTCAGCTAATGGATGAGATGCAAGGGTTTGGTTAATGGCCGTTGCCTATTTCAAATGGATGATAATCAGGAGTAATGCTTGATGACAACTGAAGAAGAGAAAAAAGACAAACCCGTAACGCAGGCAGATCGCCTCGTTTTTACGGGTCTGAAAGGCGCACTTGTTGTGACTGTCTTTCTATTCACGCCGCTGCTAGGCATATTACTCAATGCGATTGGAATGGGCTCTATGGCCGCGTTCATGAATGCCTTAATGCTTCCATTACTGTTTTTCTGTTTTGGTATGATGGGATATGGCATGTGGCAAAAAAAGATGAAGGAGATGCAAGATAAGCATGACTCGGAGGATAAGTGACGGATGCAGGGCGCCTGAAACCTTCTTTGTTACGAAGTCAGAATAGCTCGACATCATCTCTAGCCGGTCGCTGTGTTACCTGAATCTTATTTTCTGCTAACAACTGGTTGTAACAGCGAACCTGGTTACGACCATTTTCCTTGATGTAATAGAGCGCATTATCTGCCCGGCGCAGTACTTCAGAGGGGACGGTTTGATTGGCAATTTCTTCATAGCCAATGCTAACGGTGATATTACCCACTTGCGGAAATGGGTAGTCGCCAACCTTATTATGAAAACGACCCAGTGCTATTTCGGCCCCTGCGTGGTCTGTATTGTGCAAAATGACCACAAACTTTTCACCACCGAAACGAAAAAGTTGGTCATAATTTCGGAAAGAGCTGCGCATAATATTGGCCAGTAGTAGCAACACCTCGTCACCATACAAATGACCATAGTTATCATTGACGCGTTTAAAAAAATCAATATCGATCACCGCCAGCCAGTTACTGCTTTTGTTGTCAATGTCACGGCGATTGTTTTTATTGTCCTTATTGTTATCGAAGGCAGTGGTTTTGGTTTTCCACTCGGTAATCAGCTGGTCGAGGCCGCGGTCAAAGGTACGTCTGTTGAGCAAGCCTGTGAGCGTGTCATATTCACTTGCATTTAATAACTTAAGGTAGTTCCGATAGATCTGAAAGTAATACATGATCAACTTTTCATTGCCACGATGATCCGTTTCGCTACCCGATAGAATGAAAATACTAGCCACTTCATTGAGGTGGTTTAATATTGGTTGCAGAGAGAGTGATTTTTCATCGCCAAGGCTAATCAACAGTGCTTCTTTTTTAAGCCGGCATTCTTCTAATTTTTCGACGATGGGTGAGTCTTTCTGTTCAGATGGGTGATCGGGTGGCAGCAGCTGAAGTTTATTGTTGACGACTTCTAGCGTTAAGGTGAACTTAGGCGAATTATATTCGTAGTGAATTTTGTAGCGTGCAGAACGGTTGATATTTAGCAGCTTATAGAGTGCGCTGGCAAGGCTCGCTTCCATCTCCGTACGGTTTGAGTGCTGAGTTATTTCCGCGATGGATGCTATGATATCATTGGAAGATATCCCTTCTCATGACGCTCTCTTTTCCATCGCAAACTTACCTTCTCTGCGGTTTCAGAAAATACTATCATGTCAGCTGGTCGCTGTTTTAAAATGGGCCATTAAGCTAGAATGACCGTGGGGATTTGCATGGCCAAGGGGCATTAAGGCCGTAACAGCAATGCAACCTCTCAAAGGTGAAAAATTGCATTTTAGCGCTCTCCTAACAATGCTCTGGCAGGTAAGGCGATGCTTTAATTTGAGGCGTGTCATACCATGTTGGGTGCTGGAGTGGAGTGGTCTGCGCCGGCTCAGCATGGCAAAGATAGATGTATGTATTTTTCAGGTAAATTTATGAATTGTGACTGAGTGCAAAGAAATAGTCGCATGTTTAAAACTATCATCTCGCCGACTAGTTTTTGCTTGAAGGTTGGTTTATTTCTTTGTTGAATGAGCCAGATGCCATGTGGTTTTCTGTTTAAAGGGCGATTGTTAATGAAAAAATTTTTAGTGGCGATATTCTTTCTTGGGTTTTCCCTACAGGCCAGTGCTGAAGCAGAGGAAGGCGCGAATGGCTTTGATGTTGATAAGCTCTATTTCGGTGGTGGCCTGTCAGAAAATGACCCTAATGGGCCGAATGCTACCGGCATCCAAATTTTTGTAGGTTACCCGCTTACCATCAAATTAGGCAGCGGTTTTTATGCATTAGAAGGCGGTTACATGAATAGTGGAAATTTCAAGCGCTCAGTCAATGGCGCTGTCGTTTCGAGTTCCGCTGCCACTGGTTTTTGGGGTACCGTGGCCGCTAGCTGGAGAATGGCAGATAGAACCAATTTCATTGGGCGCTTCGGATTAGATATTGGTGATGATGATGGCTTGATGTATGGTGTTGGTATTAGTTACGATTTGATCGAACGAATCACGCTTCGCGGTGAGTACGTAATACGTGACAATATTAATTCGTTGCAGTTTAACTTTGTGTTTCGTTAAACTTCAACGCGGCTTTATGCGTGGATTAGTCGAGCCTGAACCAGGGATGGTTCTCTTCAATGTTTATGTTGTATTTTTTCTGATTAGCCCTCATTCATAAATTGAAGTATTGGCGTCCAGTACTCCTTTGAATAGGCATTATGTAAGTTATTGTGCCCCGCCCCATCTATTCCAATAAATTTTTTCTCTGTTTTCGCACGGCTGAATATTTTTTCTCCCATGGCAAAGGGAACAACGTGATCCCGAGTGCCGTGAATCACCAACAGTGGTGAATTGAGATTATCTATTTTTGTCAGGTTATCAAATGCATTACCCGCTAATGATGAAATCAATCTTAGCCCGCTTGCATTGGCTTGTTCCTTTCCGTTCGACAGAGGCGAGATGAGAATTAGTCCGTGTAATTTTTTATGCTGAGCAAGATTTATCGCCACGGTAGAGCCGATTGAGCGCCCAAGAATGACAATGTTTTCTGTAGAGAAACCAAGCTTTTCAATTGCATATTGATAGATCGCCTTGCCATCCAGATAAATCCCCGCCTCAGAAGGGCTGCCATCACTTTTTCCGTAACCTCTATAACTAGCACCGATAATATTGAAACCCGATTTTTGTAGATGAAGAAGGCTAGGCATTCGATGGTAAATATTACCCGCATTACCATGGAAATAGATGAGCAGCTTTTCTGAACCTTCATAGGGAAGGTAAAGCGAGATGATCTTTACCTGGTCTTCTGTAGTTACCGTGATTTCTTCTACATTGGCGGGTAAATTTTCTGTTGCAATGAGACCTGCCTGATTGGGGTGAAAGGCGAAATAATTTACGATTGCTTTGCATCCAGCTATAGTGAATGTCAGGAAAACTATGATGGAGGATATTTTTGATATTGTGATCATTTTTCTACTAGCTTAGTTCAGAGTGTCATTCTTTATGGTTAATCAAGTAACTGCTTTATACAGCCCTCTATTTTAACAACTCGATTCGTTGACGGCAGATTTTTGTTACAGTATTCACCGTTTGGCCTTAGTTCGGAATTGTGTGTTTCCTTGGCGTAATGAAAGTTGGGAGGCTGTCAGTAATTCTCTGGAACTTCAGGTTGCTTATGAATCGTATCTTCATTAACAAAATGAGTCTTTTCCCCGCCTATAAGGTTACCAGCAGGTAGAGCCCAAACCGCTTGCTGTCACGCATATTAATCTGTTTACCGATGATGGTAAACAGAGGCCTTTACAGAATCTACTGTGAAAAACAACAATCACCTGACGCAAGGTGAATCTATAACCCCCAGCCCCAAAACGCCAAAAAATCCCCAAACGGCCACATATCTGAAGCCTGTCGATTCCACGGTTTTAAACTAGTATAAAAAACCGCACCAGTTTCATTTTTATCGCCATAGGCTTTGTCTTCACCCACTCGCCAGTCGAGTGCCCACCAGCTGATCATCAGGCGCTCAAACGGTTTGTGAGAGCCTTTGACATAACCTTTTCGGCTACCTACGATCTCAAAAAATGGTGTGGTGGTGCCGTTGCTCAGTGGCAGTTTCATTAAATCTGCGATGGGTGAGATGTTGAGTGTTTCAATATCAAATTGGCTGGCGATCTCTGCTTGTGTCTGCAACTGAATGTCCATTACGCGGTGGGTCTCTTCTTTGAGGTAGATGGCGACGCGTTGTTGGCCATCAAATTCGTCAGGAAAGTTCAAAATCCCCGGCAGTGTCATGCCGTAATTTGATTGTGATGTCAGATCCCAGTCGCCTGGATATGCGATGGCGGGCAGGTAGCTGGTCGGCACAATCGCGAAGAAGCAACCGCAGGTATGTACGGTGGTAATAAGTACCGGCCTGTTCTTTGCATCTAGTGTGATAACTGTCAACAAACCGTTGTTGTTGCCAGCGGTGATGTGAAAAGGGAAAAGTCGAAATGGTGTTTTCTCAAAATGCACGCGATAGATCAGGTTGGTGTAGTGCCCATTGTTGGTGGAAAACGGCTGCCGATCGACATAGGCATACGATTGCCTGGCATCGACAGCGATAACCTCGTTACCGTTATCATCGAGTCGAGCGAAGGGCTGACCAATGCGATTAAAAGATTGCTCTGTTTGTGCTGAAATAAAAATCGGTGCAAAACGAGAGAAATCGGTTGTCTGGTCGTTAACTACGTAAGCAGTGGAAAACGAACTGTTATTTTGAAATGAATCGTTGTGGGGGCGAGAAGTGGCGCAAGCAGAGAGCAGAGCGAGCACTACAATGAATGCAGAGCGCACCACCATCAATCTTTTCAACTTGTTATTGAGCGATTTTGCACACACATCGATACGCCATGTTAGACAAAGGGATTATCTGGTTAACGTTAACAGATACACGAGGGACGTGGAATTATGAGCGCATCATTTTTTCTGGAACAGATCGGTATGCCTAAAGATCCGTTATCTGAGAATAAAATTCTACGTCATCGTTTAGATGAGTTTATTGCTGAAGCACGTAAAAATGAGCGTAAGATGCGCCGTTTTCAGTCGCTGGAATTAAAGCTGATCGGCCTTAGTTCTGTGAAAGACCTGATTGAAGCGGTGCTGACACCGGACTATTCTACCTTTCGCTGGGATGAGGTGACGCTGCTGCTGCTGGATCCTGAATACGAGATTCAACGAGCGTTGGAAGACGAGGGTGTTGAGCTGAGTTCAATGCCTCATCTGATGTTTGCTTCATCGGATGATGATCTGAATGCCTATTATCAGATGTCACTTTTTCCAACATTGGGCAGGTATCGTGCGCGTCAGTATGCCACCCTTTTTCCTGCTCGTCATCGCACGCCAAGTAGTGTTGCGCTGCTGCCGTTGGTGCGTCAGGGAAAACTGATTGGTAGCCTTAATATTGGTAGTTACTGCGCGGAGCGTTTTGAGCGTGGTGTACGGACGGATTTTTTTGAGCACCTGTCTGCGACTGTTTCTATCTGCCTTGAGAATGCGGTCAATATTGAGCGCCTCAAACGTCAGGGCTTGACCGACACGCTGACGGCGATCAATAACCGCCGATTTTTTGACCAGCGTCTTAAAGAAGAGGTGGCACTGGCAAAGCGCAATAAGTACCTGCTTTCCTGTTTATTGCTGGATGTCGATTTCTTTAAAAACGTGAATGATACTTATGGCCATCAGGTGGGCGACCTGGTGTTGCGTGATGTCGCCGCGTTGATTCGTGCACAGATGCGCGGCAGTGATGTGTTATCGCGTTATGGCGGCGAAGAGTTCTCAGCGTTGCTGTCGCAGGCGGGCGAAGAGGAGGCGCTAGAGGTGGCGGAGCGTATTCGTGACAGCATTGAGCAGCACCTTTTTTGTGTGGATGGCCATGCTGATTTTACGGTCACCATTTCTATCGGGGTGACAACCTTTAATCCCGCATCGAATGAAGAGGCCGTGATGCGGATAGAAGGCGAGTATTTGGTTGGCCAGGCAGATAAGGCACTTTATGAGGCCAAGGCGAAGGGGCGTAATTGCGTGGTGAGTGCCGGTGAGATTGGGGCTTAGGCGGGCTCGATTTCGCGCTGTATCAGCTGCGCCACTTCGCCTTGTATCGGAGTGCTGTGTTGCCTCTTTTTATTTCTTAACGTGCAGGCCGCACTCTTTGTTATCTGGGTCTTCCCACCACCAGCGTCCGGCACGGATATCTTCACCCGCCGAGATGGCTCGGGTGCAGGGTGCGCAGCCGATGCTGGCGTAGAACTGGTCGTGCAGTTTGTTGTACGGCACTTTAAAGTGATTGATGTATGACCACACATCCTGGTTTTTCCAGCGACTTAACGGGCTGAACTTTTGCAGGCCGTTGCCTTCATCCCATTCTGATTCTGGTAGTTCGCCGCGGGTCGGTGACTGCTCGGCTCGCATGCCGGTGACCCACGCTTTTTTTCCTTTAAGTGCACGTTGCAGTGGCAGCACCTTGCGTACACGGCAGCACTCTGTGCGCATTGCGACAGAATCATAGAAGGCATCTGGGCCATTTTTTCGCGCGTAGGCTTCAACGTCAGCACTCTCTGGCGCATAGATTTTGAACTCACGGCCGTAGTGTTTCATCGCCTGCTGAATCACTGCGTGGGTCTCTTGCGGTAGGCGGCCGGTGTCGAGGCTGAAGATTTCAATGTCGGGTGCGAACTTGCAGATCAGGTCGGTGGCGACCATATCTTCAGCGCCAAAGCTGTTGGCGAAGGTGGCGGGTGAGTAGTGGTTGGCGACTTCGATCAGCAGTTTTTTGGCCTGCTCAATGTTGGCTTCTAATGCCGCATCCAGTGTCTGTTCTGAACTCATTTATTTTGTCCTCTTAAAATAAAATGGGCCGACTAAAAATCTAGTCAGCCCAAAAACAGCATCTATCTAGTTGTTTTAAAGGGCTATAGTAGCCCCTTCTTAAGGCTGATTAACCAGCCTTTTTAACTCGGATGCGTGTTTTGTCGCCTTGCGCTTCAGTTTCCAGAATCTCATGGCCTTCGCTAGCGAGGCTTGAAGAGACCTGTTCCGATGGCTCACCACTGGTAAATAGGAAGTCGATCACTTCACCGGTCGAGAATTTACGCAGTTCGTTACGGGCCTTGATGTAGTGCAGTGGACAACCGAAGGTGCTGAGATCGATCGCTTCGGCGGTCGCTTTCTCGGCAGCAGCGGCTGGAATTGCGGCGACTGATGCGCTCAGGTCGAGCTGCTGATCGATGGTCTGGCAGACGTTAGCCGCTTCCAGTGTCCAGTGATCCATCGCCTGTGTCAGTTCTGCAAAGCTGGCATCATTGAATTCATTTTGAAGTTCAGCAATCAGCTCACCAAACTCCGCGACCTGCTGGCCAAGCGCAGCATGCGCGGGTAGCGCGGTCTGTAGTAGTTTGCCGATTTCCTGTAGATCATCGAGTGGCTTTTCACCGCCAATGAACAGCAGTGATTGACCCACGCGACGTCCAATTTCAGCGGCACATTCCAGTGCGTCATCATATTTACGCTGGAACATGAAGGCGTTGCGATAGGTACGTTCGGTGGCCGCTTCAGAGAAGTTGGCTGCAACCGTCTCCTGTGCCGCACCAGAACATTCGCCGCCACCCAGTTGCAGTACTTTGAAATCAGCCTCGTCGCCATGATCGTGCAGAATATTCGGCACGTCTTCTTCAGTGACGGTGGCTTCATCGACCAGTAGTTCTTTAAAATAGGCGGTGTCTTTGCCTTGTGCCCAGTTAAAGAAGCTCTCGTCGCCACTGTGATCAGATTTGTAGGTCTCTTTCACTTTTGTGATGGCTGTCTCGATGCGTGCAGAAGGAACGGTTGGCCCCTTGATCGCAATCGCACCACCGTTACGGCCATCACCACCGATGTACATCTGGTAATGCGGAATCAGCTTGCCGTGTTTACGTTTGCCTTCACCGTAGATGCCGATGTCACCCGTTTCAGGTTGCGCACAACCGTTATGACAACCACTGACGCGGATGCGCAGGTCATCGTCGCCACCGCTCAGTTTAGGGCCGAGGATGGTGGATGAGGTGATGCCGAGACGACAGGTTGAGGTGCCAGGGCAGGCAACCACGTCGTCACCGGTTTCAGGCTGTCTCAGCTCAAGTGCACCAAGGTCAGCACGCACAGCAGCAATTTTGTCATCCGGCACGCCGACCAGCATTAGGTTTTGATCCTGCGTGGTGCGGATATCAGTGATGCCGTGATTGCGCATCAGACTCGCTAGACCACGCAGCTGTACCGGCGTGATATCACCAATCGGCAGTGAGATCGGGAACACGTTAAGGCCTTCCTGCTTCTGCGCGAGTACTGCGCGAGGCGAGCCTGGGTTGTCATAACCCTTACCTGATTGTGGTTCAACCCAGTCGGCGGCTGGCAGGGTTTTGTCTGCCAGTGCGGTGATGGTACGTTCCAGCTCTTCTTTGTATTTTTCGATAAAGCCATCTTTGCCAAACTTGTCGACCAAGAACTTGATGCGTGACTTGGCGCGCATGCGGCGGTTCGAGTAGCGGTTATGCAATGAGATCAGCGCTTCCATTGAGGCGAGTAGCTGTTTCTCAGGAACGAACTCTTCAACCGTGATGGCGTGACGCGGTTTGTGACCCAGGCCACCACCGGCAAGGATTTTGAAACCCGGTACGCCATCTTTTTTGGTCGCCACAATGCCGACATCGTGAATCATCGCCTGTGCACAATCAGACTCACAGCCAGAGAAACTCATTTTGAATTTACGTGGCAGATGCTGGGTCAGTGGATAGCGTAGGAAATGCTGTGCCACATTGTTTAGAATCGGTGAGATATCGGTGTGTTCATGTGGGCAGACGCCAGCGAGCGCGCAGCCGGTGATGTTGCGCACGGTGTTATTACAGGCCTCACGTGAGGTCATGTTCGCTTTGGCGAGCAGGCGAATCGCATCTGGGGTCTTTTCCAGTGGAATGTAGTGCACCTGAATTGCCTGACGGGTGGTGATGTGGGCGAGGCCGCGCTGTGAGAACTGCTCAACGACATCGGCGACGTGATCTGCCTGATCGGCATTGAACTGTCCGGCAGGAACCTTGATGCGTACCATGTTGACGCCTTCCTGGCGCTGGCCGTAGATGCCCTGCTGCAGGCGCATCGATTGAAAACGGTCATGGTCGATACGCCCTTCAAGGAACGCCTGTAGCGTCTCTTCGTAGCGCGTAATCTCTTCATCACTGGTTAATGGGTTTGTTATAACCGCCATTACTTTTCTCCTGCCCTAAGCGCGGGCGATATATTGTTTTTCAGTTCTTCGTGTTTTATGAAAACACGGCAAATTTAAGTCCGATCAGCAACAACATGGTTGCCAGAATCGGGCGCATTACTTTTTCCGGGACTACGGTGCTCATATGGCTACCGATAAAAATACCGGGCAGTGAGCCAGCCAATAAATAGGCTAGCAGCGTGTAATCAACGGTGCCCATCTGCATATGCCCCATGCCTGCAATGGCAGTGAGGGGCACCGCATGAGCCAGATCAGTGCCGACAACGCGCATGGTCGGCAGTGATGGGTATAAAAACAGTAGTATTGCCGCCCCAAATGCACCTGCACCGATCGAGGTGATGGGTACCAGTATACCAAGCATCACGCCGGCCAGTATGGTAACGGGTGTGCGCCATTGTTTCCAGCTTGGCAGTAGCTTTTTAATCCCTTCCCCGGAGTGCTGAATGGTGTTTTTGAGGTAGAGGGCGAACGCCGTTAAGATCAGCGCAACACCGAGTGAGGTGTTGACCAGTGCATCGATCTGGAAGTCGGGCGAATGAGTGAGTACGTTATCTAGCACATAAACCGTGAGAACGGCGGTGGGCAGGCTGCCCAGTGCCATCCAGCCGACAATATTCCAGCAGATGGTGCCACGGCGGTTATGCGAGATGATGCCGCCTGTTTTGGTGATGGCGGCAAATAGCAGGTCTGTACCGACGGCGACGATCGGTTGCACGTTGAAGGCGAAGATCATTAGTGGCGTCATCAGCGAGCCGCCGCCAACGCCGGTGAGACCGACGAGCACGCCAACGGCGAATCCCGAGATGATATAGATGATTTCCACGTTATTTTGTCCGCTACCTGAGGTGTAACCAGGTGATTTTTAAGGTGTCTTTAGTTTGTGCAGTGTTTACAGGGAGCGTGATTCTAGCATAATCCAATAGTATCAATAATAATAAATAGTGCTATCTATAGAACTTTTAGTTATATAGAGTTGATGTGCTTAAGTATGGAGCGAAGATGAATTTCCAACAATTACGATATATCCGCGAAGTCGAACGCTGCGGGCTTAACATTTCGAGTGCTGCAGAGGTACTGCATACCGCGCAGCCAGGGGTAAGCCATCAGATTCGCCAACTTGAAGAAGAGCTGAATGTGCAGATCTTCGAGCGTAATGGTAAGCGGCTCGTTGGTGTGACCCAGCCGGGGCGGGCGGTATTGGCGATGGCAGAGCGGGTGCTACGCGAGCTGGATCATATTAAACAGGTGGGGTTTGAATTCACCCATGAGGCGAGTGGTAGCCTGTCGATTGCCACCACCCATACCCAGGCCTGCTATGCGCTGCCGCCGGTGATCAAGCGCTTCACTGAACTCTATCCCAATGTGCGGCTGCATCTGCATCAGGGCAGTCCAACTCAAATCGCACAGTTGGCCGCATCCGGGGTGGCCGATATTGCAATCGCGACCGAGGGGATTGACCTCGACGAAGACCTGGCGATGATGCCCTGCTATCAGTGGAATCGCAGTGTCATCGCGCCATTGGGCCATCCTGTTCTTGAGTGTGAACCACTGACGCTGGAGGCGATCGCCAGCCATCCGATCGTCACGTACGACTTTGCCTATGCTGGGCGCAGTAAGATTAACCGCGCCTTTGAGGATGCAGGGCTGCGCCCCAACATGGTGTTGACCGCGCTCGATGCCGATGTGATCAAGACCTATGTGAAACTGGGGTTGGGGATCGGCTTGCTGGCAACGATGGCCTATGATCCCGAGCGTGACGCTGCCCTTGGCATGACCGACGCGGCGCATCTGTTTGAAGCGAGCACCACGCGTATTGGCATTCGGCGCGGCAGTTATCTGCGTGGTTTTCACTACGCCTTTATCGAGATGTTTGCGCCGCATCTGGATCGCAAGGCGGTTGATGCGGCGATGTAGTGATGTTATACGTCTGTTAGCGGATAAAAAGCTTTACGAATCAGTAACGTGGTTTCCGTTGGGCATAGGGGGTGGCGCGCCGACTCGTCACAAAGGCTGTGTTAACAGCCATTATTATCCGCTCCAACCCCGTAGTCCTTGATCTGCGATACGTCACAGAACGAGGCGTACTCAACGGCAAACTGATCAAAACTATCGTCGAAATAAGTGTATGTGCCTCGGTCATAAGTGCTGGGGTTAACCCAGCCGCTGTCGCTGGCGAAACCTGTGCCAGCGGTAAAAGTGTAGCGCCCTGCGGTGGGGGCGGCATTCCCCGCTTCGGAGTCTGTACTCATGTCAAAATTACCGACAGCGGCTGTTCCGCTTAACGTGAGGGTGTTCACCAACACGCCACTCGCGCCGGTGTCGTTACTGACGGTGAGAGGGCTACCGTCGTCGCTATAGCTAATCGCGCTCATGTCTGCAATGAAAACCATATCGAGATCGCCTCGATTCTCATCAACTAATGATAGCGTTTGAATGATTTTGGGTTTCAGGGCATTAATATCGGTACCGATATAGTTAAAGGCGGTCTTGTTAAATTCTTGGTAGAAAACACCTTTACTGCCATTCGTATTCGGGTTAGCGCTGGCGTCGCTTTGGAGCACCTGTTTCATCAGTACACGCACGGGGTTACCGGTACCAGCACCGGTAAAGGTGTTGTTGTTGAGCTTCCCGAGGGGGTCGGAGCCATTCCCTAAATCGGGATTAAGACCATCGCCGAACCCTAGATGACCACCTGAGTCCGAGGGGGCATCCGGATCGCCGTCATCCCAGCTAAAGTTGTTTTGGCTGGCGAGGATATAGACCTCCTGGGTAAAACCTTCGCCGGGCAGGCCAATGACCATATGAAAGTAGCGGTTCCCCAGGTCGTCCGAAACCATTTCGTTGATCCAGGGCTGGTTGCCATTATCGGCATTATTGACATCATCGCCATCGCAGGCTTCCTGGTTGACCTGGCTCCTGCCGCTACCGCAGACCATGGGAAAAACATCGTTAAAGTCGTTGACGACGTTCATGGTGCTGTCGCGCCCCATGTCGAACTCAAAGTCCACCGCGTGGGCACTGGGCAGCGTTACGGCACACAGGGCCGCAAGGATCATACTGGCACACAGGCAACGTTGCAGCTGATAGTTGAGAGGTCGAATGGGAAATATGGCATGAGAGTGGTTCATATGCTACCTACACTTTTTGGGGAACTGCCGCCGCATATACCGCTTTATTCCTGGCAGCGTTCCTCTGGTGACTCCATGGAGTGATACAACAGACGCTATTCCGGCGCTGTTTAGCTGCGGTACGACAAAAACCATACTATGGAAGTACCTTACTCAATATGTCGGCTGGTAGCCAAAATTCTTGAGGATGTGTGGGTGCCATAGAGTGGCGCCATGCTCTAGCTGCTGAAGCCCGTTTCTGGCGCAAAAAACGAGTATATAGATGGAAACGCAGCGATTATCATCTGATCTGCAAGAGCCTGGGGTCAGAACTCTGAAACGTTAACGCCTAATTTAGGCAGCATTGATGTGAAATTTTACTGCGCGCCATTGAAATAGCTTTCAGCCAGTGCAAAGGCTTTTACCACCACTTTTTCACCTATCAGGTGACCAGGGATATCATCTGCCGGTGGATGAATGCCACCCCAGATACGAGACAGGCTGGTCTGATCTGAAGCGTCGCGATAGGTTGCCCATTGCAGCGTGATATCAACACTTGGCCCCTCTTCAAACACCAAAAACTCATTTTTCCTGGCAACAAACTCACCCATGCCGCCGGGGAAAAATGGATCGCCCGTTAACGATGTTAACACCTCAGCTGCGGCGCGCGAAAATGTTGAGTGCCCGGAAACGTAACCAGCAAAAGGAGGCGTGACAAAGGTGGGCCGCTGATAAGGCCACCAGTTCTCAGCCAGTATCCAGTCCACATCCGCCACATCACTGTTTGGGTTGCTGATATAGTCAGGTCCACGCCACGTGTACAATTTTATTTTATTGAGGTGCTCATTGCTGACACCGACCAGAGGATCACCTGGCCCTACCAGCTCAATAAAACCGGGGACTAACGGAATGCCACCCACAGAATAATTAGCCTGCCCCGAATCACTACTCTGCCCAAGGTCCGCCATCGCACGAATGGCAGAGATGGGACGAATATAATCGTACCAGCCTTTAAGCCCCCAGGCGGCAATTGCGGAATCATGCATGGCACCACCGAGGGCAAAGTAGGCCTTTACATCCCACTCAAGTTTACCCAGCAACGGTCCCTGGCCCTTAAATTTTCTCTCCAGCTCAGGCTGATCATTGACCTCGTTCAGAATCACAAACCAGTGCCCCGCTGGTGTCTCTGATGTCGGCCCATCGGCCCAATACTCCGCCAGCACACGGGTAAAATCACCCCTGGGCACTATATTAGACGCATATGGCAAGCCAGTATTCAGATTAACGATGTGACCCGTGCCCGGGTCTCCACCGTTGAGATCATCATAAAAACCACGGAAATCGGCAAATATCTGCGGAAAAGATTGCACATTGCCAAACGAGCCGGGTGATATATCCCACATCACATTGTCGCTCGGATCAAGGTGAGAGGCCCAGATTAGACCATTGAAAAGCCCCACTGATACTCATCTGATAACCCACCACCCGTGCCAACATCTATCGCTGGCGGTGCCCCCGGATCATGATAAACCCAATAATCATAACCACTGCGTTAGATTGTCCGGTCAACAGCGGT
This sequence comes from Thiotrichaceae bacterium, assembly GCA_002401765.2. Classification (GTDB taxonomy): domain Bacteria; phylum Pseudomonadota; class Gammaproteobacteria; order SZUA-140; family SZUA-140; genus SZUA-76. Next base: position 63,711 of record NVTY02000009.1, read on the forward strand.
TAAAGCAAAAGGAGAAACCCGTCCCCACTCGGCCCCCAGAAACTCCAGCGCAGATCCAGGCAGGGTATTTCCAGACTGATCGATAAACGATGCCAGCGATAAGGGTTGCCAACGGTTTAAGTCGATGATGTCCGGATTCCCTGGAGAAGTGGGCGCCAGTGGATCATTCACGGGTCGGTAAGCGTTATTAACATAAAAGCGCTGTTCGTTCGCGCCATCCTGCAAGCCATAAGCAATCACGCATTGGGCAGTGTAATTACCAAGCGCAGCGGCCGAACCACTCGTATAATCGGTAGTGGTGATGGCCGCGTTATAACCAAGATTTGCCAGCAACGCATTAAATGCCGCCTGTGTCAGTGAGACACTGGGGGAGTTTTTAAAGCGATGTGTCAATAAGCGATAAGCTGCAAAACTGATGGCCTCACGTCGTACACTTTCTTTATTCTCACCGAATGGGACATTAGTGCTATTAAACGCGCAATAATAGCCATCAACTGTTTTGCCGAGCAAATACGTAGACGCCACACCATCAAAAACTGCCCAGGCATCATACATCGCCATTGAAGTATGAAAAAGATTACGTGAGTGAACCGTAGGCCTGGCGAGATCCACTCTGATCGCAGCCAACAACGCCTCATTCCATTGCCGTGCAACGGAGGGCGTATTATCACTTCCTGAACGATCAGAATGACAACCGGTGAAGAGAAATATGAGCGCAACCAGCACCGCCCAGCCTTTTCTTTGTGAAAAAAGTGATGTCTTCAATATTCTGCCATCTGTATTTAACAGTAAAACTCAGCCACGGGAATGCATATTACCGGCATAGAGCAGTATTAACGTTGACAGAACCAGCCCTGCAAATGACTGGCAGATTCAACCCTAAAGTGCATAGCCACCTAAGCTGCGATGGCAGCCATATGTTTCGCCCGCTGGCGGTCATAAGCGAGGCGAGGGCCGCTAGTCGCCCACGCCGCCTGCCCTTTCGTAATGATGAGCGCTGCAAATGACGTAGATATGCAGGAGCGGCTTTAGTGGGTGTCGAGCCGGCCCGGGCAAAAGGAATCTGCTGTCGCGTAAGTGAGTGAATGATTGGCATGGACGCCAAATAATGTTTAGCGAAGTAGCGACACAATCGATTAGATGTGCCATCCATGCACAAAAACACTAACAAATAACGTCTCCGTTTCATCTAATCTGGGGGCGGGGGGATCAAGCGCAGATGAGATTAGCCAGCCCCTGACAACAATGCCATTTGAGCGGTTTGAACGTCATACCCACCTCTTTGCGGCAGGCGGCTGATTCGAAAAAACGTTGCGTAGTGTCAAGCCAGCGAGTGCAATAATGATCATCAATAAGTCAATGAAAGCAAATGCGCCCGTGCCATCGCTTACCGTACCATCATCGTCCCCACTAACTGGCGGATTAGCGACAGGCAGCACAATGGATTGTAAAAATATCTCTTTATTGCCATCTGCGTTCCCACCGGTGAAATCAGCCTTTGAGTGATAGACCACCTGCGTGCCATCGGCCGAGATGCGAGTTCTGATGCGGCCACTCTTCTGCACGCTGTCATCAGTGACCTGCGACAACCAGGCCCCATCTGTACTGGAGGCAAACAGTTCGTTTCCCAGATCGAGGTTATTACCCGCCACCAGATCGGCCTTCGCAGTGAACATCACTGCTGTACCATCGGCGGAAATACTGGGCATACGAGCATCGTGCTTGATATCATTGACAAAGGTCAATTGCGTCAGGTTAGTACCATCGCTCTTGACTACAAAGATTACGTCAGCCAGCGTCGGGTTAGTCCCCAGCGGGTTGATACAAGCAGCAAATGCTACCCAGGTGCCATCCGCAGAGATGCTGGCTTCGAATGCATCCTCGGCTAGAATATGCGCCGGGTCATCAATGTCCGTATCGCTCAATTGCCGGGTATAAGCGCTGCGGCTGCTGGGGAGTGCGCCGTTTGCCAGATAAGCCGTGAGATCAAACACAAAGATTTCGTTACTGAAGTCATCATTGAGCGGCGGTGTTAGGTCAATAAAAGAATCAAAGGCGATCTTGCTGCCATCGGCTGAAATCGACGCGGCACGTGACGCATCATCGCGTTTGCCAGCGATCTTTGGCGCGCCTTCCGTAATCTGCATCAATCCCGAGCCATCGGCATTAACAACGAAGAGTTCTACCGTGCCATCTGCATTTTCATCGAGCAGATCCTGGCTTGATTGAAACACGACGGTATTACCGTCGTCCGTGATATCGGGGTTGGTAGAATCCCCACCTCGGCCACGCGTCAGCTGTCTGAGCCCGGTGCCATCGCTATTCATGATGAAAATCTGGGAGTAGCGGACAGTCTTTGTGTCCTCAAATATTGTGCCGGGATAAATAATGACTTCTTCTGGTGGATTTTCGTCATTGATGAGGTTAGCGTCGGACTCGAAAACAACGACACTGCCATCGGTCGATAAACGGGGGTTTCGCGAATCGCCCGCTACAGCGCTTGTCAATTGGCGCAGGTCGGTGCCATCGCTCTTGATGATAAAAATAGTATCAACGTTCGAGGTGTTCCCGTCCGTGACCAGGTCGGCGTTGGAATAGAACGCCACCGTTGAGCCATCAGCGGAAATATCAGGATATGAGGAATCGACTATGGGGCCAGTATTGCTATCCTGGGCGGCGGTGAGCTGCACCATCGAACTCGACACCACTGCGGCCTGCGCCGGGAGCGCCAGTAAACCGGATAAAAAAATCAAACATGCCGAGGTGTTAATAAATGTTTTGTAATTCATATTGTTCATTTTTCCAAATTTTTAAGGACATTACCACTCATTCTAAGTTGTCAATGCTTTCATAAAGAGTACGCGCAGTCCTTATTCCCTGGCGGCATGTACAACGCCAGCGCTACTTAGCGCATGATGAAACATTCAGGTGGCGGGAACGTACCATAATTGACGATAATCAGCAATGATCAACGAGTGTTTTATAGGGCAATCAAGCGATATTGTAGTGGTGGCTCTAGCATGGAGTCATACAATGAAATAGTTGATTCTGCATTTTAATTGGAATATAGTGGTTGCCTGTCTTTACTTGCATAGGCGACGGGTTCCAAAGGATCGATTCCCGTCTGTAAAATAAGCTTGAAGTTCAGCCTTATATACCTGATAAATTGGGGGCTATTCTTCAACATTTTAGTGTATTGATGGGAGGGTAGATGTTCGACAAACGATGTAACTATCGCATGCACATGCTAGCAATCCTTGCTATAGCCTTCTGTACTTCAATGTTTAACAGCAGCGCGGTTGTCTATGCTGCCACAGGCAACTTTTTTCTTGATTTCCAGCCTAATCCGGGCGATCGTATAGAAGAACCTGAATGGCTGAATTTTAGCTGTAATCGTGGTGGTGGTGGTGGTAGCTTCGAGGACTGTGATGAAAACGACGAGCTCCGAGATGACAATGGGCGTGACCCAACCGCATTTCTGATGGAGCAGCTACGTGGCGATGTCCGTGGTGAGGCATATTACCATGTCATTATCGGCTTGCCTGGCGATGATTTCGTACAGGAAAGCTATATCAAAATCAACCCTAGCTTTGGAGGCCGCGACGGCGACGACGACGATATTGGACCAGTGTCCGACAGCCTTGGAGAGAGCAGAGATATTACCGACGGGAGGAATAATGCCTACGACCCGCGCGGCCCAGCAGTTTTTTCCGGCAGCGGCACCGCCAACCCTAAAAGCACACTGTTCCGACAAATACTAACCGACGCCTCTGGCGGCATGAGACAAGATTTCATCAAGGCAGAATTCAACCAGAAACATCTACTGAACTTTACACTCGATGCGGAGTTGGTGGATATTGATTTCAGGCTGGATATGACCAACAGCACATTTGATGACCCCAACACTGCGGGTAACATGGTAAACACCCTTCTTATCACTGACCCCCAATTCATTGGTATCCCTGACTTAGAAAGCGACTTTCCATCAACAGCAGTACCTGCTTCGAATCAATTTGATAGCACCATTGATGGTGACCTGGTTGATGTTACTGGCGGTAAATACCGCTATGTGAGCCACGGCATCTACGAAGGTGACGGTGCGGGGTTTGATATTTTCGCAGCTGACTGGGACGATTTCTTTGATCCTGCTCAAAATGTGGGTTACTTGTACGGTGGCAGCGACGACGACTAAAAAGGCGACCGTTAGTCGCTAAGTGTCTATCGAGACAGCCATCATAAGGCTTGCGCCGTGGCAGTTATCTGCGCGGCTTCCACTACGCCTTTATCGAGATGTTTGCGCCGCATCTGGATCGCAAGGCGGTTGATGCGGCGATGTAGCGAAATTCTCATAATAGCGTTCACCGCAGCGCTGCCCGCTTATAATTAGTCACTTCAGGTCATTAATCAGCTTTTCGAGTCGGGGTATCCCAACGTAGTCGTGTTGCATCGCTTGCAGCCGTAGCAGGGTTTCACGGGCATGTTGTTCATGGCCGTTGAGTGCGTAGGCCCCGCCGAGCAAATAGACTAGGTGAACGTCTTTTGAAAGCTGTTTTTCAGCCGCCTCAAGATAAGGTAACGCAGCATCGAATCTACGAGAGAGCAGCATGATCTGCCCGGCCCACTTGTTACCGAGCCCACTGCTTTTTAAACTGAGCGACTGTTTAATAAGTACCAATGCACGCTCGAAATGTTGCTGTTTCATTTGGCCTCTGGCCGCAAGAAGGTAGCGGCTGGCATCGTAGGGGGCGGCCTTGATCAGTGCCTGGTATTCACGAAATGCCAGTTCGTGCTCTCCCCGTGTTTTGTAATATTTAGCCATTTCAAGGTGTGCCTGAAAAAAACTAAATTCCTTTTTTTCTAGCCGGTAGGCAACTTCCTCGGCATAAGTGGCGGGCTGGAAATTAGCAAAACCGCTTCCTGGTGCTGATGGCGCGGTGAATGGCCAGTGGTCCATTAATTTCACGGTGCGCAACATGCCGATCGCGCGGTCGAGATCGGTCACCGGCCAGCTTGCCGCATAGTCGGTTGCCGGTTTTATCCGCTCTGTTGGCCACTCTTTAACGATAAAGCCATGCTGTTGCATGCTGTCGAAGAACGCATTCGCAATTAATGCATAACCTTCGACAGTGGGGTGAAGATGCTCCAACATTAAATCAGCACCCATCAGGCCGTTCGGCGATGCCTTTTCAAAATAGGACTGCATCGGCACCACTGGTACCTTAAACGCTGCGGCGGTCTTTCGAATGGTTTGATTAAATGCTTCAGGGGCGCGGAAGCGCAGCGCATCCAGGTCTTTGGCGCGGTAATAGGCCTCACGTGCAAGCGCGTATTGACCTTCCGCCTCCAGCAGGCGTGCTTGCTGAAAAACAGTATCGGCAGATGGGAAGTCGTCCGTTGCGACCGAAACAAATGGCGCGTGATCGCGTGCGTTACTGACGAGCTCACTCATCATAACGGGGATGCCCGCGGTCTGCGCACGCTCGAGAATCTCGTTTAGGTTCTGCTGATAGTGCTGTTTGGCGCGGTGATACGTTGCACTGTCGTAGGGTATTTGATCGCCAATCATCTTGCCCATCAGGGTGGTATGCTCGTTGTGCTGCGCTGTTTTCGACTCCAGTGTGGCGACACGGTGCTGGAGAGCGTTGGTGATATCGCGAAGCCACTGCACCGTCTTAAGGCGTAGCAGCGCCAGATAACCCTTGATGATCCAGCGTACCTGCCCCAGTGATTCGGTTGAAGCGGCACCCAGCGCACCATAGAATTCATTGTGCCCGGCGTAGATCAGAATGGCATCGGGCTCCTGTTCAAGCACCTCATCGATAAAATCAAGCAGGCTGTGTGTGTTTAATGCAGCGATGCCAGTGTTGATTACTTCAATCTGTTTTTCGGGGAAGGTATCGGTGAGACGTTGGTTGAGCAGACGTGAAGATAAGACATTGTTAGGGTAGGGCCAGCCGGCAACCGTCGAGCCGCCCAGCATGAAGATGCGATAACCGTTGGCAGGTTTTGTTTTCAGAAAATGGGTGTTGACAGGGCGCGGTAGTTGTTCAACTTTCGTAAAGTAGCGTTTGGCAACATCGCGGTTAACCACCCGATATTCCGCATCTGCGAAATTGCTCGGTGCCGGGATAAACAGCTTTAGGTTATCGCCATATTCAAAAAACCGCAGGCCACCTTCCAGCGCGGCAAAGAAAAGCAGTGGAACGGCCAGCACCACTATGCGGAAGAGACGCTCTTTTTTTTTGCTGGGCGTTATTTTTATCACCGTTGCTGCTAAAGTGGTTATGGTTTCATGCATATGCTATGCAAGATTATTGTCGTGGATGTTAGGTTTACCAGCCCCAGCCGCCAGAACCACTTGATCCGCCAGTGGTATTGCCGCCCTCGCAGTAATCAGCCCCACCGGATCCCCAGCCACCAGTAGAGGCATCGCTGGCATTAAGGTTCTGAGTTGGATTGCAAAATGAGGCCCAGTTGATGCCGCTAAGATTGAAATCACTGCCGTCGATATAGTCGTATGACCCCGAGCTATAAATAAAACGCCCGCCCGTGATGCCGGACGTCTGCACATCCGTTGAAAAATCGAAATCATCAGGGCGGAACTCTGTATCAAGTGATGGATCGATGAATTCATTGGTAATGGTAATATTCGCGGCGGTCACGCTATCCTGATAACTAATTCCGCTCATATCCGCAATGAAGGTATTCAAAAGCTGACCATCATTTATGATGGAAGTGATCACTGGTTTTGCCTGCAATGTATCCTTGAGAAACTCATTGATGCTTTCACTATCCCTGACCCGCTGCCGTATGATCACCCTTGTCGGATTAGCAGCGCCTGTGCCACGGCCAAATGGGTCATCCATGCTGGTATCACAACAGCCACTGCTTAGAATATAGACATCCTGGGCGAAATCATCATCGGGTGAGCCGATGAGTTGATGAACATAGCCACCTGATACACTTTCCTGCAGGAATACGGTTCGATCGTCACCATTACTCATATTCCCGCCCCAGCCCCCGCCACCGCTTCCCCAGCCAAAGCCACCGCCACCGCTACTGCTGGTGTCCGGCAAAAAGTCTAGTGTAAAATTAGGCTCTGATGTATCCTCTCCCCCCCGCTCCAGCCCCCACCACCACCGCCAAAACTAAAGGCAGCGCCCGCTGCAAAAGTGAGCATAGAAGCACTACATGTCCCCATCAAAAAGTGGATGTTTGCTTTATATTTTTTTTTGAGATTCAGCATTACTCTATTTTCACCGTGCTACTGAGCCTAAGCTGGCTGTAATCCATCGGATGGATTCAATAAACTTGACATTGTTCATTATGCATATCAATAAGGTATTATATGATCTCATAAAGCACTGATATTTACCATTTTTTATCCATTGGCTTACTAGAGATTCCCCCCTATTTTATTCTTATCTTATTGATTTTTATTGTATTTTGTATAAAAAATAAAATTTTAGAAAACGGGGTCTTTGCCGCTGCCTCACTACGGTGGTTTGTGGTTAAGTGCGCCTTTTATTTTCTTTAAAGGCTAGCGATACGGTTGGAGAGGCACAAGCCTGTAAAATCGCTTAAATTGCCCTCAAAACTGCCGACAGTTAAACACAGAAACAAAATTAGCCAAATATGCGCCTAATAAAATGGGTTCAACTTTAATGAGAACGTTAAACGATAAATCTGCACTCAAAAATGGCCTGTTGCAGATAGGGCATATTAGCCACTTTTCATTGCTGTTAATCGTCTTTGCAGCTATTATGCCGCCCGTTCAGGCGCAAACATGGCAGTTCACCGACATCACAACGTTGGCAGGTTTCAACTATCAACATGGGATAACTTCCCTTCCCGGCCGAAACCTTGACAACGAGCGGTTCATCATTGGCAGCGGAGTCGCCGCAGGTGATTACGATAACGATGGCTGGGTTGACCTCTATGTGGTTCGTGGCGATATCGGTGCGAACCTGCTGTTTCGCAATCGAGGTGATGGCACCTTTGAAGAAAAAGGTACTGCTGCTGGTGTTGATCTAAGTGGAATAATAAGTGCCGGGCCACTCTTTGCTGATTTTGATGGCGATGGTTATCTGGATCTATTTGTCGGCGGCGTCGGTGGATTAGGCATATCGACTCCGAACCTGTTCCGTAATCGAGGTGACGGCACCTTTGAAGATATCACGCCAGCACTCGGTCTGGGGTTACTGAATAACAGCTTTAGCGCCACCGCTGGTGACTATGACCGGGATGGTGACCTTGACCTCTATGTCTCTCACTGGATACAAGGGGGGAACGCCAGTGTAGGCTCACTTTTTCAAAACGATGGCAGCGCCAGCTTTTTAGACGTTAGCATTGCCTCCGGCCTGCTCAACCAAACCGATTCCGATTTTACCGCGAACTTTGCCGACATTAATAATGATAACTGGCCCGATATCCTGCTGGCCGCCGATTTCGGTGATAGCCGGATATTTATCAATAACCAGGACGGCACCTTTAGCAATACCACCGACCCCGCCGTCATCACCGATGAAAATGGCATGGGTGCTGCAATTGGTGATTATGATAACGACGGTGACCTTGACTGGTTTGTTAGCAGCATCTGGGATCCAAACGGTGTCGCTGAAGCCAACTGGGGCGTCTCCGGCAACCGCCTCTACCGCAACCGGGGTGATGGTACTTTCGAAGATGCCACCGATGCCGCAGGCGTCAGGCAAGGTTATTGGGGGTGGGGAAGTTGTTTCATGGACTTCAATAACGATGGCCACCTCGATATCTTTCATGTCAACGGATTTAAGTTGTCCGCGGGGGACTTGAGACCCCAGGAATTCTTCTCTGATCCTTCGCGCATGTTTATTGCTAATGGCGATGCAACCTTTACAGAGCAGTCTGTGGCGCTTGGCGTGGCGGATGGTCACCAGGGTCGCGGGATCGTCTGTTTCGATTATGACCAGGATGGTGACATCGATATCTTTGTTGCCAACAACCAGGAGTCCCCAATCCTCTACCGTAACGACGGTGGCAACGATCTGCACTATCTTGATGTCAAACTCAACGGCACAGCTCCCAATACCGAGGCCATCGGTGCAAAAATTTATGCGACTATCGGCGGTGTGACGCAAATGCGGGAATTACGCGCTGGAAGCAATTACGCTTCTCAAAATCCTGTTGTGGCACACTTTGGCGTTGGTAGCGCCACACTGGTAGATGAACTACGCGTTGTCTGGCCCAGTGGTGAGATTACGACGCTAACCAATCTTTCTGTTGACCAGCGAGTGACCCTGCCGGTTTCTGTGCCGGTATTAAGCTGGCCGTTGGGAGAGACCAATGGCGTATCACCGGATAGCGCTAGTAGTGGCGAGACCTTTGCCTTTAAGGTGATCTACACAAGCAGCAACCACAATCCACCCACATTAACAGAGCTGTGGATTGAGCTGAATGATGATGGCAGCTACGCCGAGAATATGGCCGCAGCGCTTAAATCTGCCATAATTCCGGTACAGAATATGGGGCTGGCTACAGAAGCGCTGGTGATGATGACTATGCTGATGCTTGGCGGCATCTCATTCACTCGGCCCGGCCATTCAGGCAGAGCGCGCCATCGCGAAACCGTGGTGTTCATTGTATTAGTCGGTTTAGCGAGCCTAGTATCTGGTTGCCTACACGCCACGCCTGGTGGTGGCGCGCCCTCGCTAAGTGAGCGTTTCGTGATGACAGAAGAGGACCCGAGTGATCTGAACTATAGCGATGGTAAAAGCTACATCAGCTCCATGGTGCTTAACTATGCCGGGGATGGAACCATCAACTACACTTTCCGTTTCTGTGATCAGCCGCATTGCACTGGATCAGCGAATGCCATCGGTGACCCCGCCCTGCAAAATCTATTGACCATTAATTAGGCAATATTAAAAGCCTTCTTGATGTGGGCGAACTGCGTCAGCTCAGCGACCACCTTTGTATGGCAATCACAGTTGGCTGAATTCATTCTGAGTGCAGCCATTCATCGTTACCCTGCCTCTATAAACCCTAGTAAATAAATGGATAATAACTCAATCACGGGTATGAAACAGGGCTATATATGGCGCCATCATTTTAAATGTAATATAAATATATGTTTTAATCTTTTTGGTGTAACTGCCGATAAATTGACTATGAAACCAATACGCCGACAGCTTCAGTCATTAGCTAGAATCAAGATCGCCGCACAAACTGCCACTGCGGTGATGCTAGTTCTACTGCTCTCCTCGGGCACCTCGACGGGAGCTGATTTCACCCTTGACTGGCAAGATGATAATGGAGCCGAGCGTTTTAATAATGATGCTTCTGTCTCCTGTGGCATGTCATACATAGCAGATCGAAACTGTAGTGCTGGCGGATTTGGTAGTGACTTTGACATTGGGCATGATGATCAGAGTGCGTTTATGCAGGAACAGCTCTTTCATGAAGGGCAGATCTATTTCCATGTGCTCGTCGGTGATAATACGACTGACGAAATGGCCCTGGAGTACTTCATCAAGGCGAATAGTGGCAATGATACCTGGGATGGTCGCAGTGGAAACATAGCGGTCTCTCACTCCCTTGGACAGCTTGGTAATGGTGAGCCTGCGACTCACCAGCCTTATAGCCCAGACTCCTCCCTGGTCGGTACCGGCTCGGCTAACCCCAACAGTATTATTATGCGTCAACTGATTACAGATAGTACCGATCCTACCTTCAGCATGGATTTCATCAAGGACCGCTTTCTTTACAAGCCTAAGTTAATTCATACCAATGGCGGGGATGGTTTTATTGCCAGCACCATTATCGACATGAGTAATTCACTCTATACAGACCTCTCGCCGATCGATGAAACGGCGGACTTTGATAATTCTTTCGTACTAACCGACCCCTTAAAAAATGGCACTGAGGGTGATTACAACGTCGATACCATGGGGGATATTCGTGAGTTCAGGGCGGGTGGCTACACCTACACACCAGGCTCGGGCACGGGTGGTAGCGGCGGCACTTACAGCTATATTGACCCGAGCGAAGATGCCAATCCCGCCTATGATCCGATGAACCAGGACTGGGTCTCTTTCTGTAATACCACCCAGAATGTTGACTGGAGTGGTTCCGGGGCCTGTACCAATGGCGATGGCAGTGGTGGTGGCCATGGTGGTGGTCATGGTGGCGGTGGCGGCGGTGGCTGGGGCGGCTGGCACTAAACCTGCTCTAATCAAACCTTGCTGCGCTGCTTGTAAGTGAAGGGGACGATGCTATCGTTTATGATGGATGCTGATCACTTTTAAGCAAACGCATTCCTTCGATATAAAGTTCATCCATTGTTGTCTTCTGAAAGCAGCGGTAGGCATCCTCCGGTGTGCAGACGATTGGTTCGCCTCTCACATTAAACGATGTATTCACCACCAGTCCATAACCCGTCAATGCTTTGAAGCGCTGAATCAGGCGATGATAGCGTGGGCTTGTTTCGGCATGTACCGTTTGAATGCGTGCCGAGTGATCCACATGGGTCACCGCGGGAATATCTGACCTTGCGATATTCACCTGCGCCAGCCCGGTTATCGCACGTTCTTCCTCACTGGCTTGACGCCACCGAGACCGGCGTACTGGTGTGACATGAAGCATATAAGGGCTATCACCGGTCAGTTCGAAATATTCTGCCACATCTTCACGCAGCACCGATGGCGCGAACGGTCGAAAGGACTCACGAAATTTAATCTTGAGATTCATCACCGCCTGAGTCTGCGCTGAACGCGGATCACCGAGGATGCTACGTGCGCCGAGCGCACGCGGGCCAAATTCCATCCTTCCCTGAAACCAGCCGATCACCTTGCCGTCTGCCAGGGCCTGTGCTGCTTGCTCAATCAACGTCTCTTCGTCGAGTGTCTGGTAGCAGGCGCCGAGGTCATCGAGCCGCTTCATAATCGCTGCATCGTCGAATGACGGGCCAAGGAGAGCCCCCTGCATACCATCTGTCTCATGAGCCACTGTGCGCGGCCTTTGATGATGCAGGTGATAGACGGCGAGTGCTGCGCCGAGGGCACCACCTGCGTCGCCTGCAGCGGGCTGAATCCAGATGTTTTCAAATACTTTTGATTGCAATAACCTGCCGTTGGCCACGCTGTTGAGTGCAACTCCGCCTGCCATGCAGAGGTTTTCAATGCCGTATTCGTGACGCAGTGCACGGGCCAATTTTAATATCACCTCTTCGGTCACCACCTGGATCGAGCACGCCAGGTCCATATCCATCTGCGTGATTTCGGATTCAGGGGCGCGAGGGCCCCGCCCGAAGAGGCGCTCGAAGCGACGGTTGGTCATCGTCAAGCCGGTGCAGTAATTAAAATAGCGCATATCGAGACGAAACGAACCGTCGTCTCGGATGTCGATCAGGTGTTCGCGAATCAGGTCGGCATAAACGGGCTCGCCATAAGGGGCAAGCCCCATCAGTTTGTACTCGCCCGCGTTGACCTTGAACCCCGTGAAATAGGTAAAGGCCGAATAGAGCAGCCCCAGCGAATGCGGGAAATGGATCTCTTTAAGTGGGGTGATGGTGCGGCCATCACCAAGCATCACCGAGGTTGTGGACCACTCACCGACCCCATCCATCACCAGAATCAGCGCCTTCTCGAACGGCGAGGGATAAAACGCCGAGGCGGCGTGCGACAGATGGTGTTCCGAGAATAACAGTTTTTCTACTGCAAACTGCGGTGCCAGCGTTTGCAGTGCTTGGATCAGCTGGCGCTTCTGAAACAGCTTTTCTTTGAGCCATAGCGGCATTGCGGTGACGAAGGAGCGGAAACCCATTGGTGCGAAAGCGTGATAGGTCTCCAGCAGGCGTTCGAACTTCAGGAACGGCTTGTCGTAAAAGACGACATTATCGATCTCATCGAGTGTCAGTCCCGCCTCTGCAAGGCAGTACTGAATCGCCTGCTGCGGAAAACCTGCATAGTTTTTTTCGCGACAGAAGCGCTCCTCCTGCGCGGCGGCGACAATCCTGCCGTCGTTGGTTAGTGCGGCGGCGCTGTCGTGATAATAGGCAGAAATGCCCAGTATCCACATCTCAGAAAACCGTGTAGATGAAAGGCGCGAGGGCGCTGCCCTGTACAAAGACAATCAGGCTGCCGAGTAGCAGGAGCATGAGAATGACGGGCAGCAACCAGAATTTCTTGCGGGCCTTCATGAAGTCCCACAGTTCACTGAGAAATTCCATCAGTACTGGTTTCGGAATGATTGCGGGGTGATGGTGTCGTTACGCATCACCCAATAGTCGCCACGGGTGCCATGTCGTAGTTTTAATTCATCGCGCTGCAACAAGCGGAACAGCAGCGCCATCGGCGTGATTAGCAGGAAAAAGATCAGTGCTAGCAGCAGCCAGGTGTTGAGTATTCCCAGCAGATGGCCGAGTGGCAGCCAGACCTTGAGTATGGGGCTAAACACACGTGGCAGGCATGCGGCCGCTAAGATAGCAGCCGTGGCGATGAATAGCAGGCCCCAGCGCGGCGCCTCGCTGGCCATCAGTGGCCACAGGGCGATGATGGTTAAGATGATGGACAGCGCGATAGCAAACTGTCTTTCCTGCCTGTAATGGTGTGTCATAGCTATTTTATGGGTGTACGGATGTCTTATGATATGTCGGTACGGTGAGCGCTATCCTTAAGGAGCACTGCACTCGATGCAGTTTATCATGCCATAAACATTTGACGCGGCGAACCGCTACAATATTTGGGCGAGTCGGGAAACTGACTGGTCTCATCAACGTTTCTAAATCTAAGGGGCCTCTGATTAATTCTGGGCGGAATGATATGAGATTCAAAATGGTCCAATGTAAGGCGGAAATCGCAGATAATAGCGGGCTATTATCAAGGTTTCCAACGCCGCAGTGGCCCATTTTGGACTCAGAGCATCCGTTCATGAATAAATCGGAGGTTCCCTAATGCAGCATTGTCGGGGAATCATGTCGCAGGCCATCAGTAAAACCAGGTTGCATATTTTCCGCTGCTTGATGCTCGCCTTTCCGCTGCTTTTTTTTGCGCTGCTGGAGAGTGGGCTGCGCTATTTTGATTATGGCGAGGAGCTGGCGCTTTTTGTGCCGGTGGCCGAGGGGCATGCCGATGCCGACTATCTGCAGGTTAATCCAGCGGTGGCTAAACGGTATTTCTCTCGGGTTGGGCGAACGCCGCGTCCGGCGTATGAGCTGTTTCTGAAAGATAAACCGGCGAACAGCTATCGCATCTTTGTGATGGGCGGCTCAACGGCGGCTGGCTGGCCCTACCCGAACAATGCGATGTTTTCCCGCATCTTGAAACAACGTCTGTCGGATGCATTCCCTAATCGTCATCTCGAGATCATCAATACCGGGATTGCCGCAGTCAACAGTTTTACTCTGCTGGATTTTATTGATGAGATCGTTGCCCAGCAGCCCGACGCGATCCTGATCTACGCGGGGCATAACGAGTTCTACGGTGCGCTGGGGGCAGCGTCAACCGAGTCACTGGGGCAGTCGCGCTGGCTGGTTAACACCTATCTGTCGCTATTGCATTTCAAGACGGTGCAGGGCTTGCGTGATCTTTTTATCACGCTGGGGCAATGGCTAAATGTGGAGACCATCGACTTCAGCGGCTACCCGACATTGATGGGACGCATGATCGGCGAGCAGCGCGTGCCCTATAACGATGCCGTTTATCGTAGGGCGCGAGCGCATTATCGGCAGAATATGCATGATATTTTGCAGCGTGCCCGCGAGGTGGGCGTACCGGTGGTGGTTAGTGAGCTGGTTAGCAATGTGCGTGACCAGGCACCGTTCATTCCGGTTGAGGTAGAGGGCTACCCGCAGGCAGATGTGGTGTATGAAGATGCGCGTCAACTGGAAGGTGAGGGGAAATATGACCTCGCGCGGACAGCATACTACCGCGCGAAGGATCTTGATGCGTTGCGTTTTCGTGCGACAGAGGAGTTCAATGAGATTATCCATCAGGTGGCGGACACCTTTGAGGTGCCGGTTGTCCCGATGAAACGCTATTTCGAGCAGGCCTCACCAAACGGCATTATCGGGAGCAATCTAATGCTCGAACATTTGCATCCAAATGTCGAGGGGGCGCATCTATTGGCCGAAGCCTTTTTTGATAGTCTGCGTGAGCATCGTTTCATCAGCGAGCACTGGGATGAGTCGCGCATCCAACCGGCAGCATTCTACGCAGCACGCTGGCCCGTCAGTGAACTTGATCGCGCGCTGGGCCGCCTGCGTATTATCCACTTGATGGACAGCTGGCCGTTTTCGCCACTGGATGAACCAGGCGATGCCTTTGAGCATTACCAGCCCAGCAATGAAGCCGAGATCCTTGCCTACAAGGTTGTGCAGCGTCAAATGAGCTTTAAGCGAGCGCATATCGAACTGGCCATGCATTACACCGCGAAAGAGCAGCATGGACTGGCGCTGCGTGAATATCAGGCGCTGATCAGTGCCGCGCCCTACGATGCGGAGCAGTACCTGATCGCGGCCAAAGGGATGCTTGATATTCGCGAGTTCGACACCGCATTAGCAATGCTTCACAGTTCGCTGAAATTGAAGAACAGTGCGATCGCCAATAAATGGATCGGGCAGGTGTTGATGCGACAGCGCAGGCCACAGGAGGCGCTCGCCTATCTTGAGGCTGCGACAGGGGGGCGCCCCAACGATCCACATCTACACTTTATGATCGGTGCTGTCTATGTCACTGACAATCAGCAGCAAAAGGCGCGTGAAACGCTATCCCAACTGTCGGCGCTCAGCCCGAATTTCCCAGGGATTGCTGAGTTGCAGAGCATGATTGAGGCACGCTGGCCACAATAGGATCAAGGTTAGATTCAAATCCTCCTGCATTATAAAACCCGCGGGTATTTTGTATGCAATAACCGTTTAGCCACTGAGAAGTGGCGTGTGACAGTTACTCTTCGTTAGTTGGGTTGCCTTCTTCATCAGCGGGTGCGGTATAACCACACTCCTTTTGCGGGCAGACCAGTTCAGTCCCTTTGCGCTTAGTGGTCTTGAGTGACAGGATTGGCCAGTCGCAGTCCGGACAAGGCCGTGCAACCGGCTTGTTCCAGATCGCATAGCTACAATCAGGGTAACCACTGCACGAGAAGAAGATCTTGCCGTAGCGTGATTTGCGCTGCAGGATCGTGCCCTTTTTACATTCAGGGCATTCCACTTCGGTGTCGGCGGGTTGTTCGATCGGCTCGATATGTTTGCATTTTGGATAGTTGCTGCAGCCGATAAACTTGCCGTAGCGACCGTGACGGATGATCAGGTCTGATTCACAGCTTGGGCAGTTACGCCCTTCGATCTTTTCAGGCTCGGTGCTTTCACCATCGTCGTCGCCGAGGTTGCGGGTGTAGTCGCATTCCGGGAAGGCGGTACAGCCGATAAAGCGGCCGCGTCGTCCAAGGCGAATGGACAGTGGTTTTTCGCACTTAGGGCACTGTTCGTCCATCGCTTCTTGGGTGACATCTTTACGCTGAACGCTTTCTTCTTTGTCGATCACCAACGCCTTGAAGGGCGTCCAGAAGTCCCTCATCAGCGGAATCCACTCTTTCTCGCCGCGTGAGATCGCATCGAGCTCATCTTCGAGATTCGCAGTGAAGTTGTAATCGACGTACTGGGTGAAATGCTCGGTGAGAAATTTATTCACCACGCGGCCCACATCAGTCGGTTTGAAGCGTTTTTTGTCGAGCTCGACGTAATCACGTGCCTGTAAGGTCGAAATGATGCTGGCATAGGTCGATGGTCGACCGATGCCGTGCTCTTCCAGTGTCTTGACTAGGCTCGCCTCGGTGTAGCGCGGTGGTGGCTCAGTGAAGTGCTGTTCTGGGCGTATTTTCAGCAGCTCAACTTCATCGCCCTCTTTAAGCGGCGGCAGTAGTTTTTCATCGTCGCCTTCTTTCTCTTTGCTGTCATCAAGCCCTTCTTGATAGACCGCCATAAAACCGGGTTTGACGATGGTCGAACCGGTGGCGCGGAAGGTATTGCCTTTGCCCGCGTTGAGGTCGATGCCGACCATATTAATGGTGGCATGCACCATCTGACAGGCGACGGTACGTTTCCAGATCAGGCTATAGAGCTTGTATTGATCGGGGCTTAATTTATCTTTGATCGAATCCGGGTCAAGCGAGACGACAGTTGGGCGAATCGCCTCATGTGCCTCTTGTGCATTTTTTGCCTTGGTCTTATAGACCTTTGGCTCGTCAGGCAAATTCTCTTTGCCGTAACGCTCGGTGATCAGTTCACGCAGTTGCTCAACCGCTTCGGCTGCTAAATTAACCGAGTCGGTACGCATATAGCTGATCAGGCCGATTGCCTCATCACCAATATCGATACCTTCATAAAGCTGCTGCGCGGTGCGCATGGTGCGCTGTGCGGTAAAACCGATTTTGCGCGACGCTTCCTGTTGCAGGGTCGAGGTGGTGAATGGCGCAGCCGGATTACGACGACGCTGTTTCTTTTCGACCTTTTCGACGGTCAGCTTGCCAGAGGCTGCCTTGTTGATCGCCTTTTCAGCCTTGGTGGCCGTTTTTTCATCGGTGATACTGAACTGTTCCAGTTTTTCACCTTTATGATGGGTTAGCTTGGCGCTGAATAGCTCTTTTTTCTTTTTGTTATTGGTTTGGAGGTCGGACTCCATGGACCAGTATTCGCGTTTTTCAAAACGTTCGATCTCATCTTCACGCTCGGCGATCATGCGCAGCGCAGGGCTTTGTACGCGGCCAGCGGAAAGCCCGCGGCGGATTTTTTTCCACAATAGTGGTGACAGGTTGAAGCCCACTAAATAGTCGAGGGCGCGTCGTGCCTGCTGTGCATTGACCATGTCGATCGACAGCTCGCGTGGATTGGCAACCGCGTCGTTAACTGCCTTTTTGGTGATTTCATTAAAGGCGATGCGATAGACCTTGACGCCTTTGAATGCTTTTTTCGTTTTCAGGATTTCGAGTAGATGCCACGAAATCGCCTCACCTTCTCTGTCCGGATCTGTTGCGAGATAGAGGTTGTCGGCTTTTTTTAGCGCCTTGATGATGGCGTCGGTATGTTTAGCATTCTTTTCGATGAGCTGGTATTTCATCGCAAAGTCATTTTCAGGGTCGACAGCGCCTTCTTTCGGTAGCAAATCACGCACATGGCCGTACGAGGCAAGGATCTCAAAGTCTTCGCCTAAATACTTTTTAAGCGTCTTTGACTTGGCCGGTGATTCGACGATGACAAGGTTTTTGCTCATTCAGGTGCCGTACGTTATTGGGTTGATTAGTCGGTGGAAAATCTGGCAGGTCGCGCCGGAAGCTCATGCATTCCGGTTAGCGGCCTATCTCGCTGTGTGATTAAGCCGGACTTTAGTGGAGAGTCGTTTCCATGTCATCGAAGACGATATCTTCTACCCAGCTGTAGGCCGCTTCCTGGCCTGGCTGATTGAAGAGCACCATTAAAACGACCCACTTCATATCGTCTATGTCGATGGTGCTGGTTTCGAGAGCCAGTGCGCGATCAATGATCAATTCACGTGTGATGGGTGTTAACACGTTGGTTTGTTCTAAAAACAACAGAAACCCGCGGCTTTCTGTTTCCAGTCGATCAAGCTCACTGGGACTGTAGACGCGCATGGTGCCGGGAGTCGATGGAATCTCTTTCTGCCCAAAGGCACCGGCTTCTCGTTGCTCTGAGAGGTCTTCAAGCCAGCGGAAGGCCTTGCCTATCTCGCCTTGAGAGAAGCCAGCCTCTTCGAGGCGGATTTTTAATGAAGCATGGTCCTGGCTGACTTCAGACTCTTCGCTAATATAGTGTTCGAAGAGGTACATCAGTACGTCCAGCATGTTTTCTTTCATCAAATAGCCCTTAGTTCCCAGTGTTCATCCCGTTGCGCACATAATGGCCGCCGGGGGTTGTTTTTACATAGTTATGTAGCTCTAAGACTAGAAGAATGGCGGAAAGTTCCTCCGCAGTCAATTCGGTGCGCGCTACTAGGGTATCGATGGAGCTAGGATCAAAGCCGAGACGGCTTAAAACCTTTTGTTCGTTAGGGTCTAGCGGCTTGGAAAAAAGCGGCAGGGTGAGTGGCTGCTCCAGCGTCGGCATGATGCTGCTCAGTGCGCCGAGTTCTTCGATGATATCTTGAGTGTTTTCAACGAGTTTTGCGCCATCTCGTAGCAGTGAATGACATCCGCGGGCGAGCGGATTATGGATCGATCCGGGGATTGCAAAGACCTCGCGTCCTTGCTCCAGTGCACTGCGAGCAGTGATCAGCGAGCCGCTACGTAGGGCGGCTTCTGTTACCAGTACGCCGAGGCTCATGCCGCTGATAATCCGGTTGCGACGCGGGAAATTCTCTGCGAGTGGCGGCGTGCCGAGTGGAAATTCCGTCACCAGGGCGCCATTTTGGAGGATCTTCTCAGCCAATATGCGGTTGCTGTTAGGGTAGCGATGGTCGGGGCCTGTGCCCATTACTGCGATGGTCGTGCCGTTGCTTGCCAAGGCGCCGTTGTGGGCGGCTGTATCGACCCCTAATGCCAGGCCGCTGGTGATAGCATAGCCGTGGCGAGTGAGATCGCGTGCAAAGGCGAAGGTGTTTTCACTGCCGTCGTGGCTCGGATTACGGCTGCCGACGATCGCAATTTGTTGTCGTGACAGTATTTCAGTATTGCCTTGAATAAATAACAGCGGTGGTGGATCGATTATGTCCTTTAATAACGCTGGGTATGCTAAATCGGTGCAGGTGATGATGTGGTGGCCAGGCTGTTGCTGCCAGTGGAGTTGTTTTTCGACGAGCGGCCAATTAGGTGTTGATAGGCGTGGCACGATGTTTTTGGGTATCGCCTTGGTATCAATCAGTTGTTGAGTGCTGGTATTGAAGATTTCACGCGGAGAACCCATGTGGCTCAGCAGTGCCTGAAAGCGGCGAGTGCCAATGCCAGGGGTGAGAAGTAGGGCCAGCCAGTAGGCAAGGTCATCTTCCGAAACAGAAATTCCTTTTTCTGGTTTCATCGTTTGAGACAGATGTGGACACGAACGATGTCGTGTGAGCGCTGTTCCTCTCTTAAAGTTTGATATGGTTTAACCCGCTTGGCGCTGGGTTATGGGTTTCTCACCATATCATAGAGGCGAATGTCGCGCGATGCTTCCATGATCAGTGCGTAGCTGAAGCGATTTAGTGTGCGTACGACCATCATAATCCCTGCCCGCTCATCGGGTAATTGAACCTTTTGGCCTGTTATCGGGTCTCGTACTTCCCTGCCTTGCTGGAACACAGCGAGAATATTGCCAGTTTTGAGTCCATCCACGGTGCCTATGTTGACGACGGCAATCTGAAATTGTGAAACGCGCGTGATACCGGCTGGTACCGAGATAATCTGCCCACTGACCTGCTTGCTAGGTGCTTTAGGATTGAAGTTTTGGCTGATGTCTTGCTGTCGGCTAGGAACCAAACGGTCGCCGACAAGGACTTCTTTAGCTGAATGTTTAATGCGCAAGGTCGCAGGGTCGCCAAATGCTTCGACTTTGGCAGTGGCGAGTTTGATTGCCTCATAACCAAGGATCTCTTTTTTGCGTTTTGGATTGTTGTAGTAAGGGGTGCCGGGGCGAATGACGTCAAATTCAGAGTAAGTATTGGGGAGGCCTCGTACATAGATCTTATGATCATTACCACTGATGAGGCGTCCCTCTTCACTTGCGGTGATATAGGCGGCATGCTCAACCTCTTCCGGCGTCATGATAAAGGGATGATCAAGAAATTGACGTATCGCATCATATGGGATCATTGGAATGGCGTGATCCAGTGTGGAGATGCGCGGGTACGGCGAGAGGATGACTGTGTTTGGGCCGCCAGCGATCCTGGTTTCGCTGCGATTCACTTTTAGCACGGGTTTGCCATCGACATAGCTGAGAAAGATGATGTCGCCAGGATAGATAAGGTGGGGGTTTTCCAGCGCTGGGTTTACTTCCCAGATTTCTGGCCATCGCCACGGATCCTGCAGGAATTTTGCCGATATGTCCCATAGTGTGTCGCCGTTGACGACGCTGTGTTGGTCTGGATGCCCCTCCTTGAGATTGAGGTTATCTGCGATCGTCACCGACGGCGGCATCAGCAGCGCGAGCATTAACAGGCTGGGTAAGATATATCCTTTAAACATGAACGCCTCTTTCATTATCAATGATCATCATGGCAACATCCCGTTTTCGACCGAGTTTAGCGGAAACCTTAATGCACGCCAATATATAGCGTGAATAGGGTAAAGTTCTGTATCATCACGTCCTTCGATCACTTTAAAATTAATGATATTTAATAGGTTAGCGGACAGTTCATGGCACTTCTTCACATTTTGCGTTACCCCGATCCACGTTTGCGGCTGATTTCTACGCCGGTAGTGGTGGTGAATGATGAAATTCGCCAGCTACTGGATGATATGTTGGAGACCATGTATGCCGCACCAGGCATCGGTTTGGCGGCACCTCAGGTGGATGTGACAAAGCGGATTATTACGATTGATGTTTCGCCTAAAGGGGATTCGCCAGTCTGCTTGATTAATCCTGAAATTATTTCGCATGATGGTAGAGAGGTGATGGAAGAGGGCTGTCTTTCAGTGCCGGGGCTTCATGAGAATGTGGAGCGTGCGAATCAGGTCAAGGTGAAGGCGCTAGACCGTGATGGGAAATCGATTGAGCTGGAGGCAGAGGGCTTGTTATCTGTCTGTATTCAGCACGAAACCGATCACCTTGAAGGGAAGCTTTTTGTCGACTATCTCAGTGAGGTTAAGCGTAAACGCATTCAGAAAAAGATGGAAAAGCAGCGCCGTTTTTCGATGTAATTAGGTAGGTCGATCAGCCCGTGTGACGGATGGAGAGGGAAGTTTGGAACGATTGAAAATTATTTTTGCCGGTACCCCTGAGTTTGCGGCGGTGGCATTGCATGCGCTGCTGGCATCTGAGC
Source organism: Thiotrichaceae bacterium (assembly GCA_002401765.2). Taxonomy (GTDB): domain Bacteria; phylum Pseudomonadota; class Gammaproteobacteria; order SZUA-140; family SZUA-140; genus SZUA-76. Next base: position 85,649 of record NVTY02000009.1, read on the forward strand.
ATGAGGTGTGTGCTATTTATACGCAGCCCGACCGTCCTGCCGGGCGTGGCCGTAAGCTGACGGCTGGGCCAGTGAAGCAGGTGGCATTAGCGCATGAGGTGCCGGTTTATCAGCCATTGACGTTGCGTGATGCGGATGTTCAGACCGTGTTGGCGGCCCATGGCGCAGATGTGATGGTGGTGGTGGCTTATGGCCTGATCTTGCCGGTTGAGGTGCTGCAAGCACCGCGTTTTGGCTGCATCAATATCCATGCGTCATTGTTACCACGTTGGCGCGGTGCGGCACCGATTCAACGTGCCATCATTGCTGGAGACACGGAGAGTGGGGTGACGATTATTCAGATGGATGAAGGGCTAGACACTGGTGCGATGCTAGAAAAACGCAGCTGTAAAATCACAGCGGATGATAGTGGTGGCCAGTTGCATGATCGCCTTGCCACACTGGGTGCGGAGGCAGTATTGAGTACATTGGCGAAAATCAGCGATGGCTCGGTGAGCAGCGAAGCGCAGGATGATGCGTTGTCATGTTATGCCAGTAAGATTGATAAAAAAGAGGCGTTGGTAGATTGGAGCCGCCCTGCGCTGGAGATTCGTCGCCAGGCCAGCGCCTTTAACCCGTGGCCCGTGGCCTATACGCTGTTGCCAGATGGGCAGCGTTTGCGCATCTGGCAGGCGATTACGATCCCTGTCGCCAGTGATTTAGCGCCAGGTAGTGTGGTTGAAACCAACAAAGCAGGAATCGATATCGCCACTGGTGATGGTTTGCTGCGGCTGCTAAAGGTGCAACTGCCGGGTGGTCGGCAGGTCAGTAGTGGTGATTTTTTGAATGCTTATGCGCTGAAGGTTAGCGCCCAGCTGGGTAAACGCTAACGTGAGAAAACAGATGAAGGCGCGCGTGGTGGCAGTCAAGGTGCTGTTGCGTGTGATGGTTGATGGGCGCTCACTCAGTGTGTCGTTGCCTGAACAGCTGGCAAAACTTTCCGATCCGAGTGAACGACCACTGACGCAGGAGCTCTGTTACGGCGTAATGCGTTACGGAGGGCGGCTAGAGGCAGTGGCTAGGCAGCTATTAAATAAGCCGCTTAAGCGTAAAGATCGCGATGTTGAATGTCTAATTTTATTGGGACTTTATCAATTAATATATATGCGCATTCCACCACATGCGGTGGTGACTGAGACCGTTGACGCAGTCAATTCAATGGGCAAGTCGTGGGCCAAAGGGCTGGTCAATGCGGTGCTGCGAAATTTTCAGCGTGGTGAACAAAAATTATTAGCGCAGGCGGATAGCACGCCTGCTGGGCAATATGCCCATCCATCGTGGTTATTAACGATGATTCAGGCGTGTTGGCCTGGTGAGTGGCAAGCGATTGTCGAAGGCAATAATCAATATCCGCCGATGGTGCTGCGTATCAATCCAGTACATGGTTCGCGGGATGAGTATCTTCAGCGCCTGCAAGATGCAGGCATGGCAGCAACGGCGATGGTGCATGTACCGTCGGCCGTGATGCTGGAACAGTCAGTCGATGTGGAGCGCTTGCCTGGTTTTAGCGACGGGCATGCCTCTGTGCAGGATGGTGCCGCGCAACTAGCGGGGTGGCTGCTGGGTCTGCAGCCGGGACAGCGTGTGCTCGACGCCTGCTCAGCACCGGGCGGTAAATGTTGTCATATACTTGAGCAAGCAGCACAGGTGGCAGAAGTGGTGGCGATTGATATTGATGAACAGCGTCTACAAAGTGTCGGCGAAAATCTGGCGCGTCTTAAGCTGCAGGCGAAGGTTATTTGTGGTGATGCTAGTCGTCCCAATGAATGGTGGGATGGTAAACTGTTTGATCGTATCTTGCTGGATGCGCCTTGTTCTGCTTCAGGTGTGATACGTCGTCACCCGGATATTAAGCAACTGCGTCATGAACAAGACATTGAGGCGCTAGTGGCATTGCAGGGTGAAATTCTTGCCGCAATGTGGCCGTTGCTAGCACCGGGTGGCCTATTGCTTTACGCGACCTGCTCAATTTTTCCGCAGGAAAATCATCTTCAGATTGAAAGATTCTTGGAAACCCATCATGATGCAGCAGCATCGATAGTGTCGGCTTCGTGGGGGCGCGCTATGCCGATAGGGCGACAGATTCTGCCTGGTGATGATGGCATGGATGGCTTTTATTATGCGCCACTGCTGAAAAACCTTGGATAGAAAATGTATTTAAGCGCCACAGCGAGGCAGCAAGGAATGACTAGCCGATTATTGCATCAGGTGGTGCCGGCTATCGTGGGGGTGTTGTTGTCGATATTTTCTAATCTTGCCTTGGCCGAGGCGCGTTTTGATATCGCGGAGGTCAAGGTCAAGCTGATTGATAAGGTCTACTATCTCAATGCACGTATCGATTATGAATTGAGCGACAAGGTGCTAGAGGTGATGCACCGTGGTGTGCCGATCGTGGTGGTGCTTGATATTGAGTTCCAACGCAGCCGAAAATTTATCTGGGACGCGGGAATTGCCCAGCTAGTGCAGCGCTATCAACTCGAATATCATGCCCTGACTCGGCAATACTTGGTGACTAATCTTAATAGCGGATCTCAGCATAGCTTTCCAACGCTGGAGGTGGCCCTGACGCTGTTGGGAACGGTGGTTGACCTTCCCGTGCTGGATAAGCAACTGCTAGACAAAGATGGCCAATATGTTGGTTCAATGCGGGCGTCGGTGGACGTGGGCGCATTGCCAACGCCGCTACGTCTGCGCGCATATTTTTCTGCCGACTGGCATTTAAGCAGTGAGTGGTATTCGTGGATATTGCCAAACTGAAGCGGCTTGGTTCTGGCGCCATACCGGTAGCACTGCTATCGATCTTATTGCTACTGTCGCTTTTTCTAATGAGTGCCGCAACGCAGAACTCAGAGCAGTTTGGGCGCCTTTATATGTTGCTATTGGTGGTTAACCTGCTTGGACTGGTTGCGCTGCTGGTGTTGATCACCTCTAATCTGTTGCGCTTGCGACGCCAATATCGCAACCGGGCAACGGGGTCCCGCCTTACCGTGCGCCTGATGTTGATGTTTGTTTTACTGGCGCTGGCACCGGTGTCACTGGTTTATTATTTCTCTCTTGGTTTTATTCAGCGTGGTATTGATAGTTGGTTTGATGTGCGTGTTGAGAGTGCACTTGATAACGCATTAGCGTTAAGTCGCGCCTCATTAGAGACGCGCTCACGTGAGTTGATGAAGCGCACTGAACAGATGCGCAGTAAGCTGCAGCGTTCCAGTGATGCTGGATTACCTCGGCTGCTTGATGAATTGCGAATGAGTGATGGCGCATCGGAATTAACACTCTTTATGGGCGGTGGGCATGTTGTTGCATCGAGTAGTGTGAATCCTGCTAATATTGTGCCGGACCTGCCGAATGAGTCGGTGGTTCGCCAGGTACGGCAGAGTGGCAGTGCCTATGCCTCGCTTGATCCCTTAAGTGATAACGGGCTCTATGTGCGAGTGGTGATACCGATCCCCGCTGCAACACCTCTGTTGGATACGCGATTTTTACAGGCGCTTTATCCTATTTCAGATCGAGTCAGCGTACTGGCGAACAGTGTTGAATCCGCTTACATGCAGTACCAACAGCTTTTGCTGTTGCGTGATCCATTAAAGAATAGTTTCATTTTGATGTTATCGCTGGTGTTATTGCTGGGTGTATTGATGGCCGTGTGGCTCGCTTTTTTCTCTGCGCGTCGCTTGGTAACACCGATTCGAGTATTGGCCATTGGTACCCGTGCAGTAGCGGCAGGGGATTATACCAAACGCTTACCGATGCACTCTGGCGATGAACTTGGCTTCCTTGTTGAGTCGTTTAATGATATGACGCTTAAAATTGCCCAGGCGCAAGAAGATGTGCGTAATAGTCAGCAGCAGGCAGAGCAAGAACGCGCCTATTTATGGGCAGTGTTGGCGCGTCTCTCATCCGGGGTGTTAACGCTCGATGTGAATCGTATGGTGTATACGGTGAATGTGGCGGCTGGGCATATTCTGGGCGTGGAATCAAAAGAGTGCATTGGCTACGAATTAGATGAAATTGTTGGGCGTTACGAGTATCTAAAAAACTTTGCGGATGCGATTACCCCCCATCTAGCCGAATTAAACAGTGATGCGAAAGGAAAGAGTGACTGGCGTGAAGAGGTGATCCTTTATGGCGCCACAGGGCGTCAAGTTTTGATGTGCGGTGGCGCGGCACTGCCAGGTGATGAAGGTGGCTATGTAATTGTCTTTGATGATATCACCAAGCTGGTTCAGGCGCAGCGCGATGCGGCATGGGGAGAAGTGGCGCGGCGTCTTGCGCATGAGATTAAAAATCCACTGACCCCTATTCAATTATCTGCCGAGCGGTTGCGGCATAAATACTTGAAGACGATGGAGCCCGAAGATGCGGTGGTGTTGGATAAATCAACCCATACGATCGTGCAGCAGGTTGAGGTGATGAAAGAGATGGTGCAGGCATTTTCAGAGTATGCGCGCACGCCAAAATTAGAACGCCGGCCGCAGGCGCTTAATCATTTAATCGACGAGGTACTAGACCTTTATCGAAACAATCGCTTTGGCGTGACTATCGTGACGGATCTGCAAGATGATCTGCCGCTGGTGTCGATAGATTCTGGTCGCATGCGACAGCTGCTGCATAATTTGATCAAAAATGCATTGGAAGCGATGGTGGATGGTGAAATGAAAATTGAGCTGACGACTCGTGTCTTTAGCGAACGTGGACTCACGATGGTTGAACTACTGGTATCTGATAGTGGCCCTGGCATTCCTGCGACAATTTTGGAAAATATTTTCGAGCCATATGTTACCGCCAAACCTAAGGGCAGTGGCCTGGGACTGGCAATCGTGAAAAAAATTGTTGAAGAACACAGTGGTGTGATCTGGGCTGAAAATATTGAACATGGTGCCTGTATGACGATTCGTTTACCGGCGGCGAAAAATGTCATGAAAGATATGACGCCTATGGAGGCAGAAGGACAGCATGAAGCAGGTGTTATGGAAAATGATGTGACACCGTTCAAACAACAGAATGGTGATAAGACATGAGCGTACCCTATATTTTAGTGGTTGATGATGAGCGTGATATTCGCGAGCTAGTCAAAGATATCCTTGAAGATGAAGGCTACGAGGTGAGTCTTGCTGCCAATGGAGAGGAGGCGCGCAAGATGCGTCGAATGCGTCGCCCTAATCTTATTTTACTAGATGTATGGATGCCGGACATTGATGGTATTTCGCTGTTACGAGAATGGTCTGTTGACGGTGGTGTTGATAGTCCGGTGATTATGATCTCCGGTCATGGTACCGTCGAAACGGCAGTCGAGGCGACGCGCCTTGGCGCCTACGATTTTGTTGAAAAGCCATTGTCGCTGGCGAAACTCTTGTTGGTGGTCGAGCGTGCATTAGAAGCCGACCGCCTACAACGTGAAAATATTGGCTTGCGGCGTCAAGTGCAGCCGCTGGGTCAACCGGTCGGCAGCAGCAAAATAATTCGTGAATTATGTGAACGTACGGAGCTTATTGCAAAACATAATGCCTGGGTATTGATCAGTGGTGAGGCTGGCAGTGGTAAAGAACTTTTCGCACGTTATCTTCATGCCTGTAGTTCGCGAGCAAATGAACCATTCATCGATGTGAGCGTAGCCTCAGTGGCCAATACTAATTCTGCGGCGGAGTTGTTTGGTAGCGAAGAGGCGGGTGCGATTCATTATGGTTGTATCGAGCAGGCCAATGGCGGCACGTTATTTCTGAGTGAAATTGGAGACATGGAGCCGGGTGTGCAGGCGAAATTTTTTAGTGCGCTAGAAAACAGATCATTTTTACGGGTTGGCGGGATCGAGCCGGTGGCGTTTGATGTGAGAATTATTGCGGCTACCCATCGTGATTTAAAGCAGGTGGTTGCGGATGGGAAATTCCGCGAAGATCTCTATTATCACCTTAATGTGGTGCCACTCGACATTCCGCCGTTACGTGATCATGCGGATGATGTGGCGGCGCTGCTCGATTTTTATGCAGAACAGTTTGCACAGAGCGATCATCTAGTGAAACGCCGTTTCAGCGCTGCAGCGGTGTTACGTTTAACGAATTATCCATGGCGAGGGAACGTGCGTGAGTTAAAAAACTTGGTACAACGTTTGATGATTTTTGGTGGTAATAATGAGGTTGATGTTGATGAAGTGGAGGCCACGTTAGGGATTACCCTTGAGAAGAGCGAGGTTCAACATCCGATTGAGTTTGATTTACCGCTGCGCGGTGCGCGTCAGCAGTTTGAAAAAGCCTATTTTGAGCATCAACTGCGAGCATTGCAGGGGAACTTGGGGCAGGTAGCTCGCAAGGCAGGGATTGAGAGGACGCACCTTTATCGAAAGTTTCGTGCGCTAGGTATCGATAAAAAGAAAGAGGCAGGCGATAAGTAGCGGTGAATTGTCGACTATTTTTCTGTTATCCTATGCGCGAAATAGAGCTTGATTTAAATCATTTGCCGCCTCCAATGGCGATTCTGGATGTAATCTCATGAAAATTATAGTGCTTGGGGCTGGGCAGGTAGGGGCCTCGGTTGCGGAGAATTTGGCTAGAGAGGCGAATGATATTACGGTTGTCGATGTGAATGCCAAAGCGCTACATGATCTGCAGGATCGCTTTGATCTGCGTACCGTTGTTGGTCATGCCTCTCACCCTGATGTGTTGCGTCGCGCGGGCGCAGAAGATGCGGATATGATACTTGCAGTCACGAATAGCGACGAGACCAATATGATTGCCTGTCAGGTCGCCTATACCTTGTTTCATACCCCAACCAAGATTGCGCGGGTGCGGGCGCGTGAATATATTGCCTATTCTCAGCTTTTTACGCAGGAAGCACTGCCGATCGATATGCTGATTAGCCCGGAGCAGGTTGTGATCGATCACGTGCGTCGACTGATCGAATATCCAGGCGCACTACAGGTGCTTGATTTTGCAGATGGTCTGGTACGACTGGTGGCGGTAAAGGCCTACTACGGCGGGCCTCTGGTGGGGCATGAGCTACGTGAATTAAAAGAACATATGCCGGGAATTAAATCCCGTGTGGCGGCTATTTTTCGCCGCGGTACGCCGATCATTCCACAGGGGGATACCGTCATTGAGGTTGATGATGAGGTCTTTTTTATCGCTGCGAAAGATGATATTCGTGCCGTGATGAGTGAACTGCGCAAACTCGATAAACCCATCAAACGTATTATTCTGGTCGGTGGTGGCAATATCGGTAAAGGGCTGGCGGCAGCGTTGGAAGATCGTTACCAGGTGAAGTTGATTGACCACAATGCTGAGCGTACCCAGCGTATCGCTGAAGAGCTCGATAAAACACTGGTATTGCTCGGTGATGCCGCCGATGAAGAGCTGCTATTGGAAGAGAACATTGAGAGCACCGACATTTTTTGTGCGATGACCAATGATGATGAGGCCAACATTCTCTCTGCGATGTTAGCAAAACGGCTCGGCGCCAAAAAGGTGATGACACTCATCAATCGTGCCGCTTATGTTGATCTGGTTGAGAGCGGTGAGATTGATATTGCGGTATCACCGCATCAAGCGACCATCGGCGGGCTGCTGGCTCATGTGCGTCGCGGTGATGTGGTGGTGGTGCATTCATTACGTCGTGGTGCAGCGGAAGCGATAGAGGCGATTGCACATGGCGACAAAAAATCATCCAAGGTAGTGGGGCGAGCGGTTGGGGATATTAAACTGCCGCGCGGCACCAGTATTAGTATTATTGTACGCGGCGAAGAGGTGCTGGTAGCACATCACGACACGGTGATTGAAGCTGAGGATCATGTGATTCTATTTCTAATTGATAAGAAACGCATCACAGAAGTTGAGCGTCTTTTTCAGGTGGGTGTGACATTTCTTTGATGTGCCTATGCTAATCATAATGGATATTTATTTGTTGCCCGGTACCCATGCAATATAAAGCGATTCAGCGCATCATCGGCATACTGCTGGCGCTATTCAGTTTAACCATGCTGCCACCTGCAATGTTGGCCTGGATTTATGATGAATCTTCGTTGCACGCCTTTCTTTATGCCTTTGCGCTGGTCATGGTCACCGGTTTGATTTTTTGGTTGCCGGTACATTCGCATCGAAAAGAGTTGCGCCTGCGAGATGGTTTCATTGTGGTGGTGATGTTTTGGGTGGTGCTGGGCTTGTCCGGTTCTCTGCCTTTTATACTAAGCGCCAAACTTTCATTTGTAGACGCCGTTTTTGAGTCTGTCTCAGGCCTCACCACCACGGGTGCGACTGTGATCTTTGGTTTGGATGATATGCCGTTATCGCTGCTCTATTATCGCCAGCAATTACAGTGGCTGGGTGGCATGGGGATTATTGTATTGGCGGTAGCGATCTTGCCAATGCTTGGGATTGGTGGCATGCAGCTTTACCGCGCTGAAACCCCTGGGCCAATGAAAGAGAATAAATTAACCCCACGCATTACTGAAACGGCAAAAGCGTTGTGGTACATCTACTTAGGATTGACGATTGCCTGTGCATTCTCTTACTGGTTGGCTGGCATGTCACCGTTTGACGCCATTGCTCATAGCTTTTCAACCATCGCGATTGGTGGCTTTTCAACCCATGATGCGAGTATCGGTTATTTTAATAGCGCCTTGATTGAGGCAGTGGCGATCGTTTTCATGTTATTGGCTGGGGTTAATTTTGCGCTTCACTTTTTGGCGTGGCGAGGTTTAAGCCTGCGCCCTTATCTGGGTGACCCTGAATTTAGATTTTATTTTATGATTTTATTGTTTGTCTCTGCGATCACTTCTTACTTTTTATATGCCAGCGGCACCTTCGATAGCCCGGGCGGTGCTTTGCATCATGGAATTTTTCAGGCGGTTTCGATTGGCACGACGGCAGGTTTTACCACGGCTGAGTATCATAATTGGCCGCTTTTTTTACCGGTATTATTATTGTTAACCAGTTTTATTGGTGGTTGTGCTGGCTCGACGGGTGGTGGCCTGAAGGTGATTCGCGTGTTGTTGCTGTTGAAGCAGGGCGGGCGTGAAATCAAACGGTTGATTCATCCTAACGCACAATTTGTGGTTAAGATTGGTAATAAGGCGCTGCCGAGTCGGGTGATTGATGCGGTGTGGGGCTTCTTCTCACTCTATGTGGTCTGTTTTTGCGTGATGTCCGTTATTCTTGCCGCGACGGGACTCGATTTTGTGACTTCGTTCTCAGCGGTAGCTGCCTGTATGAACAACCTTGGGCCGGGGCTAGGCGATGTCGGTTTAAACTATGCGGGGATTAATGATACGGCTAAATGGGTGCTCTGTTTTGCAATGTTACTCGGCCGACTTGAGATTTTTACTTTGTTAGTGTTGTTAACACCTGCATTTTGGCGAAAATAGTAGTGTCTGTTTTAACCGTGAGAGTGTGATGAAAATTAGTGATACGCAAAAAAAATGGGATGCGATTTACCAAAAGGCCGTTGACGGTGAGCATTCGGCGGTTCGAGTGCTGCTGGAGAATCAACATTTATTACCTGATGCAGGCACTGCGCTAGAGCTGGCCTGTGGTATGGCGGCCAATGCCAGATTTCTGGCGCAGCGTGGCCTGAGCACAACGGCATGGGATATTTCTGAGGTGGTGATCGAGCGTCTGCAGGCGTCGCCAGCCATGAAGGGGTTGGCAATAACCTTTGAGGGGCGTGACATTGTGCAGCAACCCCCGGAAGCCGCATCGTATGATGTGATCGTGGTGAGTTATTTTCTTGATCGCTCATTGATTCCGCTTATTAAACGAGCATTGAAGCCGTCGGGTTTAATTTTTTATCAAACATTTACACAAACTTATGTGAATGAAGGTGGTCCCCGTAGCCGTGATTTTCGCCTGGCGGACAATGAGTTGCTGCAATTGTTTGGTGATTATCAGGTGCTGGCTTATCGAGAAGAGGGGCGTGTTGGTGAACTTCAGCAGGGTTACCGAGATGAGGCCTGGATTGTTGCTCAGAAACCTTAACGGTTGGGGCGTCAGTGATAAGATGAGTTTCTTCTGTTCGCGCTGATATGGTTCGCAATAAAATCCGGCGGTTGTAAATTATTGCCACTGTATGGTGGTGTCCTTTTACTACGCAGCCCTTAACCGCTTGCGGTTTTTTTTCCTATAACGATTATGTCAGGATTGATTCGAACGCTATAACGGGTAGTTGTGTGCGGCCTGAATATTCGGCATTCACGTGCTAGGGTCGATTTTTTGTTCGTGTTGTCAGCGCCGGAATGAGCCATCGAGCAAAGGGCTCTAGCCGCATAATTTTGATGAGAAAAAGAATATTTAACGTGCGTGTAGAGGCTTGATGAAATAAGGTGCTCAGCCCCAGTAATAAATTCTGTTCCTAAGCTTTGCAGGAGAGCTGAACAACCGGAAAAATATAGCAATCAAAAAAGTAAATTGGTAGTAGGCAAAGTCGTATTTATTTGTAGGAATTTCTTTATTTTTTTCACGTGATCTATTGCATCTATTTAGGTGGCGATAAATAGTTCTACCTATGATATTTATATAATAAATAGATAACTTTTGGAGGTGGGGGAATGAGTCTGCTCTTTCCAGAGATAACACCATACGTACAACATTCCATTAAGGTTGGGTCACCGCACGTGATTCATGTGGAAGAGTGTGGTAATCCCTCAGGAATACCAATTTTGTTTGTACATGGAGGGCCCGGAGCCGGCTGTGAAGATTATCATCGACGTTTTTTTGATCCCGAATTGTATCGAATAATTTTATTTGATCAGCGTGGTTGTGGGCGCTCTACGCCGCATGCATCGCTTGAGCACAATACGACTCAGGCATTGATCGCGGATATTGAAGTGATTCGTCAGCAGTTAGCCGTTGATCGTTGGGTATTATTTGGTGGCTCGTGGGGCTCAACCTTGAGCCTGGTTTATGCGCAGACTTACCCAGAACGAGTTGAGGGGTTAATTTTACGAGGTATTTTTTTATGCCGACCACGTGAAATTCAATGGTTTTATCAGAGTGGTGCAAGTCGGCTATTTCCTGATTACTGGGAGGATTATGTCAGGGTTATTCCCGAGGAAGAACGAGATGATATGGTTGCCGCCTATCACCGGCGCCTGAATAGTGAGGATGAACTGGTGCGTATGGCGGCTGCCAAGGCGTGGTCGATTTGGGAGGGAAAAACAGCGACACTGCGGCCACAGAAAAGTGTTATCAATCACCTCGGTGACCCTTTTACTGCGTTGAGCATGGCGCGCATAGAAAACCATTATTTTATGAATAATTCTTTTCTTGAGGTCAATCAAATTTTACGTGATGTTGCCCGCCTCAAAGGTATCGACGGGGTAATCGTGCAGGGGCGACATGATATCGTGTGCCCGATGGAGAGTGCCTGGGCCTTGCATCAGGCATGGCCCGAGGCCGAGCTTAAAGTGATTGATGATGCAGGGCACTCAGCGTCAGAGGAGGGCATCACGCGCGCATTGGTGCAGGCGACGGCAGCGATGGGCCGGCGGCTGCTATGATAGGATTGATTCAGCGTGTTAACCATGCAAGTGTAGCCGTGGGTGATGAGACAATTGCAAAGATTGGCTATGGCTTACTGGCTTTCATTGCTGTCGAAAAGCATGACACTGAAAATGAAGTGGATAAACTATTAAAGCGTATGCTGGGCTACCGTATCCTAACCGATAAAGCAGGCAAGATGAACTGGGGGTTAAAAGATACGCGCTGTGAACTGTTATTAGTACCACAATTTACATTGGCGGCGATGCATACTCAAAAAAAAGGTCTGCGTCCAAGCTTTGATAAGGCTGCTTTGCCTGAGCATGGTGAGCAGTTGTTTGATTATATGTATGAGCAGGCCGTGAAAGCACATGCACATGTACAAAAGGGAAAGTTTGGTGCTGATATGCAGGTCACACTGACCAATGATGGCCCTGCAACTTTTGTTTTGCAGGCCTCACCAGAGGAAGAAGATGGTCGCAGTGTTGCCGCCAGGGCTAAGATAAAGATAAAGACTAAAGGACGGCTTCGAAAGTAACCATGGCAACTTATGCAATTGGTGATGTGCAGGGTTGTTTTGACGAGCTTATTGAACTGCTCAATAAAATAAAATTTGATCAGGCGCGAGATTATTTATGGTTTGCTGGGGACCTGGTCAACCGTGGTCCCAAGTCACTGGAGGTCTTGCGTTTTGTTAAGGGGCTTGGTGATCGCGCCATCACGGTTCTTGGCAATCATGATCTACATCTGCTGGCGGTCGTTCAGGGAAGGCGCGAGCCAATCGCCAAGGATCGAATGGAAGCGATACTCAGCGCGCCAGATCGTGATGAGCTTTGTGCGTGGCTGCGCCAACAACCGTTGATGCATCGAGATGAGCAGCTGGGGTATGTGATGTTGCATGCAGGGCTATTGCCGCAATGGTCGCTTGATGATGCCATTTCGCATGCCGCTGAAGTAGAGCGGGTGTTGCGTAGTGATGGTTACACCGAGTTTATTAATCATATGTATGGCAACAAACCGCGGCAGTGGTCTGATCGCTTGAGCAGGTGGGAGCGACTGCGTTTTATCACGAACTGTTTTACCCGTCTGCGTTTTTGTGATGAGCAAGGACGACTCGAACTTAAAGAAAAAGGTGCGCCGGGTAGCCAGCCCGCAGGTTATCAGCCGTGGTTTGATCTGCGTGCTAATCAGCGTGACCAGCAGCAAATTTTATTTGGTCATTGGTCTACGTTGGGCATGCGTCAACCTGGAAATGTGCATGGGCTTGACACCGGATGTGTATGGGGAGGGACGCTCTCAGCATTGCGTATTGATGTTGAACCGCAGTGGACAAATGTATCATGTAGTATGATCTGTAATCCTGCTGGATAATAAATGTACCAGCCGGATTGTTATGGCTGATACAGTCATATTGAAAATGATTCCTGAATGGATGATGGAGGTGTCGGGCGATGAAAAACCGATTGGATGCATCCCGTACAATCAAAGCCGCCACCGGCACGGCACTGAGTGCCAAGAGTTGGCAAACCGAAGCACCGTTGCGCATGCTAATGAACAACCTCGATGCCGAGGTTGCGGAACACCCAGAGCAACTCATTATCTATGGCGGTATTGGGCGCGCAGCGCGCGACTGGGATTGTTATGACAAGATCGTCGAAACCCTCAAGCGTTTAGAAAATAATGAAACGCTGCTGGTGCAGAGTGGTAAGCCAGTTGGTGTCTTTCGTACTCACAAAGATGCCCCTCGTGTGTTGATCGCCAATTCTAACCTTGTGCCGCATTGGGCAACCTGGGAGCACTTTAACGAACTCGATAAACAAGGTTTGATGATGTATGGCCAGATGACGGCTGGCTCGTGGATCTACATAGGTTCGCAGGGCATCGTGCAAGGCACTTATGAAACATTCGGTGCTGTTGCCAAAAAACACTTTGACGGCAAAGCCGAGGGTAAATGGATTTTGACCGGTGGGCTTGGCGGTATGGGAGGGGCGCAACCCCTCGCGGCCACGATGGCTGGTTTTTCGATGTTGGCCGTTGAGGTTGATGAGAGCCGCATCGATGCTCGAATTAAGAGTGGCTATCTTGATGAAAAGGCAGCCAGCCTCGATGATGCATTGAAGATGGTTAACGATGCTAAGGCCAATCAAAAAGCAATCAGCGTGGGTCTACGGGCCAATGCTGCAGATATATTTCCTGAGCTAGTTGCACGCAATATCACACCGGATGTTGTCACCGACCAGACCAGTGCACATGACCCCTTGAATGGCTATCTACCCAAAAAATGGTCCTTGAAGAAAGCGATCGAGATGCGCAAAAAAGACCCTGCCGAGATGGTGAAGGCTGCCAAACAGTCGATGGCCCTGCAGGTTGGCGCGATGTTGCAATTGCAACATCGCGGTGCGGTAACACTCGACTACGGCAATAACATCCGCCAGATGGCCTTTGATGAGGGGGTACAAAATGCCTTCGACTTTCCCGGTTTTGTTCCCGCTTATATTCGACCACTTTTTTGTGAGGGGATCGGTCCATTTCGCTGGGTAGCACTCTCTGGTGATGCGGAAGATATCTATAAAACGGATGCCAAGGTTAAAGAGCTGATACCTGATAACCCGCCACTACACCGTTGGCTTGATATGGCGCGTGAGCGGATTCAGTTCCAGGGATTACCGGCGCGCATTTGCTGGATTGGTCTAAAAGATCGTGCGCGTATTGGATTGGCATTTAATCAAATGGTGGCGCGTGGTGAACTAAAGGCTCCGCTAGTGATTGGGCGAGATCATCTGGATTCAGGTTCAGTTGCATCACCCAACCGCGAAACAGAAGCCATGAAAGATGGTTCGGATGCGGTCTCTGATTGGCCGCTGTTGAATGCATTATTGAGTACTGCCAGTGGCGCGACCTGGGTTAGCCTTCATCACGGTGGCGGTGTCGGCATGGGGTTTAGTCAGCATGCTGGGTTGGCGGTTGTCTGTGATGGTAGTGATGATGCAGCAAAACGGGTTGAGCGTGTGTTGTGGAATGACCCTGCGACAGGGGTGATGCGGCATGCCGATGCGGGGTATGAGATTGCGAAGCAGTGCGCTAAAGAAAATGATTTAGACTTGCCGATGGTAGGTGATAGCGATGAAAAATAATGCCCGTCATTCTGGCGTAGTCCGGAATCCAGAGATTCAGATACAAACTAAATTTATTGTATTTGATGTCGGTAGCCTTGCAGTAATGAATAGAAACAGAGGTAAAGCCAAGGGCAATGGTTGCCTGGCTTCCGGCCTGTCCCTGAGGGACTCCCGCTGGTCGCGCGGGGATGACGGATTTTTAAGTTTGGATGGAACTTGCGTATGAATACCTTTGAAATAAAACCTGGGCAGTTAAGTTTCGATGACCTTCGTCTATTGCATGATGACGCATTAACCATTTCATTTCCAAAAAAGAGCGAAGTGGCGATCAACCGCGCGGCCGAGATCGTCGATGACGTGATCAAACAGGGCCGTACGGTTTACGGCATCAATACCGGTTTTGGCTTGTTGGCTAATACAAAAATCCCAGCCGATGAGCTTGAAACATTACAGCGTAGTATCGTCTTGTCCCATGCTGCTGGGGTGGGTCGTTTTATGGATGATGCCACGGTGCGTTTGATGATGGTGCTTAAGGTGAGTTCATTGGCGCGAGGTTTTTCGGGTATTCGACTGGAAGTGATTAAGACGTTGATTGCATTGTTGAACCACGAGGTTTACCCCTGTGTCCCGATTAAAGGTTCAGTGGGTGCATCGGGTGATCTTGCGCCACTGGCACATATGAGTGCTGTGTTGTTGGGGGAGGGGTATGCGCATCATAACGGTGAACAGATTACAGCTGCGCAGGCGTTACAAGTTGCGGAGTTGGCACCCGTTGTGTTGGCACCCAAAGAAGGGTTGGCACTGCTGAATGGTACGCAGGCCTCAACAGCACTTGCGCTTGAAGGGCTGTTTTATGCGGATAATTTACTGTCATCTGCGACCGTGATTGGTGCGATGTCGGTGGAGGCCGCGAAGGGTTCACGAGTGCCATTTGATGCGCGCCTGCATCGTGCGCAGGGACATCAGTCAGTGATCGATATTGGTGCTGTCTATCGCAGCCTGCTTGACCATTCTCAGATCGAAGAGAGTCATCGCGATTGTGATCGCGTGCAGGATCCTTATTCACTGCGTTGCCAGCCACAGGTCATGGGTGCATGTCTGCAACAGATTAGAAATTCGGTGAAAACTATTTTAACCGAAGCGAATGGGATCTCGGATAACCCGCTGGTGTTTGCGGATGAGGGTGAGATTCTTTCCGGTGGTAATTTCCATGCCGAAGCCATTGCGATGGCTGCAGATAACCTGGCACTGGTGATTGCAGAGATCGGTGCGTTATCCGAGCGGCGCATGGCGTTGTTGATCGACTCAAAACTCAGTGGTTTGCCTCCCTTTCTGGTTGATAATGGCGGTATCAATTCTGGTTTTATGATGGCGCAGGTGACAGCCGCTGCCCTTGCCAGTGAAAATAAAACACTCGCTCACCCTGCCTGTGTTGATAGTCTGCCGACTTCTGCCAATCAGGAGGATCATGTTTCGATGGCAACCTTCGCTGCGCGTAGGCTGAAAGAGATGAATGAAAATACAGTTAACATCCTTGCCATTGAATGGCTTGCCGCGTGTCAGGGATTGGACTTTCTTGCACCGTTAAAGAGCTCCGCAACGCTTGAGCAGGCGAAGGCATTGTTGCGGGATGAAGTTCCTTTTTATGACAAAGATCGTTATTTTTCACCGGATATTGAAAAGTCGGCACATTTGATTGGCAATGGTGGGTTAAAATCATTTGTGAGTATTGATCTGGTGTAACCTAGTTGTCAGCGGAAGGTGATATGAAAAATCGAATTGATGGTGTTAGTTTTGTGCGCCCTTGGGTAAAGGAAGGGATGACGGAAACCTTTGAGCATAGTCGAGTGCGAGAAGGAATATTTTCGCTGGGATATAACGAAACGTGGGTGAAAGTTATGCAGCATAAATTATGCGAGGGATTTCTGCGGCCGATGGCTGAATATCTTGCGATCAAAAACAGAGAGTGGCGCTCATCGTCGGTAGCGGTGGAGTGTTCGTATTATATGATGGCCTGGCCGATGATGTCGTTTATGATGGTTAACGACAAAGCATTTAAAACATTGCGAGCAGTGATTACTTCGGCAAGGCTGATTCCGTGGCGGAAGGCGCCATCATTGCCTGAGAGGTTTGCGCAGAATTCCCCTGAAGGGATGAAAAGTCTTGATGCGCGCTGGCGTGCATGGATTCGAAAGTTGCCGTGGACAAGCAGTTCAAAAAAGAGGTGTTAAATTTTACTCCCCCCTTCTGTTTGCTTTTCGTATTTGCGTGCTATTTGACAGAGACATGCCGATTTCGTTAGCGCTGAATGAATCTGGAAAATTGGTGCTGGGGATTTGGTGTGATGGCATTTATCTGATGTGGATTGGTAATCACTTGACTGCGGTCTTAATGATGCTGGTGGGCAATCACGTTAAAGCGGTAGTGGGCGTAGGCCCAGGTGGTTTCTATCAGTTGAGTGAGTTCAACGTGAAACGGAGCGGCTTCACCATGGATCTTTAATTTATCGCCGATGTGAAATTGTTTGATAGGGACGATCAAAGTTGTCGGGTGGGTTAGCGGATCGACATTGGGGGTTAGTAATGATGGGTGGGATTCATTAGAGTCAAGCATGCTGCTCTTAACGGCCGCGCCATCTTCTGCGATGCATTGAATGCCAAGCTCGTAGCCTTTGTCGAGGTTGTTTCGGCTCCATTTGACGGTACCGATATTCCAGCATTCGTTGAGTGAGTCTGTCGTCGGACGATAGGTGATGAGTGCGCCAGTGGGGAGGTATTGAGTGGCGTCATTATAGTGAAGTGCAAGGCCGCCGAGGCTGCTATTTTTTTGTTGAGCAGAAAAGGTGTTGGGGGGGGTAGTTGGTGAAGTCGTTTCAATTTTAATTGGATTGGCTTGATTGATTGGGCCAATCATATGCTGAGCACTGCTTTCACTGTTGATGCAATGGTGACAGGCGTTGAGTCCATTGGCGATGGTGATCTTTTTATTTGTTTTGGTGCGCCTAGTGAGTCGTTCTGGGCGGATAATCAATGCATGCGCCAGGCGCCTATCGAGCGTGCGTTGGTATTTTCCAGTGGGTAAAATTTCAGTGATATCGAGCAGTCGTAGTGATGGCAGTTCAAGGTCGAGCCGGTTGAGGCTGTGGTGAGTGGGTGGCTGGTCACTTTCCAGATCGATATAAAAACGCCCCTGTAATTTCTCAGGTGAATCGCTACGGATGATTTTACATTGCTGTGCCCAACTGCGCAGTGATTGATAGGCGCGGGTCATTTCATGCGGCATCAGATGGAAAGGGTTGGCCAGTGAAAACAGCAGGATGCGTTTATAGGTGCGTTCAATAGAGAGTGTTTTTCCCGCCTGGGCGAGGGTGTTAAAGCCAAAGCTGAAGGGGGTTGCTGGAATATTGTAGGTTTCAGCGATGTAATAGAGGCGATGGATCTCTCCCCAGACTTCGGCCGGTGGGGTGGTATAGACCAGGTAACTGTGCAGTAGGCGTTGTGATAAATGTTCAATTGCCTGGTATAACGCGCTGCAGAGGTAGTGCGTGTCGCTGCCTGCGGGTACGCGACGTTTGTTATGGCGAGTCTGTTCGTCACCATGGGCCCTGAGTGGAGATGGTAAGGGTGATTCATTGATGATGATCAGGTAGCCATCAACTATTTCATCCAGCATGGCCTGAATATTGTCGAAGTGCTCCCGCTTGTTGGACGTAAATGACCGGCGTGAGTGCTCATAATATTGCGCAATCCGCTTTATCAGGGTGTTGATGAGCGGGCTAAAGAGGGCCAATGCATGGGCGCGCTGGTCAATCGTCATGCGGCAGCTATTGAGGTCGCGTAGTGCCGCTGTTGTGAGCTGAATGGTGGCGCGTTGATCGGCCAGTGGCAGGGCGCGAATCCAGCGACGTATCACCTCGGGTGAGGTGTCAGCAGCACCTGGATGAGGGTGAGTTGTGCGGTGGTTGCTGGGCTGCATCGGGGAGTGGTTACTCATGGCGAATGCCTGGATCCTTACTAATGATGAATGGTGGTGCGCGTTGAACAACGGCTGTCCTGTGATAATCTTAATGATGTGGTTGTTAATTATATAAGAGAATAGAACAGATTGGGGTTTCCAATCAATGTATCGGACGATACAGTACGATTTAGATGAAAAGTAAGCATAAGAGAGTGGCGTATGTGGGGATACACATTGAAGGGTAACGTGAGTGAATCGGTAAAACCTATGAATAAAGGGTTTATTGCCGTGGGCGTATTGCTATCAATACTAGCGACGACTGATGCCCTTGCCAAAGGTGACTCCCGAGCGGCGCCAGTCGTGGTGGCTGATGTGAGCGAACGCATGATGGCTCCGACAGTCATGGTGGCGGGTAGTGTGGTGAGTCGCCTGGACGCAGCGGTGGCGGCAGAGATGACGGGAAGACTGGTCTGGGTGGCGGAGGTTGGTGATCGTGTTGAGCAAGGTGCAAAACTGGCTCAGGTCGATGACACGCAACGCAAGCTGGAAGTGGAAGAGAGCCGCGCAGGACTGGCTCAGGTAAAGGCACGTTTGACCTTTTTTGAAAAAGAATTGAAGCGCCTGAGTAGTCTGGCAAAACAGAATAATGCGGCGCGCACGATGTTGGAGCAGACCGAGTCTGATCGCGATGTTGCACGTGCCGATCTTGCTGCTGCGCGAGTGCGGGTGAAGCTGGCACAGGATCGTGTGGCACGCAGTGTATTGCGCGCGCCTTTTAGTGGCACCGTCGCACAGCGGCTGTTGCAGCTGGGTGAGTGGGCTGAGAGTGGTACGGAGGTGATGCGTTTGGTGAACACGGATCGGGTTGAAGTGCGTGCAATGGTGCCGTTGTCATCGCTTAAATTTGTGGCAAAGGGTGCCCAGTTACGGGTACTGTCGGACGGTGATGTGCACCATGCGACGGTACGTTCATTGGTGCCGGTGGGTGACTTGCAATCTCGCCTGATGGACTTGCGGCTTGATCTTGACGGTAACCCCTGGCCTGCTGGACAGGGGGTGAAGATTGCAGTGCCGACTGCGCAGGCAGTGAAGGTGCTCACTGTTCATCGCGATGCGATTGTGTTGCGTCGTAGCGGTGCCTATCTCTATCGGGTGACTGCTGAGAGTAGTGCTGAGCGAGTGAATGTGATGCTGGGGGTTGCCTCCGGTGATTATATTCAGGTGATTGGCGAATTGGCGGTGGGCGAGCAGGTGGTGACTGTCGGCAATGAGCGTATGCGCCCCGGTCAGCAGGTTCGCGTGATGGGCGGAGCGAGCGAGTGAATTTGACGCGTCTATCGCTTGGTAACCCGGTTGCGGTTGCGGTTGCCTTTTTGCTGGTGGTGTTGTTTGGGCTGATCAGCCTGGAGCGCCTACCGGTGCAGTTGACTCCCGAGGTGCAGGCACCTGAGATCAGTATCTCCACTGGGTGGCGTGCGGCGGCACCGGAAGAGGTTGAGTCCGAGATCATTGAGCCGCAGGAGGATGCGCTACGCGGCCTGCCGGGTGCGACCAAAATTCTTTCTGAGGCGAGCCGTGGCCGTGGCAAGATTACCCTCACCTTTGTGGTCGGTACTGATATGCAGCGTGCGCTGCTGGAGGTGTTGAACCGCCTTAATCGCGTTGCTAAATACCCTGCGGATGCCAATGAACCGGTGATCAGCTCGGTGGGTGGCGATAGCCGTCCGATTGCGTGGTTCATTATCAAACCGATGGATGGCAATGAGCGGCCGATCGCCTCTTATCAGGATTACATCGAAGAGGTGGTACAAAGCCGCTTTGAGCGTGTGCCGGGGGTGGCGATGTCTGAGGTGCGCGGCGGGCGTGAAAACGAACTGCGTATCACCTTTGACCCCTATAAAGCGGCAAATCTTAATATTCAGTTGCCGGATGTGGTGAAACTGGTCGGCGCGGAGGATATCTCGGCTGGCTTTGCAGATGTTGGCAAACGCCGTTATACAGTGCGTTACACAGGTGCTTATACCGCGCAAGATATGGGGGCGATGATCTTAAAATGGCGCGGGGGCAGCCCCGTATACCTGCGTGATGTGGCGAAAGTTGAAGTGGCAATGGTCGATCGCGGCAGCTTTGTCATTCAGAACGGTGATCCTGCGATGGCGGTCAATGCACATCGTGAGACCGGCGTGAATGTATTGCAGGTGATGGATGGGCTGCGCGAGGCAGTGGCAGAGTTGCGTGAAGGCCCGCTGCTGCGAGCAGGCCTGTCGCTAGAGCAGGTCTATGATGAGACCATCTACATTGATCGCTCCATCGCCATGGTGATCAGTAATCTGGGGCTGGGTATCTTGCTGGCGGTGGGCGTATTGTGGTGGTTTTTCCGTAAATTTCGCGCCACCATGATGGTGGCGTTGGCGATACCGGCCTGTGTGTTGGGCAGTTTTATTTTATTAGATGCTGCTGGGCGCTCACTGAATGTGATCTCATTGGCGGGGCTCGCTTTTGCGGTTGGCATGGTGCTTGATGCGGCGATTGTGGTGCTGGAAAATATTATCCGCCTGCGAGAGAAAGGGCTTGATGCCGTTGAGGCATCAGCGCAGGGCACGAGTCAGGTATGGGGGGCGCTGCTGGCCTCGACCGCAACAACCGTCGCGATCTTCTTGCCAGTGGTCTTTCTTGCGGATGAGGCAGGGCAGCTGTTTGCTGATCTCGCATTGACGATCGCGGTGGCGGTCTGTTTTTCACTGATCGTCGCGGTGACCGTGCTGCCAACCACCGCGATGAGCTGGTTGCGCGATGTTAAAATGGAAGACCCTCATCGTCACTGGTGGGCGGCGATGACTGCCTGGATTATGCGTATTACCGGGCCAAAGATGCGTCTGATCTGGATTGTGGGGCTGCTAACGGTACCGCTGGCGCTGGTTTTTCTGATGTTACCGAAAGCAGATTATCTGCCTGAGGGTAATCGTAATCTGGTGTTTAGTTTTATTAACCCTCCACCAGGTGCCAATATCGATTTTATGGAGCATGAGATGGGGCAGAAGGTGGCAGATGCGATGGCGCCTTATTTAAATGGCGAACAGCAGCCTCATGTTGATAACTATTTCTTTGTCGCCTTTTCGCGAGGCATGTTTATGGGCGCGCGTACGGTGGTACCCGAGGAGACCGGGCAGTTAGTGCCGCTGATCAATGGCATTATTGCTGGCTTTCCCGATACGATCGGTTTTGCTTTCAAGGCCTCGTTGTTTGGTGGGCTAGGCGGCGGCCGTTCGATTGACATCGATATTCAGGGGCGCGACCTGGAGGCGCTGCTACAGGCGGGGGGCGTAGGTTTTATGGCGGTGCGCGAGGCGTTTGGCAGCATGCCGCGCCCTTATCCTGGGTTGGACCTAGCCGAACCTGAATTACGTCTGGTGCCCAATGAACGTCGGATCGCTGAAGTGGGCTGGAGCCGTGGTGACATGGGCGGTATTGTCCGTGCACTGGGGGATGGACTCTATGTCGCGGATTATTTTGATGGTGAAAAACGCCTCGATGTGATCCTGCGTAGCGAACCGTGGTTAACCCCCGAGGAGTTGGCGGCGATCCCGCTAGCGACACCGAATGGTGGTATCCAGCCGTTGAGTGAATTGGTGGATGTGGTGCGCACGGCGGGCCCTGATCAGCTGCGACGGATTGACGGCCGTCGTACCGTGACCTTGCAGGTGCGCCTGCCAGAAGGGATGTCGGTCGAGGAAGGAATGGCGCTAATCAAGGCTAAAGTAACGCCGTTGATTGAGGCCGCACTGCCTGAAGATGGTTTTATCCGTTATGCCGGTTCGGCGGATAAATTACAGACTACGCTGACCAATATGACGGGCACTTTTTTGCTTGCGATTGCGATTCTTTATCTGTTGATTAGTGCTCTGTTTCGTTCATTTCTGGATAGCCTACTGGTGCTGTTGACGATACCGTTAGCGACGGTTGGCGGTGTTGCAACGCTCTATTTGATGAATATGCTGGGCATTGCACAGGCGATGGATTTGCTGACGATGATCGGCTTTGTGATCCTACTTGGACTGGTGGTCAATAATGCGATCTTACTCGTGCATCAAACGCGCAGTGCCGAACGCGAAGGGCTAATGCGGCGTGATGCGGTTGAACAGGCGGTACAGCTACGTTTGCGGCCGATCTTGATGAGTACGCTGACCAGTATTTTCGGCATGTTACCATTACTGGTGATGCCGGGGGCAGGTACAGAATTGTACCGAGGTCTGGCCGCAGTGATTGTGGGTGGGATGGTGCTGAGCACGATTTTCACCCTGATTCTGTTACCGAGTCTGTTGCGATTAGGTGAGCAAAAAACACTAGCTAAAAGCGGCAATGGTTAACCATCAGCGCTAATTTTATTTGCATAAAAATTTTTTATTTTCAGCGCCTTACGATGTACCTTTGTTGGCGAGGCTAAAGTGTGACATGGCTCTCGCTGGTTCATTGATCGTGATCAAAGATTCGCACATCTCATATTGTGATTTCAGTGCTGGTGCCGATAGCACCAATAAGTGTGATTACCTCGCTAGCGCTTGCGTAAAACTGAATTTATAGTTATTTGAGATGAAGGATATGTTGCGATGACTGCTGAAAAAACTGTTGAACCGTTATTGAATATCAAGGCCCGTATCGCAAAGCTTGATCGCCTGCCCACTATGCCTGCGATGGCGCAGGAGGTGATTAAATTAGGCTCTCATCCTGATGCCTCAGTAAATGACCTGGTGAAAATTGTTGAGATGGACCCGAGTTTGGCTGCGCAGATTATGCGCTATGCGAGCTCTCCATTTTTCAGTTATCGCGGCAAGGTCGATTCAGTACAGACGGCCGTCTCTCGTGTGCTTGGTTTCAGCATGGTGATGAATCTCGCGTTGGGTGTGACCACCGCAAGGCCCTTTAAACTACCAAAAAATGTTCCATTGAATATGGATGCCTTCTGGCGTCATGCGGTGTTTAGTGCCGCGCTGACTCAGGCGTTGAGTAGTGAGCTTGCTGATGAGATTCGCCCGCCTGCGGGGCTCGCTTATCTTGCTGGTTTACTACATAACTTTGGCCATGTTTTAGTCGGGCACCTTTTTCGCAAAGAATTTTTGATCCTTAACAAATTTATTATTGCTGAGCCTGAAACGGATCTGATTGAAATCGAGAAAAAAGTTTTTGGCTATGAGCATGGGCAGATTGGTGCGTGGTTGATGGATGTCTGGAAACTGCCTGAAGAGTTGATTGTGGCGACTCGGGAGCATAATAATTTATCCTATCAGGGTGAGCATGCCGTTTATCCTCAATTGGTCGCTTTGTCGGATAGGCTGTTAAAGGAATACAATATTGGCGATGCGCCAAATAGCAGTGTTCCCCAATCATTATTGCAGTCGCTGGGGATTGGTGATTATCAGGCGCGGATGGTAGTGAATCGCGTGATGGAAGGATGTGACGGTCTGGATACCATGGCGCGTCAATTAGCATCTTAGGGACGTGCACGAAACAACTTCCGACTCTTGCATCACAGCTTCAGCCCGTCTTTGCCCGTTCTTCAATCTCAAAACCTCAAAATAGAACCACTATTCCTACGATTTTGCTCAATCAGAACGAACA